>CAZITQ010000110.1:0-29990 GCA_964542165.1 uncultured Rickettsiales bacterium
GCAGCTGATTCGTAATCAGCAGGTCGGCGGTTCGAGTCCGCTTCCCGGCTCCAGGCCCCAAACACGCACGAGTTCGGAGAGCGGCCTGGGTGTCGCTCTTTTTTTGTGTTCCCCGGCCGACACAGTATTTCCGTGTGACATGTGGCGACTCCAGGAGGTCCGCCTCGGGCGCGGTCGGTGGGGTGGTATGCTGCCACCGGGGCGAGGTGATGGGCCGTGAGGGTGGGCGAATGAAGCGTGTCTGGTTCGGGTGTTGTGTGGTCGTGCTGGGGGTGGTGGGTCTGGCGGCGCAATCGGGCTGCTCCCGCAGCTGCGGCTCCTACTCCTCCCTCACCGGCCTCGAAGAGGTCGTCGGCGAGGACGTGTACGACTACGACAGGGACGACATGTTCGAGAGTTGCTCGGCGGACTTCGGGGCGTTCGGGATGTTCTCGGTGAACGACTCGGAGATGGGGGCGCTGATGCTGATCCCCAACCACCGGAACATGAAGGTGGATACCCACATCTGTACCGACCTGTTCTTCCATGTGGAGTTCGACAACACCACGCTGGAGGTGGGGCAGGAGCTTTTGGTGACCGGGGGGGAGGCGGGGATCTTCGCGATCCTGGGGGCGCCGTTGACGACGGGGACGGTGGAGGTGCTGGATTCGCGGGAGGCGGATGCGGAGTGCGAGCCGTTTCGGGAGCAGGAGTACAAGCTGAGCTGGGACGTGGAGTGGGGGGATCCGGTGGGGGGGTGGGGCTATTTCACGGCGGAGGGGGAGGACTGGGTGGGGCTCTCGTTGCCGGAGAGTTATGGGGACACGGGTTGCTAGAGCCCGCTTGTCTCACCACCCACGCCTACTGTGGGCCGCAGTCGGCCGCCTGGCGGCCTTCGGCGCTCATGCACACTGTCGGCGTCCTCGACGGGCTAACAGCCCGCCTTCGCCCACCGCCAGCGCACCTGAACACCGCCTTCGACTCCTCGCCACGCCGCGCGTGGTGAGACCAGCGGGCTAGCGCCGGCGCAGGAACAGCGCGCCGAGGGCCAGCAGTAGCAGGGAGGCCGGGGAGGAGTCGCCGTCCTGGCGGCAGGCGCACTGGTTCGCGCTCAGGCCGACGCTGCTGTCGGGCGCGTTGACGATGCCGTCGTCGTCGTCGTCGCCGGTGAAGGAGTCTTCGGTGGTGTCGTCGTCCCCGGTCGCGTCGTCGTCACCCGTGTCGTCGTCCCCGCCGGTGTCGTCGTCCCCGGTGGTGTCGTCGTCCCCGGTGGTGTCGTCGTCGTCGGACTCGGGCTCGAACGCGACCTCGATCTGGCCCTCGTAGGGGCGCATGTTCCGTCCGGTGGCGGTGATGAACAGGTTCTCGTCCGCGGTCGGGTCGATGGAGAGGGTGACCTCTCCGGACTCGTCCGTGCTGCCGTACGCGTAGGTGCCCTCGGGGCCCGAGATGCAGACCTGGATGTCGGGGCGGGCGTGGCCGTCGAGGCTGGTGGAGATGGTCACCTCCTGGGCCTCCCGGGGGACGAGGGGCGGGTGACTCACGACCACGTCCTGGGGCATGCCGGTCCAGACGTTGAGCTCCGGGTCGCCGTAGATCATGTTGGCGACGTACTGCTGTGTCGCATGGAACTCGTTGTAGTAGTGCATGCGGCCCGCCTCCACGGCGTGGGCCAGCGGCAGGTACTCGGTGTCGTTGGTGTCCTCGAAGATGTGGCCCCAGAAGCCACGGCGCATGGCGGAACGCCAGTGGGCGCAGTAGGAGCAGTTGATGCTGTTGCCCACGTAGGCCACGGCGCCGCGGACGTTGCCGGGCTCGCCGGCGCGGACCCACTTCTCACCCCCCTCGACCCAGCCGGTGATGGTCTGACAGGTGTAGACGGCCATGACGGGGAGCATGGGGCCGTTGTCCAGGTCGTCGGGGTAGAAGCTCACCCCCGCCCAGCCCATGGGCTCGCCGGGGATGCCGTGGTAGCAGGCCCAGGACGCGCCGGCGTTGAAGAAGTCCCGAACGGTTCCCGTGGGATCGGGGGTCGTCCCGCGGGTGTAGACCGGCACGTTCTCGAAGCCGGCGGTCATCATCAGGCCCTGGGCCCACTGGGCATCCCCGTAGTAGTGCAGCCAGTCGTCGTCGTCCCAGTCCTCGCTGAGGTACATCACCGCGTCGAGGTAGTAGGCCGGGTCGTCGGTGGGGTAGCGCTCGTAGTTCAGGGTCTTCTCCACCATGGTGATGACCTGCTCCTCGCTGGTGGCGGGGAAGCGGCCCGGGTGGAGCTCGACGAAGATGTCGTCGTCGATGTCGCCGTAGTAGGTGTCCGAGTAGCCGCCCCACCCCTGGTCCGGGAAGTACTGCATCGCCAGGGTGTTCATGTCCCCCACCAGCAGCACGTACTCCGGCGCGGGGTCCCAGGTGTTCACCGCCTCGATGATGTAGTCGCGGATCTCGGTGGTGGAGTACCCGATGTTCGTCAGGGTCGCGACCTTGGCCTTCATCCCCTTGAGCGTCTTCCACTCGGCGAGCGGCTGCCCGGCGTCGTGTTATTGTTCGGGGCTTTTTTTCTGGTCCGGGGCGCCTGGGGCGCGGGCCTCGAGGGGCAGGAGCCAGGTGACGAGAAGACAGCCGAGTACGACACGCGCGACCATGGAATCCTCCGAGTGCCCTCAAGGCTAGCACGCGCGGGTGCGATCGGCACCCTCGAAGCTGGGGAGGTGGCGTGCTAGCCTGTGCCGCCTTGGAGGAACACCCCATGCGCCTGCACACCTTGTTGATCCTTCTGGGAGCCCTGGCCCTGCTCATTGGCTGCCCCAAGGACGACGACGACGACGCCTCCGGCGACGACGACGCCACCGGGGACGACGACGCCACCGGGGACGACGACGCGACCGGGGACGACGACACCACCCCCACCGACGACGACGCCACCGGCGACGACGACGACGCCACCAGCGACGACGACGCCACCGGAGACGACGACTCGAGCCAGCAGGAGGACCAGGCACCCTGTGCGGTCTTCGTACCGACCCTGGAGATCGCGGCCGGACAGGCCCTGCTGGTGCGGGTGTCGATGGAGCCGCCCTGCGAGGGCATCAACTGGGTCCTGACCCCGACCTACTCGGTCAACGGCCAGACGATCACCATCGACGCGTCGTGGGAGTACGAGGTGATCGACGACGACGGCATGTGCTGCGGCAACGTCCAGAATCTGGACGTCACCGGCCTCACACCGGGCACCTACACGATCAACGCGGCCTGCCACAGCGCGTACGCCGAGGAGTGCGCCGAGGACAGCTTCCCGGCCCAGGATTTCGTACAGTCGGCGACCGTCCTGGTCACCAACTGAGGCTCGGAGGGGAACCGAGATGGTCGAATTCGCGAAGAAACACGGCGTTCCCCAGTGCACCCTGGCGGACTACGAGGGCACCTTCGCCGACCGCCACCTGCTCCACGGGGTGGTGGCCAAGTGGGCGCGGGAGAAGCCAGACGAGATCGCCATCGCCAACTCGGACACGGGCGAGGAGCTCACCTGGGCCCAGTTCGACCGCGCCACCAGCGCCCTGGCGCTCAAGCTGGTGGACATGGGCTTCGGTCGGGGGGATTACTTCGCCACCTCGCTGCCGTTTTTGACCCAGCACGTGTTGCTGGAGTACGCGTGCTTCAAGATCGGCGTGGTCGCGGTCCCCCTGGACCTGCGGCTCAAGCCTCCGGAGGTGATCCGCAGCCTGGGCCTGGTCCGGGCCCGGGGCTACGCCTTCCTCGGCCGGACCGACCACGCGGACTTCCGGGAGCTGGGCAAGGCGGTGATGGAGCACTGCCCCTTCGTGGAGCACTTCGTGCAGTTCTCCCCGGCGGACCAGGAGGTCCCCGACGGGGCGATCCGGGCCCAGTCCCTGGCCATGGACGCCATGGCCCTGGGCGCTCGGGTCCAGGACGACGCGGCCGATCCGCTGGCGGCCCGATTCGGCGAGCTGGCGTCCGCGGTCACCCAGGACGACGGCGCCCTGGTGATCTTCACCACCGGCTCCACGGGCTACCCCAAGCCGGCCCTGCTGTCCCACCGCAACATCACCTGCCAGAACATGTGCCTCGGCGCGGCCTTCGGTATGGACGCCCCCGGCGACCGGATGCTGGTCAACCTGCCGGCGTCCCACGTGGGCGGCCAGACCGAGCAGCTGATGACGCCGCTGTTCTACGGGACGCAGGCTGTGCTGATGCACATCTTCGACCCCGAGAGGACCCTGGAGGCGATCGAGGACCACCAGGTGACCTCCTTCGGCCAGATCCCGGCCCTGTTCGCCATGCAGTGGCGGCTGCCGAACTACGGCGACTACGACCTGTCGAGCCTCAACTTCGCGCTGTACGGTGGCCAGCAGGTGTCCCGCGCCTTCCTGGAGCAGCTCGCGGCCATGGCGCCGGGCTTCGGGACCGGTCTGGGACTGACCGAGGCGGCGGGGTTCTGCACCTACACCCCCCTGGACGGGACCGTGGACGACATCCTGGCCGGCGTGGGGTACGACATGCCGGTCTATCCGATGACCATCCGGGCCCCCCTGTCCGACGACGGCTCGGCGGGCGCGGTGCTCCCGGACGGCGAGACCGGTCAGATCTGCTTCGAGGGACCGCAGACCTTCCTCGGGTACGTCAACGACCCCGAGGCCACGGCCAAGGCGCGTTCGTCGGACGGGATCCTGTATACGGGCGACATGGGGTACGTGGACGAACAGGGGCTGCACTTCTCGGGCCGCGCCAAGCTGGTGATCAAGCCCAAGGGGTACCAGGTCTTCCCGGCCCAGGTGGAGGAGCACTTCGCCGCCCTGAAGGACCGGGTCGGGCTGTGCGCCGTGGTGGGCGTGGAGCACGCGGTTTTCAGCGAGGGGATCGTGGCCTTCGTGGAGCACAAGCCGGGGGTCGAGCTGAGCGTGGCCGACCTGGAGCAGCATGCCCGGGGTATCGCCTCGTACATGCGGCCTGCGCACTACGTGATCGTCGGCCCGGGGAAGATCCCCCTCAACCGGGTGGCCAAGACCGACTACGTGACTCTCCAGCGGCGGGCCCGCGTCGAGGTCCGAGGACTGCGGGAACAGGGCGGCTGGGACGCCTGAGATCCGTCGCCTGTCGAGGAGGCCTCAGAGCTCCTTTTCCACGCGCATCGGCACGGGGCTGGCAGCTCCGGCCTGGGCGTCGGCCTTGTCCAGCACCTCTCCGATCTCCGCTTCCACCGCGTCCCTCTGGTCCTCGGGAAGCGGCAGGCTGCCGATCTTCGCCGAGGCGTCCACGAGACGCGCGAGCGCCTCGATCTTGCGGACCTCGAGCTCCTTGGTGCGCGTCCTCTGCGACATGACGATCCAGAGGCCTCCCAGCCCGGCGCCGCCGAGTACCACGATGCCGACGATGGGGATCATGAGGGCGATGATCTCTTCCATTGGGGGGACTCCAGGGGGCTCGAGGAGCATACACCAAGGTTACGCGCGCGGGCGGCGCATGGTAGGACTCTCAGCATGAGGTGGTTTGGGTTTGGGTGGTTTGGGTTCGCGCTGATGCTTGCCGGTTGCCCCACGGCGCAGGAGACCCCCGAGGGTCGCGGCGACGTGGCCTCGGTCCAGGTCCTCCCCGACAGCCCCACGGTGGAGGTCTCCCCGGGCTTCCCGGCCCAGGTGGAGTTCACCGCCCAGATCACGCGGGCCGACGGGTCGGTGGAGGAGAGCACCGAGGTCTCGTGGACCAGCTCGAACCTCAACGTGGGCGAGATCGACCTCGACGGGGTGTTCGGCTCCACCGACGCCACCGGCGGCACGACCCATGTCAGGGCGACCTACCTGGGCGTCTGGGGGCAGACCACGATGACGGTGGTCTACCGTCAGGAGGTGGAGGCCGACGGGGCACCCGCGGGGGCAGCGGAGCTGTTCGACGGCAGTGAGGTCGCGGGATCCGGGGACGGGGCCACCCTGCTCTACCCCCTGGACCAGGTGAAGATGCCCCGCAATACCCCCCGGATCACCTTCATGTGGGACCCGGGACCGGTGTGCAACCTCTTCCGCCTCCGCTTCCGCTCCGAGGTGACCCAGGTCGACGTGTACACCCCGGGGACCTCCTGGGAGCCCGACGAAGCGCTGTGGCACACCATCGCGGCGGCCAACGCCGGGGGCACCACCACCCTGGAGCTGGGCTGCGTGGCCTTCCACGACGACGGCGCGGGGCCGGTGGTCGACAGCGACGTGCTTGTGCCGGCGGATCCCTCCACGATCCACATCTCGCGCCTGGACGCCGAGGGATCGATCTACTACTGGAACGCGTCCATCGGCGGCGTGTACCGCATCCCCTTCGGCGCCAGCGAGGCCGAGGAGTTCTACGGCCAGAACAACTACGGCCACTGCGTGAGCTGTCACGTGATCAGCCCCGACGGCAGCCGGATGGCGGTCACCTACGACGGGGGCAACGAGAACCTGGGGCTGATATCCATGGATGCCCCGCTGGATGACGGACAGGCGATCATCCCCTACGCGGAAGAGCGCCACGGGAACTTCAAGACGTTCTCGCCCGACGGCACGCGGATGATCAGCAGCTACTGGGGCACCCTGTCGGTGACCAACGCCCACAACGGCAACCACCTCTACGACCTGGACCTGGATTTTCTGGCCACCATGCCCAGCTGGTCCCCCCAGGGCGACCTGCTCGCGGTGGTGATGATCGACCAGGACAGCTACGACCCGGCCTGGGTCGCCAGCTTCCACGGGAGCCGCATCGCCCTGTTGCAGGTGGCCGAGGACGGCACCATCGGGACCGTCCCCGAGGTGATCGTGGACGCGGAGGACGGGTCCACGGTCTACTACCCGGCCTTCAGCCCGGACGGCGAGTGGATCGCCTACAACGTGAGCTGGGACACCGACGGCACCTACGAGAGCTGGAACACCTACGACGACCCGTCCGCCACCCTGCGGGTGGTCAGTGCCGACGGGACCGTCGGGTTCGAGCTGGGCGCGGCCAACGGCCAGGGCAACCTGACCAACTCCTGGCCCGGCTGGGCGCCCCAGCCCGACGCGGACGTGCTGTGGCTGACCTTCAGCTCCAAGCGGCCCTACGGCTACCTGACCAGCCTGGCGGACGGCCGGCCCCAGATCTGGGTCTCGGCCTTCGATCTTTCGGAGGCGAGCCAGGGGGGCGGAGGCGATCCCTCCAGCCCGCCGTTCTGGCTGCCGTTCCAGGACATCTCGACCAACAACCACATCGCGACCTGGGGGCCCAATTGACCGGACAGGCACTGGCACTGGCCATCGCCGCAGGGGTCGCCCTGCCCGCCGCCGCGGCGGTGGGATGGTACGTCGCCCGCCGGCGGCGGAGCGCGGCGACCCCGGATCCCGCGCCCGCTCCCGCACCGTCCGCCGCTGCCGAGCCGACGCCCCCCCTCCCGCAGGAGGATCCCACCGAGGCCGACACCCAGCCGCTGGAGGTGGAACCCCTGGATATCGAGCGCCGCACGATCCCGGTGGCGAGGGACACCAGCAAACCCCACGCCGTGAGGTTCCTGGTCCGCTGCGAGGGCGGTCCCCTGAGCCTGGATCGCTACGCCGTCCAGCTGCTGACCGCGGAGGGGGCCACCGTCCACCACGCCGGCAACACGTTCTGGAAACGGCTGGCGTCGGTGGTGGCGGTGGACGAGCTCAAGGGGATCCAGGGGCTGGACTCGGTGGGGGACATGATGATGCAGATGCGGTCGCCGACCGCCCTGCATCAGACCGTGGGCGCGGCCCGGATGGAGGCCTTCGAGCGCAACCTGCGGCGGGTGGGCTCGTTCGTGGGGCTGCTGGAGGAGAACTGGGAGGAGTACGTCCTGTGCAACCCCGGGTTCCGCCCGGGGTTCCTGGATCCGGACTCCGAGCGGGATCGGCTGCTCTCGGTGGTCCGGGAGCTGGAGGCGGGCCTCTCTCCCCGCCAGCTGGCCGGGATCCTCGCGCGGGTCTACCGGATGTCCGGGAGGCGGGTGGAGAACATGCCCGAGCTGCTGGTGTTTCGCGACGGCGACGTCACCCTCGCGGCGATCCAGCGCCCGGGAGAGGAGCTGAGGGACAGCCAGAGATCGCTGCTGAACGAGCTGGGCACCGAGCTGGGGGTGCCCATCTGCCTGCTGGCCTTCGAGGAGAAGTGAGGCGAGGCCGCACATGGGCACCTGGCGCGACGAGGTAGGCCTGACCGACGAGCAGCGCGGTCGCCTGATCGAGGTCCGCCGCGACCTGCACCGGCACCCGGAGCTGGGCTTCGCGGAGCACCGGACCGCGGCCGTCGTGGCCGCGCGTCTGGAGGAGCTGGGCCTCGACGTCACCCCCGGGGTGGCCGGCACCGGGGTGGTCGGGGTCCTGGAGGGCGGGGGCGGCCCGGGGCCGTGCCTGATGCTCCGCGCCGACATGGACGCCCTGCCGGTCGCGGAGCGCGCGGACACCCCCTACCGCTCGGTCCACGACGGGGTGATGCACGCCTGCGGCCACGATGGCCACGTGGCGACGCTGCTGATGGTCGCCGAGGTGCTGGCGGGCGAGCGCGCATCGCTCGAGGGCACGGTCAAGCTGGTGTTCCAGCCCGCCGAGGAGGGGGGCGGCGGCGCGCGCCGGATGCTGGACGAGGGGGTCCTGGACGCCCCGGACGTGGACGCGGCCTTCGGGCTGCACTACTGGTCCTTCGTGCCCACCGGCACCCTGGGAACCCGCCCCGGACCCTCCATGGCCGCCGTGGACGAGTTCCACCTGGTGGTGCGGGGCCAGGGGGGGCACGCCGCCACGCCCCACGAGACCCGGGACGCCCTGGTGGCGGCCTGTCACGTGGTCACCGCCTTGCAGACGGTGGTGAGCCGCAGGGCCGATCCCCAGCAGGCGGCGGTCGTCACCGTGGGCGAGATCCACGCGGGTACGGCCTTCAACGTGATCCCGGGCGAGGCGCGGCTGTCCGGCACCGTGCGCTGCTTCGACCGCGACGTCTGGTCCTCGCTCCCCGGGTGGATCGAGGAGGTGATCACGGGGACCTGCGCGGCCCACGGCTGCCGACCCGAGCTGGACTACCGGCGGCTCAACAGTCCCCTGGTCAACGACCCGGCCATGGCCGCGATGGTCGCCGACGTGGCCCGCGAGCTGGTGGGCGACGGGGGGGTCGAGGAGACCACCACTCTGGGCGGCGAGGACATGGGCGAGTTCCTGGACCGGGTTCCCGGCTGCTTCGCGTTCGTGGGCTCGCGCAACGAGGAGCGGGGCATCGTCGCACCCCACCATCACCCGGAGTTCGACCTGGACGAGGACGCCCTGGCCCTGGGCGTCGAGCTGACCGTCCGGGTCACCCGCCGCTTCCTGGGTCCGTGAGCCCCGGCAGGAGCTGCGCCCGCAACGCGTCCACGCTGTCGAGGACCACGTCGGCGCGGTCCGCCAGGTCGTCGCCGCGAAAAAAATCGCTCCAGACCACCAGGACCGCGCGCACGCCGGCGGCCCTCGCCGCGTCCACGTCGGTCTCCATGTCCCCCACCATCGCCGCCCGCCGTGCGGGCACCCCCGCTCGCCGGCAGAGCAGCTGCAGCGCGTCCGGGGCCGGCTTGCGGTGCTCCACGTCCTCGGGGCCGACCACGTGGTCCAGCAGCGGCGTCAACCCCAGCTGGTGCAGGAGCTCGGTGCTGAGGGCCGCGGGCTTGTTGGTCGCCACCCCCAGGGTCACGCCCGCGCCGCGAAGCTCCTCAAGCAGGGCGCGGATCCCCGGGTACAGGCGGGTCTCGACCACCAGCTGGGCGCGGTAGTCCTCCCGGAACCGGGCGAACACCTCCGGAGCTCGGGACCGGTGCTCGGGGGAGAGCACCTTGCGGGACAGGACCTCGGCACCCCAGCCCACGGCCTCGACGATTCGGCGCGGGGGCGGCGCGGGGAGCCCCAGGCCCTCCAGGGCGCGGGTCATCGCAGCGGCGATGTCCGCCCCGGTGTCGGCCAGTGTGCCGTCCAGGTCGAAGATCACCAGGTCGTGGGCCACGGCGGTCATCGGAACTCCAGGGCGGCCCGGCGCGTCAGATCCAGTCGAAGAGCCGCAGCGTCGCGAAGATCACGAAGACGCTCAGCCACAGGATCGCCGGCACGTAGGCGATGCGGAGCCACAGGGAGAAGCGGGATTTGCGCAGCATGACTAGGACCACCACCGACCCCAGGCCCAGCCCGAGGGTCGCCAGGGCGGGGCGGAGGTCCCGGCCGCCGAGCAGGGCGGCGCCGCCGAGGGTGAACAGCACGATGCCCCCGGCCAGAGCCGCCCGCCGCACGGTGTCGAGGTCCATGGACCGGGTCCGGAGTCCGGCGATGAGGACCAGCATCGACACCAACCCGCCGAATCCCAAGGTGCGCCCCAGTCGCACCAGGCGGCGCGCCTTGTCCAGCTCGGCGACGTGGTGCTCGTATGCCGCGAGCCCGGGGTCTCCCAGGCCACGCATCCGCTCCACGGCGTCACCGGCGCGATCCAGCTCCCCGCGCTTGCGCGCCGTCACCGCGATGTACTGCAGCGCCCGGAGGTTGCACTCGACCTGCGGATTACGCTCCAGGGCCGCCTCGTAGTGGATCACGGCCCCGTCGTAGTCCGATCGGAGCCGGTACTGGCTCCCCAGCCAGCAGTGGGCGTCCGCGGTCACGTCGTGGTCCGGGTGGTCTGCCAGCAGGCGTTCCATCCGCTGGATGGCCGCCTCCTGCTCGTCCTCGTGGTACCCCTCGAGGATCGCCCAGTACTCCCCCCAGACCTCGTCCATCGCCGCCCGGTGGCTCAGGAGTTCCAGCCGCGCCTCGGCGTTGCGGGCGGTGCGGTGGGTGGGGAAGCGGCTGAGGAGTTCCTCGTACAGCTCGATGGCCCGGGCGTCGTCGCCGCGCTTGCGTTCGGTGTCGGCCCACATCAGCAGGGCGCTGGCTGCGTAGCGGCCGTCCGGCGCCTCCTGCAGGGAGCCCTCGAATCGTTCCGCGGCCGCCGCGAGTTCACCCCGCGCGACCCGGTCGACTCCGGCCAGATAGGAGGCCTCGCCGGGCCCGGCGGGCGTCGCCGCGAGCGCAGTCCAGGCCACGAGAATCAGGGTCTGCATGGAGCCGGTTCTACCGCCGTCGGCGCATCAACACCAGCGCAGCTCCCAGTCCGAGCAGTGGCAGGGCCCCGATCAGGTCCGCAGCGTCGCCGTTCAGCGCGCACTCGCACCCCCCCGGGAAGGTGTCGTCGTCGGACCCCACCGGGTCCGTGGCGTCGTCGTCCGCCGCGTCGTCGTCGGCCGTGTCGTCGTCGGCCGTGTCGTCGTCGGCCGTGTCGTCGTCGTCGCAGCCCTCGTCCACCTGGCCGTCGCAGTTGTCGTCGATCCCGTTGCACTCCTCGGTCGCGTCGGGGTGCACGTCGGCGTTGCCGTCGTCGCAGTCGCCTTCGTTCTCGGAGTAGCCGTCGCCGTCGTCGTCGATCTCCGAAGGATCGCTGATCCCGTACGACCAGCTGTCCAGGATCGTCCCGTCCGCGTCGTGGACCACCGCCTCGAACAGGCTGCCGGTGATCTGGACCGAGACGAAGTGGTTGGTCATGTAGCCCACCAGGCTCCAGTCGTTGCCGTCGTACTCCATCCCCAGCGCGAGCATCAGCAGCTGCCAGCCCGGGATCATCTCGATCATGTCCCCGTAGAGCACGCTGGTGTCGATGATCCCCAGGTCCTGGATGATCTCGGCCAGCTCCTCGGGCAGGAAGTCGGTCAGATCGGCCGGCGCGCCGCCTCCCCCGGTCACGATGTAGGTCACGCCGTTGACGACCGAGCGCTCGTAGTGGTGATCGTGACCGCACCAGTAGATCTGCACCCCGTAGGCCTCGAACAGGGGCTGCAGCCAGTCCCGCACCGCCCCCCACTCCTCGTGGTCGGCGATGCCGTGGGCGCCCGAGGAGTAGGCCGGCCAGTGGCCAGCCACCCAGAGGTGTTCGATGGTGGGATCCTGGGACGCGGCCTGCAGATCCGCGTGGATGAACTCGTACTGGGCCGAGCCGGCCATGAAGTCGTCCTGGGTGTCGATGACCAGCAGGTGCAGGTTGCCGTAGTCGAAGGAGTACCAGTGCTCACCCGGGTTCTGGGAGGCGGCCTCGAAGTACTGGTCGAACAGGGCGTAGCCGCCGCCGTCGTCGTGGTTGCCGCTGGCCGCGGCGATGGTCCCCCGGGCGGCGATGTCGTGCTCGATGGAGAAGAACTCCTCCCACTGGTCGGCCTCGCCGCCGTCGTCCACCAGGTCACCGGTGTTGACGATCAGGTCCGGGTAGCCCACCACCTCGATCATCTTCTCCACCACGTCCTCGTGGTCCCAGTGGTTGGTGCGGGTGTCGCCGATGAACACCAGGTTGAAGGGTTCGTTGGGCAGCGGCGCGGTCAGGAAGGTGAAGGGGGACGAGGTCCCGTCGGTGGTCTGGACCTCGTAGTGGTACAGGGTCGAGGGCGACAGTCCGGTCAGCTCTACCTGGTGCATCTTCCCCGTGCCCGTGCTGGGCACGGTGGACGACATCGTCAGGTCCGTGCCGTAGTGCACCTCGCCGGTGGAGTCGACGTTGGTCTCCCACAGCACCTGGATCGAGTCCGTGGTGACGGCCTGGAGGTAGGGACCGATGCGGATGCCCGCGTGGGCCGCCGGTGCGAGGCCCAGGGCGATGAGGACGACCAGCAAGAGGGGAATGCGCATGGGCTCAAGTTACGGTCTCCGGAGCGGACTGTGAAGGGTTTGTGGCGAAACCCGCGGCGTCGGTCCCGCCTTGTGGCCTCGCGATCCGGTCTTACGTTGATCGGAGAGGCTTCGAGGAGAAGACGATGAAGGCGATGAACAGCGATGTCGAGTTGAGGAGACGAGCCCGCGCGGCGCGTCTGAGATCCACCCTGGGCACCCTGGCGCTGCTGGGCGGCCTGGCGGCCCTCGCCGCAGCCGGCGGGTTCCTGCTGGCGGGGGGCATGGGGGCGGTCGTGGCCCTGGCCCTGGCGGTGGGGTCGAGCGTGGGCGGCGCGCGCTACGCGGACCGCTACGTGCTGCGCTCGGTGCGGGCCCGGCCCCTCGGGCGCCAGGAGGCGCCGGGGTTGTGGAAGGAGGTCGCAGGGCTGAGCCGGCGTGCGGAGATCCCCCTGCCGCGGCTGTGGGTCTTCCCCTCGGCGCGACCCAACGCCTTCACGGTGGGGCGGGATCCCGCCAGCGCCAGCGTGGCCGTCTCCACCGGCCTGCTCCAGGGGCTCTCCCCCCGGGGGGTGCGCGGAGTGCTGGCCCACGAACTGGCCCACATCCGCCACCGGGACATCCTGCTGCAGTCGTTCGCGGCCACCGTGACCTCGATGCTGGTCTCGGCCCGCCGGGTCCTGGGTCTGCTGGTGGTACTGGCGTTCCCCCTGCTGCTGATGGCGGCGCCCAAGGCCCTGCTGCTGTGGGCGGTGTTCGCGGTGGCGCCGGTGGCTGCCGTGCTGCTCCAGGCGGCCCTGTCGCGTCAGCGGGAGTTCGCCGCGGACGCCGAGGCGGCCCGGCTGACCGGGGATCCGGTGGGCCTCGCCGACGCCCTGCACCGGATCGAGGCCTCCCAGCGGTCCTGGTTCGCCCTGCTCCTGGGGCGGGTACCGGGCGGGGCTCGATCCCCCCTCAGCTCGCATCCGGCCACCCGCGAGCGGGTCTCGCGGCTGAGGTCCATGGGCGGATCGATGCAGACCCGACCGCCCGACCCGCCACCGGACCCGGGGATCGGGGTCGCCACCCGCCCCGTGCCGATCCGGGTCTCCCGGGGACACCGGCACATCCCCCGCCGGGGCGTTTACGCCTGGCGCCGGGCCGGCTGATCCCGCAGGCTAGGCGCCCTGGAGGTCCGCGTGAGCCGTGAGGACACGCACGTGGTCCCCGGGGAGGTGGAGCGCATCCGTCTGGATCGCTACGCCCACCGCGCCTTCGGGGCCCTGGCATCGGTGAAGCAGGCCCACAAGGCGGCCCGACGGGGGGACCTGCGGCTCAACGGCCAGCCCTGCGAACCCTCCCGCTTCGTCCAGGCTGGCGACCGCATCGACCTCCTGCGGATCGGCCGCCCGCCCCCCAGACCCTACGAGCTCCGGCTCGACGTGGTCCACGCCGACGACGCCCTCGCCGTGGTGATCAAACCACCGGGGCTGCCGGTGTCGGGCAACCAGCACCGGACCGTGGAGAACGCGCTGCACTTCACCCTGGGCGAGTCGGCCGCGGACGACGCCCTGGAGTGGCCGCGCCCCGTCCACCGGCTGGACCGCCGGACGGGGGGACTGCTGGTGGTGGCCCGCAGCGCGGCGGCGCGGGTGGAGCTGGGCCGGATGTTCGAGGAACGCCGGGTGAACAAGCGCTACCGCGCCCTGGCCGTGGGACGGCTGGAGGGGGAGGGCACCGTGGATGAGCCGGTGGAGGGGCGATCCGCGGTCACCCGTTATCGGGCCGTCGAGCACACCCGGTGCCTGCGCAGCGGCTGGCTGACCACCGTCGACCTTCACCCTTCCACGGGGCGGACCCACCAGCTGCGGCGCCACCTGGCGCACCTGGGCGCTCCGGTGCTCGGGGACGATCTGTACGGCATCGAGGGGCAGATCTTGCGGCGGTCCGGCCTGTTCCTGTGGGCCCTGGGCCTGCGGTTGCCCCACCCGCTCGGCGGCGACCCGCTGGAGCTTTCGATCCCCGAGCCCGCCAAGTTCGGCACCCATCGGGCCCGCGAGATCCGGCGCTGGGAACGCTGGAACGGGGCCTGATCAGTCCACGGTCAGGGGCACGTCGACGACGAAGGGGTACCCCGCGGCGGAGAGCGGCAACTCCAGGAGGATCTCGCTGCCCGCGGGGGTCGAGGGATCCACGTCCACGGTGGCCCCGGTCAGCGACCACGCGGTGCCGCCGTCGGGATCGGCCGGGCCGAAGGTCAGGTCGGCGTCGGTCAGGGCCACGAGGGGATCGGCGCTGGACAGGGTCCCGGTGGCCCCGGCGGCGACGGCCGGTCCGTCGTTGAACAGCTGGACCTTGAGCGACCACAGCTCGCCGGCCTCGACCTCCCCGTCCCCGTCTCCCTCGATCTCGGTCAGCTGGGTGGAGGCGTACCGCAGGAAGGGGGCGTCCGCGGTGGCGATCAGGCCCATGCCCGAGGTCTCCCCGGGGGTCGCGTCGTCCGGGACCGTGTCCACGGCGTCGCCGGCAGGGTCGTACACGACCACGTGGCTCAACAGGGCGAAGGTGGGATCGCCCAGGGTCGCCAGGGGTACACCGATCAGCAGGTGATCGGTCCCCGACGCGAACGCGAACGTCGACGGAGGCCCGACGGGGAGCCAGCCGTCCCAGGGATCGAAGGTGTGGATCGATCCCGTGAAGGTGCCCGCATCCGGATCGTGGCTGGCCAGGATCCAGTCGGCGAACCCGTCCAGGTCCGTGTCCAGGTGGACCTCCACCGCCTGGTCCCCCGAGTGGACGCCGTAGCTGAACACGCTCAGCAGGAGCTCCCCGTCCACCAGGGTGTAGGTCACCAGCGCGGCGTCGAAATCCGTGCCCGCGTCATCCCCGTCCACCATCACCTGGGCCAGGGGTTCCTCGCGGGGCTTGCCCACGATGAGCGGCGGGGAGAGGGTCGTCCAGCTCCCCCCATCGGCATCCGTCACCTCCAGCTGCACGAGCAGGCGCTGCCCCGGCTCCGCGCCCGCCCCCAGGGCCAGCTCCACCGGCGCGTCGGGCGATGCGTCCTGTCCGGGGGCGATGGGATCCTGGCCGTAGGTGGCCTCGTCGGTGAGCAGCGCCGCATCCGCGGTGCTGTCGGGGTGGATCGAGAGGGTGGCGGCCAGCTCGCCGCCGGTGGCGTCACAGCCGGTGTTCCCGAGGACGATGGCGAGCTCCACGTACTCCCCGGGGTCGAGGATCCCGTCCCCGTCTCCACCGCCGCTGTCGTCCACGGCGGGTTCGACGGCGGTGACGGTCGGAGGGATCCCGGCGTCCGCCACGAAGGGGACCGGCGCCCCGTCATCCGGCGCCACGTCCGCGCAGGAGCCCCCGCCGCACCCGGCCTCGACCCGGGCCAGCAGTTCGCAGCTGCCTCCCAGACCCAGATCGTCCAGGTCCGCCGCCAGCACGATGCCGATCTCGAGGTCCGCCTCCCACCCCAGCGAGGGGGGAGGATCGAGGGGCTCCGCCCAGCGATTGGCGCTGGACCACAGCTGGAGCGATTCGTCCTCCGCGGGGGCCCAGGTCAGCCGGTGCGCCAGGGAACCGTGCCCCACCGTCACACCCAGCCAGACCCCGTCGTCCCCGTCGTCGAAGGGTTGCCAGGCGGTGGTCCTCAGGGCCAGGTCGTCGCCCGCGTGGGCCTGGAGATTGCGCAGGTCGACGGCCGTGTCGCCGGCATCCCCCTCGGGGTCCACCTCGGGCAACACGTCGGCCCAGGGGGTGTCGTCGTCCCCGGCGGAGTCGTCGTCGCCGGCCGTGGTGTCGTCGTCTCCGGTGGCGTCGTCGTCGTCCGGTTGCCCGTTGCAGGCCAGTCCCGTGGTCAGCAGCGCCACACAGAGGATCCACGCGTCGATCCGCGTCCGGAGGAGACCGGTGGTTTGGCGGCGGTCCATGGCTCGACCCTCCCTGGGGACAGTTTCCGGCCGGGACGACCGGAGGGCAACACCCACCTTTGCGGGGGAAGGTCAGTCGCCGCGCAGGATGGCGAGACGTCGGCGGGCGAGCGCGACGGTGGTCAGGGGCCCTTCGCCGTCGGGGACCCGTTCGTAGGCGTCGATGGCCACGTCGACCAGTCCGTACTCCTCGGCCATGCGGCCCACCACGTACCACCACACGTCGGGCAACTCGTCGGCGCTGTCCAGCTGGTCGAGGGCCAGGACGAGCACCTCGCGGGCCTCGTGGGTTCGCCCCTGCTCGGCCAGGGCGGTGGCCAGGGTGTGCATGGAGGCCGCGTCCAGGGTCGGGCTGCCGGTGGTGGCCCGGGTGGCGATCTCCACCGCCTCCTCGCTCCCGGGCTCGGCGAAGATCAGGAACCAGGCGAGCTGGTTGAGCGAGACGGGCCCCGCCAGCCGTTCCGCGTCCATCGCCCGCAGCACCTCGATGGCGAGCGCGGCGTCCCCCTGGGCCTCGGCGACCGAGGCGACGATGCTCCGGGCCCGCTCGTCCCGGGGGAAGCGGTCCTCGAGCTTCCGGGCCACCTCCATCGCCTCGTCCAGCCGCTCCAGCTCCAGCAGGGCGTAGACCTGCCGCCTCAGGGGGAGCGGGTGGTCGGGCAGCGCCGCGGCCATCCGCTGCGCCGCCTCCAGGGAGCGCTCGTGGTCGCCGGAGGCGGCGTAGGCCACCGACAGGGCGCGGTCGACCGGCACCTCCTCGCCCTCGGCCAGTCCAGCCTTGCGGGCGCGCTCGAGGACCGGCGCGGCGTCCGAGCCGAACACCGGCGCGGCCAGGGCCGCGGCCGCCAGTCGAATCCGGGCCCGGTCCGGCTCCTCTTCGTCCGTCCACAGCAGCTGGAACGCCGCGACACCCAGGGGATCGGCCGACCCCGGGGGGACCGGTGGGTACTCCTCGGCAGCCCAGCGTAGCCACTGCCTGGCCCCCTCGAGGTCCCCGCGCGCGGCCCGCTCCAGGGCCTCGTGGCCGACCCCGGACGGCACGGTCCACGACCCGGCGACGCGGTACTCCCCCCGCTGCTTGACCACGAACAGGGCGTCGAGGGCACTGCCGTCCGGCGACGTCCCCTTCACCCGGTACCCGGTCCGGTCGTCCCCCTCCACGTCGAACTCCAGGGAGCCGAACCCCAGGTCGAGGACCACCCCCGGGGCCACGCCGTCCCGCCGCATCAGGGCGCGCATCTCGGCCAGGGTCTCTGCCAGCGCCGTCTCGTCCCCCTGGGCGGCGTCCGGGTCGTCGCGGAACAGCTCCCGCAGCTCCTCGGGTTCGGTGCCCGGCTCGAAGAGGGCCGCCATCAGCCGCAGCACCACCTCGGTGGGACCCTCGGCCGCCGCCAGGGCCTCGCCATAGGGCTGGATCTGTTCGATCCGGCCAGCCTGCTGGCGCAGCGCCACCGGGTTGGAGGAGTTCCCCGCGGCCGCCCGCAGCAGGGCCGCGGCTTCCGCGTAGTGTCGGGTGTGGAGCAGCAGGCGGGCCGCCTCCTGGAGCTCGTCCCCCCGGGCCGCGCCGCCCATGGCCGAGCGGTTCGCCTCGGCGATGACCTTTTCGGATCCATCGGACAGGGCGATGGAGGCGTACAGCAGGGCGTCCCGGCCCAGGGACTGGGGCATCTCCCGGGCCAGGGCCTGGAGCTCCCCGTGCTCGCCGGCGTGGTACAGCACGAACCCCAGCCGAAGGTCCAGATCCGGGGCCCGATGGTGGGCTCGGATCTCCCGGTAGAGCTGGGCGGACCGCTGCAGGTCCGCCCCCCCGCCGTGGCGCCAGCCCCGCTCGTCGTGCTCGAGGACCAGCGCGAGGTTCTGCTTGGCCAGGTCGTCCCCGGGATCCAGCTGCAGACCGCGCTCCAGGGCCTCGATCGCACCGTCCCGGTCGAAGGGCCACTGGAGCTCCCGGCCGTGGACGTCGTGCATGAGCACGTAGGCCAGGTAGCGCCACGCCGACGGCGACTCCGGATCCAGCTCCACCGCCCGACGGGCCTCCGCGCGGGCGGCCTCGCCGAAGCCGGCCGGAAGCATCGCCGCCCCGCGCAGGGAGCGGTACAGCGCCTGGTCCGGGTGGGCCTGCATCAACGCGTCGTACGCGCCGATGGCCTCCGAGATGCGACCGTGGGCCAGGTGCACCTCACCCTCCTGGTGGAAGGTGACGGCGATCGGGGCCCTGTATTCCAGATCGTTGACCGCGACGCGCAGCTGCTCGGCCTCCACCGGCGAGAGCACACCGTCGCCGGTGTCCACCACGAAGATCGCCTCGACGGTCCCGTCGTCGAGGGCGGAATAGGTCTCCTCGAGCACGGCCGGCCCGCAGCGGGTGGACCGGCTCTCGGGTAGCTCCTGGAGCCGATATCCGGGGGCTGCGGTCACGCGGACGACCAGCTCTGCCCGGTGACGGGGGATCGCCAGGGGGTGCTCCCGGGTGTGCAGGGGCTGGCCCCCCTCGGCCGGGAGGAGGGTGACGGGCTGGGGGAGCCAGGTGAGGACCACCAGGGGGTTGGTGGCCGAGGACGCCTCGGCGCCCGTCGAGTAGCTCTGCAGAGCTCCGGGGAGATCGAGCCGGATGGCGAACGGGCCGTCGTCGGGGTCCTCACCCCGCGTCAGCTCCCAGCTCTCCACCGCGTCGGCGGAGTACATCTCCCGGGCGTACTCGGCCAGATGCCCGGCGATGGCGTCGTCGTCGCCGCCGGAGAAGCTGAACCGCAGGGAATCACCGATCCAGCCCGTGGCCGAGGTCTCCTCGACGATCCGCGCCGGGCCCTCCACCGGGAGGGACACCTGGCGCACCTCCCGGTACAGCGTGGCGGACGAGGGGGGGGACGGCGTCGGGACCACCCCGGAGGTGTCGGTGCGCGCCAGCAGGGCCAGTCGCCCCTGGTCGCCCAGCGGGAGCCCGCCGGCGGGCGTGTACTGTGCGGTGGGATCGATCCAGATCTCCGGATCACCGGCCACCCGGACGATGGCGTGATCGAAGAGCTCCAGGCCGGGCATGTCGGCGCTGATGTCCGGCCCCGGGCCCGCGCGAAGCAGGGCCACGTCGGCCTCGACGCCCACCTCGCGCAGAACCGCCACCAGCAGGATCGCCTGGTCCTTGCAGTCGCCGTACCCCCGGGCGAGGGTCTCGGTGGTGGGGTAGGGGACGATGGACTGCTGACCGAACTCGACGCCGGTGTAGCGGACCCGTTGCTGGACCGCGGAGAGGGCCCGGCGAACGAGCTCGCCCCGTTCCTGCGATCCCTGGCGAACCTGCTCGACCAGGGGCTCGAGGCCCTCGTCGCGCAGGGTGGGGGTCAGCAGATCGTGGTAGCGCCGCGCCACGTCTCCCCACGAGGCAGCCGTGGAGAACTCCACGTAGGGGACCGGCATCCGGTCCGGCGGCAGGAAGCTCTCCAGGCCGGTCAGCGGCTGGAGGTCGACGAACTCCAGGTCGACCCGATCCACGCCCCGGGAGCGGCGCTTGCGCACGTCGGGTTCGATGTCGGTGGCCCGCCAGCGCAGGCGGAGGCTGGTCGGGGCCTCCAGGTGGATCCGGCTGCTCTGGACCGGGACGAATTCGCCCACGGGGACCCGGGTGACGCCCCCCCCGGCGAAGAAGGGCTCCCGGTCCCGGTAGATGATCTGTTCCTCCACCACCGCCCCGGCGGTCATGCCCGGGAGGGGCGCGCGGAGCAGGCGATCGTCGTCGAACATGGTGGGGTCGAGCTGGGCCACGGCCGCCTCGGCCACGGACGCCGGGTCCAGCCAGTGTTCGGACCCCGACGGCCCGACCACCCGGGCCCGCAGCTCGGGGCGATCCTGGTGCCAGGGGGACCACTGGGCCTCGGTCAGGCCCCAGCCCTCGAGGGCAGCCTTGGTCCGGACCACGTACACCTGGTGGAAGATCGACTCCACCCGCCCCTCGTCGTCCCAGCGGTAGCGGACGTCCTTGTGGAGGATGACCACGTCCACGGCCAGCTCGTCCGCCTCCACGGCCGCGGCGAGGAGCTGCTCGGGCGTGGCCTCGAAGTGGGGGAGGTCCCGCCAGCCATCCGCGGCCCGGGCGTGGGGCTGGGGCGCGAGCACGGTCAGCAGGACGGCGAGTGCGACCCCGCGGGGGCCAGGGAGACAGGGGATCATCGATGCTCCGTTCCGAAGGGCGCGGATCGGTGTACTGTACACCCGTCGAGATGTTCGCGCCCGCGTGGCCGGGCGAGGGGGAGGGTTCCCGCGTTGCTGAGACGGTGGACGAGGTGGATCTCGCGACCCCGGGCCGTCCCCTGGATCCTGGCCCTGTCCCTGGGCACCTGCCTCCCGGCCCTGGGGCTGGGCTGGCTGGCCGACGATCACATGCATCGGGCGCGGATCCTGGGGAGCGAGACCCTGCCGCCGGTGGACGATCCGACCCTCGATCTGTTCGTGTTCATGGACGGGGTGCAGGCCCACAACGAGCAGCTGATCGACGTGGGGATCCTCCCCTGGTGGGCCGCGCCGGGGATCCGCGCCACCTTCCTGAGGCCGCTCACCGCGCTCACCCACCAGCTGGACTACGCCCTGTGGCCCCGGACGCCGTGGGCGATGCACCTCCACAGCCTGGCCTGGATGGCCCTGGTCCTGGCCCTGGCGGCGGTGACCTATCGGCGCCTGCACGGACCGGGGGCGGTGGCCATGCTGGCCCTCGCCCTGTTCGCCCTCGACGACGTGCGGGCGGCGCCGGTGGGCTGGATCGCCAACCGCAACGCGCTGATCGCGGTCGCCCTTGGGCTGGCGACCCTCATCGGCCACGACGCGTGGCGACGGCGGCGCTGGTCGGCCGGGCTGCCCCTGGCGCTCCTGGCGTTTTCCGCGGGTTTGATGGCCGGTGAACTCGCGGTGGTGGCGCTGGGGTACCTCTTCGCGTTCGCCCTCTTCCTCGACCGGGGGCGCCCCGCCACCCGCGTCGCCAGCCTGCTGCCCTACGGCGCGGTGACCGCGATCTACCTGGTCGTCCACCGGATGCTCGGGTACGGGACCTACGGATCCGACGTGTACGTGGATCCCAGCAGCCATCCGCTGGGGTTCGCGCGCGCTGTGCTGGAGCGGGTCCCGATCCTCCTGCAATCCCTGTTGCTCGAGTTCCCGATGGCCGACGTCTGGGCCTTCGTCCCCGGTGCGGGCCAGCTGGGCTGGTCCATCGGCGCGGCGGTTCTGCTCGGCGGGCTCGCCCTGGGCCTGCGGGGGCTGTGGCGGGAGCGGCCCCTGGCCCGGTTCTGGGCGGTGGGCACCCTGATCGGCCTGATCCCGGTCTGCGCCTCCTTCCCCATGAACCGCCTGCTGCTGTTCGCCGCGGTCGGTGGGGCGGGCCTGCTGGCGGAGGGGCTGGCGTGGAGCGGCTGGCTCGAGGGGACCGGCGGGGTCGGGCGGCGGGTCCACTGGGCCGCGGGGGGGCTGGTCCTGCTCAACCTCGTACTCGCGCCCCTGCTGACCCCCCTGCAGATCGGCGCCCTGGGCCAGGTGTTCGGCATCTTCGACGAGGTGGAACGGCAAGTACCGGTGGACGGGGGGATCGCGGACCAGCGCCTCGTGCTGGTCAACGGCGTGGAGTTCAGCGGCTACGTCAAGCTCCTGCGGGAGCTGGAGGGGGAGCCCGGGCCGCGGGCGGTGAGCTGGCTGGGGCACCTGGAGAGCGACCTGTCGGTCACCCGGGAGGACGCGACCTCGCTGACGATCACCCCCCGTCGGGGCTTTCTGGCCACCCGCGGGCAGCAACTCTGTCGCTCTCCCCGGGCCTTCCCCTTCGCCGCGGGCGACGTGGTGGAGGTGGGGGAGTTGCGGGCGGAGATCGACGAGATCACCGGGGACGGGCGGCCAGCCCGGGTCACCTTCCGTTTCCCGGTGGAGCTGGAGCATCCCTCCCTGCGCTGGATGGTGTGGCGAGGGGGGCGTCTGGTGTCGTTCGATCCACCCGACGTGGGGCGGACGGTGCGGGTGCCGCCGACCTTGCCCCGGGTGACGGCGGGGCGTTGAGGGGGGTCTGGTACCCTGGCGGGGGCGATGAGGCCGCGCGTGGAGGAGAGATGGACCGATGGGGAACCGGGTGGGGCCGGGCGCTGCTCCTGGCGGGGTTGCTGCTGGGCGGCTGCCCTTCCGACGGTGACGACGACTCCGGCCCGGCCGGGGACGACGACGACGATGCCACCGGCGACGACGACACCTCGGACGACGACGACGCCACCGGCGACGATGACACCACCGGCGACGGGGACGCGGTCCGGCTGATGCTCCACGGTGGCGGCGCCGAGGAGGACTCGGTGTTCGCGCCCTTCGTGGAGGCCGCGGGGTACGGTCACCTGGTCACCCTGGGGGCGATCGAGGACCCCGAGAGCTACGATGACCTGCTGTTCTGGGATGGGTACTTCGTCGAGCTGGGGGCGGCGTCGGCCGAGACCGTCAACACCGAGAGCAGCACCGACGCCGAGGATCCGGCCGCCGTGGCGGCGGTGGAGGCCGCGGACGGGATCTTCATCCGCGGGGGCGACCAGGCTCGTTACCTCGAACACTGGCGGGGGACGGCCCTGCAAGACGCGCTGACGGCGGCCTGGGACCGGGGGGCGGTGATCGGCGGCTCGTCGGCCGGTTGCGCCGTCCTGGGCGAGCGGGTCTACGACGCGGCCGTAGGCAGCGTGGCCGCGTGGGAGGCCCTGCTCGATCCCCACGACCCGTACATCACGTTCAGCGACGACTTCATGCCCCAGATGCTGCCGGGGGTGATCACCGACACCCACTTCACCGAGCGGGGGCGGATCGGCCGGCTGTCGGTCTTCGTCGAGCGCTGGAAGGCCGACGGAGCCTGGGCACCGCTGGGGGTGGGCGTGGACCCGATGACCGCGCTGTTCGTGCGCGAGGACGGCACCGGCGTGGTGCGCGGGCGAGGGTCGGTGACCCTGCTGTCGTCGGCGCTCTCCGACGCGACCCTGGAAGCTGGAGAGCCGCCGGATATTCGAGGTCTACGGCTCTGGCAGCTTCCCGAGGGGTACGAGGTGGATCTGGACGCGGCGGCGTCGGGGGTGGACCCGGTCGTGGCGCGTCCCGAGTGGGTGGCGCCGCACAAGGGCAACCCGACGGGGGTAGAGCTGCCCGACCAGGCGATCAACGGGGACATCGCCGGTCTTCGTTCCATCGGCGAGTGGCAGATCCATGGCCTGGAGGGCGACCCCTACGCCTGGCAGGACGCCGGCCTGGTGCTGGCGCCTGGTGAGGGCATCCTCCCGGGGATCCTGCTGATGACCGCCCTGTACGAGGACTCGGACTACTTCGAGAACCACCTCGGGGGCATGATGTGGGCCCTGGCCCAGCGGCCGGGGACCGTGGGTGTGGGGCTGGACATCGAGCTGACGGCCGTGGCCTCCCCGCCGTACCTTCTCACGCCGGGGTACGACGGCTACCTGTTGATCGTGGACACGCGCAGCGTCTGGTACGCGGGAACACCTCCGGGGGGCGGGTGGCTCACCGGGGCGCTCGAGCGCGCCACCGTGGACGTGGTGGGTCCCCTGCAGACCTGGGATGGCTCCTGACGCCGTGCGTGGAGAGCCGCGCGGTCCTAAGGTGAGGGGGCAGGGAGGAACGATGAAGCTGTACACCGGTGGCGGCGACGCGGGGAACACGAGCCTGTTCTCCGGCGAGCGGGTGGCCAAGGCGGACCCACGGGTGGACGCCTACGGAGCGCTGGACGAGCTGAATGCTGCGCTGGGACTGGTCGGGGCGGCCCTGCCCGCGGACCAGGCGGAGCTGCTGGCCGAGATCCGGGCCGTGCAGTCCGACCTGCTGACGGTGGGCTCGCTTCTGGCCACATCCGCAGAGTCCCCTCAGCTGGCGAAGTTGGTCCCCATCGGGGACGACGACATCCGCCGCCTCGAAGCCTCCATCGACCGGATAACAGATGTTGTGCCGCCCCTCGGTGGGTTCATCCTGCCCGGCGGGCACCCGGCCGCGGCTGCGGCCCACCTGGCACGGACCGTCTGTCGCCGCATGGAGCGCCGGGTGAACCTGGCGTACGCGGATCCCCGGACCGGGGAGTTCCCCGAGCATCTGAGGGGCGCACGGGTGTTCATCAACCGCCTGTCCGACTACCTGTTCTCGCTGGCCCGCTACTGCAATCACGTGACGGGGACGGCCGACGTGCTGTGGCACGACTGACGGGGAGCCCCTTCGGACGAGAGAGGATCGACGACCCAAAAAACGATGGACTGTCCGTACATGACAACTGTTGTGATGTATGATTGACCCATGACAACCTCCGAACGGGAACGAATGCGGGACGGCATCGTCGCCGCGGCCCTGAGCGAGATCTCCCGCCGCGGCGTCACCGCGGCCTCGTTGCGTGCCGTGGCCCGGCAGATGGGCCGCACCACCGGGACCATCACTCACCACTTCAGGGACCGGCGGGATCTCCTGGTCCACGTGGCCGAGACCCTGTTCGCGCGCACGTTGCTGCGGGTACGGAGCTTGCCGGGCGAGACCCCGGTCCAGGCCCTCCGGCGTCAGGTGTCGTCGCTGGTGATCGACGACGCCGACGACGCCGACGAGTCCGCGGCCGCCGTTCACCTCCTCGCGGCGGCTCTCCCCGAACCAGCCGCCCGCAACCGCCAGCGGCGGTTCCGCAAAGAACTGCGGGACGAACTGCGCTGGACCCTCGAGGCGCTCCACGTCGCCGGCGAGGCCCCGCCGACCCTCGAACCGAACCGGGAGGCGGACCGGCTGCTGTGTCTGATGGAGGGCCTGAGGCTGAATGCGTTGCTGGACCCGCTGCGGTTCACCCCCAACCGTCAGCGGGCGATCCTGCTCGAGCACCTGTCGCGGATGGGCATCACCGCCTGACCCCGGATCGACCCCGACGCCGGTGCACAACGACTGTTACGAAGACGATCAGCAAGGCGATCGCGGGGGATCCGGCGAGGGGTGACCGGGGATCCGATCTGCACTCGCAACCGCCCTCGTCGTCCTCCAGGTCCTCGCCGTCCCCGGGGTCTTCTTCGGTGGTGTCGTCGTCGCCTTCGGGGTAGGGCGTCTCGTAGGGATCGAAGAATTCCGCCAGGAAGTCCAGCTCGTGGTCCGTGCGCATCGAGGCGTTGCCGCCGTACTTGCAGTGGTCCTGGCTCTCGTTCCACGACCAGCCCCACGAGAGCACGCCTGCGACGTACAGGTGCCCGTCCAGCTCCACCAGCGCCGGCCCGCCCGAGTCCCCCGAGCAGGTGTTGGTCCCCTCGGCGAAGCCGTAGAAGAATTCCTGGTAGTAGTCGAGGATCGGGATGTCGGTCTCCCGTTTGATGCCCGCGCCGGGACCCTGGTAGGTGGTGTCCGACCCGTAGCCCACGTAGTGCAGCGACCTGCCGGTCCAGGTGTGGTCGAAGTCCAGCGTGTTCACCGGGATGTACTCGATGTCCGTGACCGGCTCGTCGAGCAACAGCACCGCCAGGTCGTGGGCGTACCAGGACTCACCCACCTCGTACAGCGGGTGCAGCACGGCCTCCCTGACGGCGACCCACTCGTCCGACGACGAGGCCCAGGCGTTGGGCGCATTCGTCCACGTATCCAGCTCCCCGGCCCCGTCCGCACAGTGCGCCGCGGTCAACAACACGTCCGGCGCCACCAGCGTCGCCGTGCAGATGCCCGAGTTTCCCCCGTCGATCAGGTAGGCGCCGATCGCGGGCCACTCCGCGGTCTCGGTGCCACCGACGATGGCCTCCTGCGAGCTCCCGAGATCATCGGTCTGCGGCGGGACACACCCGGAGCACAGGTGCGCGCCCAGAAGCCACAGGACCGTTGTCCAACGCCGTCGGATATCCATGGGCACGATTCTCCCCCGCGCGCCCGATTCGATCCAGGAATCCCGGCTCTGGTTCGAGACCAGCCGAAGGCAGCGGGCGCCCTGGTCCGCGATCGTCGAGTCGTCAGGGGACGGTCGTCACGAAGGGGCGCTTGCGGGCGTGGCAGATCAGCTGGACCGCGTTGCGTCCCGACAGGGCCGCCGCCGGAACGCCGCCGCCGGGTTCGACCCAGTGGCCGATCATGTAGAAGCCGTCCAGTCCCGGGAGGGTCTTGCGCATGGTCTTGCCGCGCACCAGCTTGGCCAGCACACCGGTGGTGACCAGCCAGCCCTCCATGGACCCCTTCCAGTTGGACGTGTAACGCTCGTAGGTCATCGGCGTGGTCACGTCGACCGTCTCGACCTGGTCCGCGAGCCCGGGATATCGCTCGTCGAGCCGAGCGATGACCTCGTCGGCGATGCGGCGTTTCTCGGCGTCGTACGCCGCGCGGTCCTTCGCCAGCTCGGCCCACGGTTCGTACTCGCAGGCGAACATCATCCCCAGGACGGACTTGCCCGGCGGCGCCGCGGACGGCTCGTAGCACAGGTGCTTGACGCAGATGCGGTGGTGGGGTTCGCCGGCGATGACGATCGGCTCGTCGAGGGTGAACAGCACGCGGTGGTGTTCGTCGGAGAAGTCCCGGTCGACCCCCAGCGAGACCTGGACCAGGGAGAGGAAGGTCGGCCATTGGTCGTAATACTCGCGGATCTGATCGTCGACGTAACGGCCGTCCAGCATCCCGAAGATCGTGGAGTACCCGTCGGCGGCCGAGACGATGATGTCGGCGCGCTCCTCGCTGCCGTCGGCCATCCGGACCCCCACCGCGCGGTCGTTCTCCACCAGGATCTCGTCGACCTTCGAGCGGAACACCACCTCACCGCCCAGCTCCCGGTACCGGCGCTCCAATCCCTCGGCGAATCCCACGGATCCGCCCATCGGGTAGCCGACCATCCGGTTGTGCTGGAAGCCCAGCGAGAACATCAGCGTGAACATCGGGAAGTCGGGCAGGTCGTAGGCCCACGTCAGCGCCTGGCCCACGAAGGGGTCCTCGAAGCGGGCGGCGAAGTCCTCCACCGACTGTCGCTGGTACCGGCGAATGAGTCGAAAGTAGGGCAGGAAACGCCGCAGGGCGTCGAGCCCGTCCCGGGGCCCCATCAGCTCCCGGGGCTTGAGGATCGGAGGCGCGCAGCGGGACAGCTTGCGGGCGCTGTCGCACAGCTCGGCGATCACGCGGGCATCGGCCGGGGACAGCTCGTTCAGGTGCCGCTGGAGTCGATCGAGGTCCGCGTAGAGGTGGAGGGTGCGTCCGTCCGGGCCCTCGATGCGCATCGTCTCGTCGTGGTGGACCATCTCCCGGTCCTGGACCACGCCCAGCTCGCGCCAGATCTGGTGCCAGGCGGGCTGAAGCCCCGGCGCCGAGCCCACCAGCTGTCCCAGGCAGCCCTCGAAGTTGTAGCCCTTGCGGCGCCAGCCGGTGACCAGCCCACCGGCCCGGGTGTGCTGCTCGAGGACCCGGGTCTCGAAGCCGTTCATCTGGCCGTAGGCGCCCATTGCCAGGCCGGCCACGCCTCCTCCGATGATGATCATCGAGTTGCCGGCCGCGGCCGGTCGGCGGATATCGTCCAGCGCGGCCTCGATCACGTCGTGGGTCGTCTTCGCCAGCGCGATGGGGTCGTCTCCGTACTGCTCGGGGGGGATCGGAGGGAGGATCCGCACGGTGATCCGATGGAACACGCGCCCGCGTAGGGCGAAGGCGCCCTTGGGCAGGATCCCGTGGGTGCCGTCGATGGCCACGGGTAGCACCGGGACGCGGTGGTTGCGGGCCAGGCGGAAGCCGCCGTGTTTGAAGGGCTGGAGCTCGCCGTCCTTCGAGCGGGTTCCCTCGGGGTAGAGGCAGACGCTCTCGCCCAGCTCCCACCAGCCGCCGATCTCCCGGGCCACGTCGGGTGCGGGGAAGGGATTGCCCGGATCCACCGCCACGTACCCGCACAACCGCATCATCGTGCCCAGCAGGGGCGCGTCGAAGACCTTGCGGTGGCTGATGAACTTGACCTGATGGCCCAGCCGCAGCATCGCCAGTGAATCCAGCAGCGACTGGTGATTGCAGCACACCAAGAAGGGGCCGCCTCCGCGCAGGTGCTCCTTGCCCTCGACCCGCACCCGCCAGAACGGATTGGTCAGGAACTGGGCCCAGCCCCACAGCGCGATGGCACAGGCCTGGGGCACCCGGCGGCGGGCATCGAAGGGGAAGGTCAACGCCCTCCCGATCACACCGGCGACGAACACCCACACCCCCCAGTGGAGGATGTGGACGTAACACGCGCCCGTCACCAACCATGTCCAGAGGGTTCGCAAGGTTTCCTGCCCTGGTTTCTTCCGGCCCACCGGTTCCGGGCCGCAGGCGTTTTTGCGGGGCTCGACGACATTCCCGCTGCCCAGATCCTCCTTCCGAAGCGGAGCCAAGGCAACCCCCGTCGGGGCCCACCCGGTCCTGAGCAGGTCCTCGGGCCGAGGCGAAGCCAGGGCCAACGCCCTTCGACTCCGGGGGTGGGTGGACGGTGGAGCTCGCCAAATCTCCCGGAGTTGCTAGTGTTGCGCGAACAGCGACGTCGCCGCGGACGGGGTCGCAGCGGCTCCAGACTCCGCGGCAGGCACCTACGGAACGGGAGAACCTACGATGAGAGCGATGATCTTGAGCGCGGCACTGGTCGTCCTGGGACTCGGACTGACCGCCCCGGCGGCGGCCTGCGAGGGCCAGGAGGAGTGCACCTGCAAGAGCGGCGACGGCCACGGGGACGGGGCCGAGGGCAAGAAGGAACACAAGGGTCACGGCCGCATGCTCGACCGCCTGAGCGAGGCGGTGGGACTCACCGACGAGCAGCGGGAGGCCATCGGCCCGCTCCGCGAGGCCAAGAAGGCGGCCAAGGCCGAGCTCAGGGAGACCTTCACCGCCCGCCACGACGAGCTGGTGGAGCTGTGGAAGGCCGACGATCTGGACCGGGACGCGATCCTGGCGGCAACCGCGGAGCTCCACCGCATCCAGGGCGAGATGGACCAGCTCAAGCTCACCTACAAGCTCGACATCCTGGACCTGCTCACCGACGAGCAGCGCGGCGAGGCCAAGGCGATGTTCCTCGAGCACATGACCGGCCACGGCCACAAGGGGGGCCACGGCAAGGGGCACCACGGCTGCAAGGGGGGCGAGGGGCAGGGCGGCTGCACGTGCGGGAACGAGGGCGGCGAAGGCGGCGAGGGCTGCCAGTGCGATCACCACGGGGGTGGTGAGACCCCGGGCGACTGAGAGACCCTCCCCAGCTCCGCCCGCCCCCGGCGACGCCTCCCGCGGCCGAGCACCGCCCCCTCCCAGGTCGAGCCCCGAGAAGTTCCCGGTCAGCCCCTACTGCCGAGGTGCTGCCCTTCTCGTTCGGGTCTTCCTGCCGAGGCGAAACCAAGGCAAATCCCTCAACTTCTGGGGTGGGTGGGTGTGTGTGTGTGGGGGGGGGGGGGGGCCCGTTGGGGCTGTGGGCAAGGTTTGTCAACCCAACAGTGGGCGGGGGGACCGCACGGCG
>CAZITQ010000111.1:0-29924 GCA_964542165.1 uncultured Rickettsiales bacterium
CGACCTGGACGGCTACACCGGCTGCGGGGGCGAGGACTGCAACGACAACAACCCCGGCGTCTACCCGGGCGCCCCCGAGGTGCCCTACGACGGCACGGACCAGGACTGCGACGGCAACGACCTGACCGACGTGGACGGAGACGGGGTGGACGGGGGGCCCTACGGCCAGGACTGCAACGACACCGACGCGGAGATCTTCCCGGGGGCCACCGAGGACTGCGAGGACGGGGTGGACGGGGACTGCGACGGCATCGGCGACGCGTACGACGACGACTGCCTGGTCGGCGACGACGACGACGACAGCGGGCCGGACTGCGCCTGCGAGGTCCATGGGGAGCGGTCCGTGAAGGGGCTCCCCACTGCCGTGATGCTCTGCGCCTGGCTGGCGCTCCGCCGCCGCCGGATCACTTGAAGAGCACGATGAAGAACACCGGCAACCCGATGTACATCGCGAGGATCACGCCGATCGGGATGGCCGGTGAGATCAGCGCGCTCCGCGCGAGCTGGGTCGCCAGCCACAGGGGGATCTTCCGCAACGGGTAGAAGATCGCGATCCCGCTGATGTTGAACAGCAGGTGGGAGAACGCCGCCGCGACCCCCGCGACCTCCCCCGCCGACAGGGCTGCCAGCAACGCCGTGACCGTCGTGCCGATGTTGGACCCCAGGGTGTAGGGGAAGACCTGCGCCAGGTTCAGCAGCCCGGCACCGGCCAGCGGGACGATCAGCGAGGTGGTGACCGAGCTGGACTGGACCAGGGCGGTCACGACCAGGCCCAGCAGGAAGGCCCGGACGGCGGTCTTGAATACGTAGTCGTCGAAGAACTGCTGCACCCGGTCCAGTACCACCGAGCGCATGATCTGGACGATCGCCCACAGGGCGAAGAACAGCAGCCCCATCCCCGTCAGGAAGGTGGCGGTGGTGTGGTCGAAGATGTACGCGCGGTAGTGGGCGGTGAAGGTGGCCAGCCCCCCGGCCGCCGCGGCCAGCACCACCGACAGCGCCATGGTGCGCTTGTCCTTGTGGACGCGCTTGGCCAGCACGGTCGCCACCTGGAGCGCGGCGAAGGCCAGAAAGGCCACCACGACGAAGTAGACCAGGTCGTCCGAGTGCTCGAACCAGCCCTTGACCAGCTCGGTCTGGGGCTTGACCACGTATTTGATCGGACTGGTGAACTTCAGGCCCCCCACGTTGTCGAGGGCCTCGGCCAGCCACAGCGCTCCCCGGCCCAGGAAGTTGGTCGCCACCTGCAGGGGAAGCAGGATCATCACCGCGAGCCAGTTGAACATGTCGTGGACCACGGCCGCGCCGTAGGCCCGCTGGAACTCGTTGCGATTGCCGACGTGGCCCAACGAGACGATGGTGTTGGTCACCGAGGTGCCGATGTTGGCGCCCATGATGATCGGGATCGCCAGCTTCAGCGCCTGGGCGGGGTCCCCGCCGAAGACGCCGGCTGCGACCAGGCCGACCGTGATCGACGTGGTGGTCGAAGAACTCTGGATCACGCTGGTGATCAGGATCCCGATGAAGAGGCCCACGAAGGGGTTCTGGGCCAGCTCCTGCATCAGGATCTCGCCGTAGCCCGACCCCATGCCCTTGAAGGCGCCCAGGAGCTTGATGGCGACGAAGAAGACGTTCAGGGCGAGCAGGAACCCGGCGGCCTTGCCGAGCCCGAAGGTCCAAGTGCGGAGCTGCGATGGCACGTTTCTCTGGGAATTCCCGTCGCGGGCGGGCTCACGCCCACGCATGGTGCGCCTTCTATCAGGCGTCGGCCCGCTTGTCACGCTCCCCCGTCGTCCGTCAGCGAGCTGTTGCCAAGGGTGAACTCGTGGCTATGGTTCGGGGCACGGTCGCTCGATGTTTCTGCCCCTCCGAGACGAGAACCCCACCGCGTCCACGCCGTACGTGACCTACGCCTTGATCGCGGTGAACACCGCGGTCTTCCTGCTGGAGGTGCTCGCGGGTCCCGAGGCCCTCGCGACCCGCATCTTCCCGGCCTGGGGCGCCGTGCCGTCCGCGCTGCTGGCCGATCCCGTCGGCCGCGCACCGTCGCTGATCACCAGCATGTTCCTCCACGGCGGCTGGCTGCACCTGATCGGAAACATGTGGTTCCTGTACATCTTCGGGGACAACGTGGAGGACCGGCTCGGCAAGCCGCTGTTCGTGGTGTTCTACCTGGCCTCCGGCCTGGGCGCGACGGCGTTGCAGGTGGCGGTCCAGCCGGGCTCGACGATCCCGATGGTGGGGGCGTCCGGCGCCATCGCCGGGGTGCTGGGCGCCTACGCCCTGGTCTACCCCAGGGCGCGGGTCGTGACCCTGGTGTGGCTCTTCATCTTCATCCGGCTGATCCAGATCCCGGCGGTGTGGTTCCTCGGCATCTGGTTCGGGATGCAGTTCCTGCAGGGGGTCGGCTCCCTGGGAGCGACCGGCGGCGGCACCGCCTGGTGGGCCCACGTGGGAGGGTTCGTGGTCGGCGGCGGGGTGGGTTACCTGCTGCGGCGGTGGGGTGGGGGTCCCGGCTCCCGGAAGCTGCGGACCCCGGGACCCAACCAGGGCGTCATCCTGCGCTTCGATCCCTCCCGTCGGCGTCCCCGCCCGCCCCCCCGAGACCCGGATCCCCGGGGTCCCCTTCACTGACGCTGCGGTCCAGGTCGGCCACCTCCCTCAGGACCCACTTCAGCGGCACCCAGCGTCGAGTGCCGCCGCGGCAGAGCAGGGTGTCGTCGCCACACCCCAGGCACTCGATGTCCGGCAGGGTGAAGGGTCCGCAGACGTCGCCATCGCGGTAGAGGTACCAGATGCGGGCGCCCCAGCGCTTGCGCATCGCCTTGACCACCTTGTCCATCGTCTGGTGGAGGTGGGTCTGCTCGGCCTCGTCCAGGGTGCCGTTGCGGTCCCGGTCGTACAGGGCGAGCAGCTGCCGGTCCGCGGCGATGGCGCCCATCCGCTCCCGGTGGGTCACCGAGGCCTCGATGTCGCCGATGATCAGCTCGATCTCCCGGGCCCGGTCGAGCTGTCCCCGGTCCTCCAGCTTGCGCGTCAGCCGCTGGAGGCGGTGGGCGATGTGGGCCTCCTTCCAGGCCGACGGCATCAGGCCGAGGTTGATCAGCAGCGCCGGTGTCAGCCAGGAGCTCATGGGGATCGGCGCCACGAAGTTGGCCACGGCCAGCGCCCCACCGGGGACCACCTTGAACAGGTCCAGCAGCTGGGCGCGGATCTTCTCCCGCTGGACCGGGTCCAGCTCGCCGATCTCCTTGCGTGCCCGCCCCCGCAGGAGGGCGTAGACCTCCTGGGTCTCCCGCAGCTCCTGTTGCACGTGTCCCCACTGGCGCTTCGCCAGCGAACCCACGCTGCCCCGCATCCGCTGCAGCCACGAGGCGGGCCGCTCGATGGCCTCGGCCTCCTCGACCAGCTCGTGGACCTCGTCCGCCTCGCTGGACAGGCCCTGGGCCCGCAACCGCGCTTCCAGTTCGACAAGCTCTCCGTACATGGTCCGGGCTCCGCTCCGGCTCCGAGGCCGGGCGGGAATGATACCACCGCGCCGGTCGTACTCGGGACCGGCGGGCCCTGGGGTTCTGGTACCATCGTCGCGCTGGAGGAAACGTGCCCGGGCATCGACGTCGCCGACACGGAAGGGGACCCTGGGAACGGCCGTGGGGTCACGGTCGCGGCAACCCCTTCGACCACCGGCACTCCGAACATCCCCCCAACCCCGAGGAGGTGGCCGAGCAGTTCGCCACCGCCGTGGAGACGGTGGCGACCAAGGTGGGCTCCGCCATCGAGCGCGCCTTCGAGCCCCGGCCGGACGGCAGCACCGCGGCTGGAGAGACCGTCGAGGGGGTCGGTCGCCAGGTGGCCAGCGCCATCGAGCAGGCCATCGGCAAGGTGGGGGAGGCGTTCCCCAAGCCCGATCCCCTGCGCAGATACCGGCGGCTGCTGAAGCGCCGGGACCAGGTCAATTCGCGGATCCTGCTGTTCGCCCTGCTGGGCGTGGGTATCACCGGAACGGTCCTGGGCGTGGGGGGCGACGCCTGGCCCGGGGCGTTCATCGTGGCGGCGGTGTTCGGCATCCTGACGCTGCGCAACGTGTTGTGGAAGACCGGCAACCGAACCGCCATCGCCCGGGCGGAGCGGGCGCTGGGGGGGGCGGAATCCGGGGCCGAAAGGGAGCCGGAGACCGGGTCCGGTTCCGAGTCCGAATCCGGGTCCGTGTCCGAGTCCGTATCCGAGGCGGATGGCCGCCCCACCGAGGCTGCTGCGTCCGAGGTGATCGACGATCCCCAGCTCCGCTCCATCGAGAACGAGGCGCTCCAGGTGCTGGAGCTGCTCGGGGAGGCCGGGGGGTCCAGGGAATCGGTGCGTGGGTCGGTCGAGGCGACCGTGGACAAGGCGCGGGAGCTGGCTCTGCGCCGGAGCCGGCTGGTCCGGATGCTGGCGGATCCGGATCTGGCCGATCTGGACGAACGCATCGCGGGGCTGCAGCGGCGGATCGAGGAGACCGGCGACGAGGAGACCCGGGAGGTCTACCGCCGGACCCTGGACCAGCTGCAGAGCCAGGCCGAGAGCCTGGCCGACGTGCGGGTGATGATGGAGCGGCTGGACGCCTACCTCAACGCGAGCCTGCAGTCCCTGCGAACGATCCACATCGACCTGCTGCGGCTGCAGACCGACGGCCTCGAGGAACCGGACCGCACCCTGGACGACATCACCTCCCGCGCGGGCACCCTGGGCATGGAGATCAAGAGCGTCCGCGAGGTGGTCGAGGAGGTCCAGCGCAACCGCCGTGCCCAGCGGGCGACCACCCGCCAGATCTGAAGCTCCGACGACGGCACCCGCTTTCACCGAATTCTACTGCCCGCCGCGGACCCAGGTTGCCCGGAGGCGGTGTGCGAACCGATGGTATGCTCTACCGCGGGGTGCCGGCGATGGCGCCCACCACCGCTCCCGGAGTCCCATGAGAGTTCTCACGCCCGTCCTCGTCCTCCTGCTCGCGGGGTTCCTCGCGGCGGGCTGCCCGACCTGGGAACCCGACGGCTGGGACGACGACACGGGGGACGACGACTCGGCCGGGGACGACGACTCTGCCGGGGACGACGACACCGGGGACGACGACACCGCAGACGACGACACCGGGGACGACGACACCGGGGACGACGACACCGGCGACGACGACACCGGGGACGACGACACCGGGGACGACGACACCGGGGACGACGACACGGCGCCCGACGACGTGGACGGGGATGGCTTCTCCCCCGCTGACGGGGACTGCCACGACGGCAACGCCAACATCTACCCCGGCGCCCCCGAGATCTGTGACGGGTTGGACGACGACTGCGACGGGGTGACGCCACCCGCGGAGGTCGACGCCGACGGCGACGGCTGGATGGTCTGCATCGGGGACTGCGACGACGCCAACGCGTCGGTGAATCCCGGTGAGGTCGAGCTGCCCGGCGACGGCCTGGACAACGACTGCGACGGGGTCACCGACCCGGCCTGGATCCCCATCACCGGGACTCCCGATCCCCAGGGGGACCACAACGGCTACGTGGTGGATCTCGCCAACCTGGAGTACCGCCAGAACGGCCCTTCGGTCTCCTTCCGGATCCTCTCCTACGCCACCTTCGACGACGCGGACGCGATGCTCGACGTGTACGTGGACAACGGCACCGACGTGTACACCCTGACCTGGGACCAGGGATCCGTCGCGCTCTGGAGCGACTCCAACAACTGGGCGGCACCCCTCGTGACCCCGCCCTCGTTGACCGTGGACCCTGCGGCCGTCGACTCGCTGATCTTCAACGCCGACCTGGGCTCCCTGGGGCTGGGCGGGGCGTCGGAGGTCGGCCTGGCCGCGGGCGCGAACCTGGCCAACGGCTACGACGACGTCCACCCCGACGGGATGTCCCTGGTCCCGGTGCCCCTCGCTCCGGCACCGGCCCTGGTGGTGGACAGCGTGAACCTCTACGAGGCCATCGGCGACGGGGACTCGGAGATCGAGGCCGGCGAGCAATGGAACGCCGACGTCCTGATCCGCAACGACGGTGACGTGGCGGCCACCGGCGTGATCGCCACCCTGCAGGCCAGCGCCACCCTCGCCGTGCCCGTCCCCGACGGCAGCTACGGCACCATCCAGCCGGGCAGCAGCGCCAGCAGCTTCCCGCCCTTCCGCATCGACGTGGGACCGGGGGCCGCCGGAGTCGAGCAGCTCGTGCTCCGGCTGGAAGACGCCAGCTACCAGTGGATGCTCGCCATCGAGGTCCCCATCGGCATCGGACTGCCCACCCCGGCCTACGAGCAGTACGAGTACGAGTTCACGGTGTTCGGCAACAGCGTCACCGGGGACATGGTGGTCACCATCCTCGACGCCAGCCAGGCGGAGGTCTGCGACCATCGCTTCTCGTTGACCGCGGACCACATCTACGGGTTCTACCAGGGGGACTTCTGGCCCGACGTGGCCGACGAGACCATCGAGATCACCGACCTGGTGGACACCGGGGCCGGCAGCTGCCCTTCGGGCTACCACGACCTCTACGTGACCGATCCCGACGAGATGCTGAACTCGGCGTTGACCCTGCTGGCCTTCATCTCCTGCGACGTGGCCGACGGCACCTTCCACGGGGACGACATCGTCACGGGCAACGGCAGCGGCACCCAGGAGAGCTGGTGCGACGACGTGGGGCCCGCCATCGAGAGCCACCTGGGCAGCGGTCCGCCCGAGGCGGTCGCGGTGATGCTCACCGGCAACGGCGACCTCGCCGGGCTGGGCAACTTCACCTACTACCCCGCCGCCGACGGGGTGAACTACTGGGCCCACATGGGCATGCTGATGCTCGCGTCGGGCAACGGCAGCGACCCGTTGTACGGGCTGATGGGCGGCTACGTCCTGTGGTCCAACTGGATCTTCGGGATCTGACTCCGAACCGTTGACGACGCCATCACGGCGACCCTACAGTCTGCCCGACATCGAGGAGATCACGTTGGCCGACGAGAAGATCCGCCTGACCACCAAGGCGACCGCCTCTGGGTGAGCGTCCAAGCTTCATCCAGGGGACCTGGACAAGGCGCTTTGTGGGCTCGACATCCCCGACGATCCGCGCGTCCTGGCGGGCACCGCCGGCGCGGAGGACGCCGGGATCTACCTGATCGCCGAGGACCTGGCCCTGGTCCAGACCGTGGACTTCTTCACCCCCATCGTCGACGACCCCCGCTCCTTCGGCCAGGTGGCCGCCGCCAACGCCCTCAGCGACGTCTACGCCATGGGCGCCCGCCCGGTGACGGCCATGAACGTGGTCGGGTTCCCGATCAAGGAGCTGGGGATCCAGGTCCTCCAGGAGATCCTGGCCGGCGGTCTGGACGTGCTCCGGGAGGCCGGCGTGGCCCTGGTGGGCGGACACAGCGTCAAGGACAGCGAGCCCAAGTACGGCCTCTCGGTCACCGGGCTGGTCCACCCGGATCGGATCCTGACCAACGACGCGCTGCGCCCCGGTGATCGCCTGGTGCTCACCAAGCCCGTGGGGACCGGCGTCATCGGCACCGCCGTCAAGCGAGGCAAGGCCGGACCGGGGTGGGAAGAGACCTCCTTTGCGAGCATGCGTGCCCTCAATCGCACCGCCAGCGAGGTCGCCCAGGCCCACTCCCTGAGCGCCTGCACCGACGTCACCGGCTTCGGACTGCTGGGCCACCTGACCGAGATGGTGCGCGCCAGCGGCGTGGCCGCCACGGTGTTCGCCCACGCCGTGCCGCTCCTGCCCGGCGCGATGAACGCCGCCACGCAGGGGCTGGTGCCCGGGGGATCCAAGGCCAACGGAACCCATTTCGGCGGCTGGATCGACCTGGATCCCGAGGTGGACGAACCCACCCGCGCGTTGCTCTTCGACGCCCAGACCTCCGGCGGACTGCTCCTCGGCGTCCCCGCGGATGTGCTCGAGGACCTCACCGCCGAGCTCGACAGCCGCGGCTGCCTCGCCGCCGCGGTGATCGGCCAGGTCACCGAAGCCCACCCCGACGGCCACATCACCGTCGAACCCTGATCCCCCAGCCCCGGGTGGCAGGGCGCGCTCGCTCGCCGTGGTACTGTGGGCGTTCCCAATCGAATGGAGGACGACCGATGCGCTTCGATCCCGTTGTGGGGTGCCGGACGATCTGGGCCCTTGCGGCCGTGCTGCTGCTGACCGCGGGGACCATGGGCTGCGAGAAGGAGGGCTGCCTCACCGGGGACGACCCGGAGTGCATCGTGCCCTCGCCGTGCCTCGACCTGGCCTACACCTGCTCGGGCGGCGAGGTGGACGTGGCCGTGGTGTCGGACATGGCCGAGCTGCCCGGCGGCTGGGCCTCCCTGGGCGCGCCCGGGGACATCCTGCTGAGCAACGACCGTGTGGAGGCGGTGATCGACGCCCTCGACCACCCCCACTACCTGGGGCCCACCGGGGGCGGCCTCCTGGACCTGACCACGGCCGGAGCGGACGCCGACTCCATGCGCCACATCGTCCAGGTCACCGGCGTGCTGCCCGAGGAGGCGGCCTACTACACCGATATGCGGCTGATCACCGAGGACGGGATCGCGGCGGTCCAGTTTCGCGGCCACCTGGCAGGTCGGCCGGACGTGCCGATCGCCACCCGCTACGAGGTGAGGTCCTGTGAGCCCGGCGTTCGGATCCGCACCGAGATCGTCAACCTGGAGCCGGACCCGATGTCCCTGTTCCTGGCGGACGGGTTCTACGACGGGGGCCGGGGCCTGCTGCCGTTCACCGTGTCCACCGGAACGGGGTTCGAACACCCCTCCTTCGGCCTGTCGACCCTGGCCGACGGGATCACCGAGACCCCCTATTTCATCTGGGCCTCGGCCCAGGAGCCGGCCACCACCTACGGTTCGGTCGCCTGTAACGAAGAGTCCATGAGCGGGTTCAACAGCGAGAACGTGAACACCGCCGGCCTCGCGCCCCGGGTGCTGATGCCGGGGGACTACGCAGTGTTCGAGCGCTTCATGGCCGCGGCCGACGGCCCCGCCGTGTCCGCCGCCACCGACCTGCTCCTCGAGGCCCGCCAGCAGCTGTTCGACGAGGCGTTCGTCACCCTCTCCGGCAGGATCCCCCTGGACGTCTCCGGCGACCACCTGGACGTCAAGACTCGGGCGGCGCTGCTGATCTCCGAGGGCACCCTGGACACCCCGCGGGAGGATCGGATCCCCTGGACCCAGGCGCTGCCCGACGCCGACGGCGACGTCAGCGCCCGGGTGCCGCCGGACCGGATCTACGTGCTCGAGCTGGAGTCCCACGGGGTGATCGTGGCCGAGCAGCAGATCGAGGTGGGGGCCGGGGACGCCGACTTCGGCGAGATGGACGCCAGCGGTAGCGGCTACATGACCCTGGACGCCACCCTCGACGGCGTGCAGGACCACGTGCAGGTCTTCGTCCACCCGGCGGACGACGCCACCGAGGAGGCCGTCCGAGGGATGATGTTCGACCACTTCACCGAGTGCGCCCCGCTGCTGGGCAATCCCTTCGGGGAGTCGCCCGCCTGCAACCGGGTGCTGGTCGATGGCCCGGTGACCGTGGAGCTGTTGCCCGGTGTCTACGACGTGTTCGCCACCGCCGGCCCGTTCGCGACCCTGGCCGCCGAGCGGGACGTCCTGGTCTCCGCGGGGGACGAGGTATCGCTGCTGCTCGAGCTGGAGACCCTGGCCGTGCTGCCCGATGGCGTGCTGTCCGCCGACCTCCACGTGCACGGCAACGAGTCCTTCGATTCGGAGATCCCCCACGACGACCGCGTCCGGGCCTTCCTCGCGTCGGGCATCGACGTCATCGCCGCCACGGGGCACTTCGTGGCCGGGAGGTACGACGACGCCATCGCCGATCTGGCCGCCGAGGACCGTCTGGCCGTGATGACCGGCGTCGAGACCACCGGGTCGATCCTGTTCAAGATGGTCGAGGACGCGGAGTACCCCCAGGTGATCGGCCACTGGAACCTGTGGCCCCTGCCCTACGATCCCGAGGGGCCCTACCGGGGGGCCGCCTGGGACCAGCTGATGCTGCCGGGCGAGATGTTCACCGCCATGGCCGACGCCGGCTGGCCCGAGGACAGCGGCATCATCCAGATGAACCACCCCATCTCCTACCTGGAGTTCGGTCGGGACCTGGGTTGGGTCTCGGCCCTCGGGCTGGATGGCACCCAGCCTCTTCCCACCGAGTTCGACGGGACGCTGCCGTCGCTGTTCCAGTACCAGCCGCCGGGGGCCGACTTCGCCAACTCGGACTTCCACGCCCAGGAGGTCATGAACGGCACCAACAACGACTACCTGCTGGCCTTCCGCGCCCTGTGGTTCTACGAACTCGACCAGGGCTTCGTGCGCACCGGTACCGCCAACTCGGACTCCCACAGCATGACCGACAACGTCCTGGGCACGCCACGGACGCTGGTGTGGACCGACAGCACGGTGCTGGACTTCGACGCCGTGGAGTTCAACGCCGCGGTCCGCGCCGGGAAGGCGGCGGGCACCAACGGTCCAGTGTTGCAGGTGAGCGTGCTGGACGAGGACATGCCCTACTACCCCAGCTCCACCCCACTGGACCAGCTCGGGCCGTCGGCAACGCTGCTGATCCGCATCGACGCGGCGCCCTGGGTGCCCGTGGACGAGGTGCGGATCGTGGTGGATGGGATCGTGGTCGAGACGCTCACGGAGGAACTCGTCCACCCGGCGGATCCCCTGGGCGTGGACGGCATCGAGCGCCTCGACGTGGAGTTGCTGCTGTCGGACTACGTGCCGTCGTCCGGAGACCACTGGCTGGTGGTCGAGGCCGGACACGCCCTCGAGGAGGCGGCCGACCTGGACTGCAACGGCTTCCCCGACACCGGGGACAACAACGGCGACGGAACCATCGACTGGTTGGACGTCGAGGACATCGAGGAGGATCCCGAGCAGGACTGCTTCTCGCCGGTCGGCCCGTTCAAGGAACCCCCGCCCCCCGAGACCCGGGAGGGCCCGGACTACCTCTTCCGGACCGTGACGCCGGGGGGCTACCCCTTCGCCTACACCAACCCGCTGCTGTTCGACCCCGACCGTGACGGCTTCGAGGGGGTGGGCCCATGAGCGCGCTCCACGACCTGCACCGGACGTCCCTGTCCGCGGCCCGTCCCCTCGGATTGCTCATGCTCTGTCTGGCCCTGGGGCCGGCCAGCGCCGTCGCCGGTCCCTGCGAGGACGCGGGCGACGGCATGCCCACCGGCCCCGTGATCGCGGGGCTGCTCGACGGCAACCTGGGCGCGGCCCACCGGGCCTGCGGGCGCAACGAGGTCGGGCTCGACGTGGGCGGACTGCTGCTGGTGGACATGCCCAACTTCTACGGACGGCTCTCCGCCGGCGGCAGCCTGGACGGCAGCGCCATGGTCCACCCCCGCGTCGAGCTGTTCGGCCGGCTGGAGTTCCTGCGCTTCGAGAACGTGATCACCCCCATCCCCGCCACCGCCCTGGGCCTGGGCTTCACCAGCGTCGGCGTGGGCTGGCAGGTGCTGCGCAAGGACAAGGTCGTGCTGGGCCTCAACGGCAAGACCGTCCTGCCCACCGCCGCGGGTATCTACGACAACGCCTGGCCCATCGGGCTCGATCTGGGCCTGGCGCTACAGGTCGCCGCCGCCCGGGGGGTGCACCTCCACGGGCAGGCCTCCTTCCTGGGTTCGGCGGTGGCTTCCAAGGGGCCCGCGTTCCCGCGCGCCGGCGGTGCGGTGACCTTCGGGACCGAGCTGCGGCCGGGAAAGGCCTTCGCCTTCGTGCTGGACCTGTACGGGAGCTTCGGCTACCGGGGCCCCCTGGACGCCCTCGCGGTCGCCTTCGCCCTGCGGTTCTCCGACGGCAAGCGCTTCGGCTTCGAGCTCGGGGGGATGATCCCGTTCGCGGGCACGGAGCGGGCGATGGTCGCCGTCGACCTCCGGGCCTCCATCCGCCTGGGCAAGTACTCTCCTCATCCGGGCAAACCAGCCGGAGGTACCGCCGAACCGCAGCCCGCATCGTCCGCCGGCCTCTAGAGAACGCGCAATCCGCCGATGATTCCCACCACGAGGTAGGCCTTCCTGCCACCGACCTGGGAGACGGATGACCTTCGACGTGCTGGGGCTACTCGGGATCCTCACGTCCGTGGTCTTGCTGTATCTGGCGACCTGGTCCTGGTGGAGCGGCGAGACCCGGTTTGGCGGCAAGCTGTTCGCGGGCCTGTGCTTCGTGACGGCCTGGTGGTCGTTCTGGATCGCGCTCTCCTACACCCCGGCGGCCCGGGAGCACGCCGGCTTGATGCTGAGTTCGCAGGTGCTCAGCGGCTTCTTCGGCCCGCTCGTCTTCCTGTTCGCACTGAGCTACGCCGGCAAGGTGCATCGCTGGCGTCCCTGGATGTTGCTCGTCCTCGGCCCCGGACTCGCCGGTACCCTCAGCTGGCTCGGTACCTGGTTGCTCGTGAGCCCCGAGCGTCGGAACGAGGCCGTGGCGCGATTCTTCGAGACCGGCAAGATGGAGATGGCCGAGATGCCCGCGTGGTTCACCGCGGGTCAGGTGGTCCATTCCCTGGAGCTGCTGGGCTTCCTGCTCGCCTCCTCGGCGGTGGTCGCTTACAGCGCCTGGCGAGGTCGCGGCCGCGACAAGCTGGATCAGCTGGTGCTCTCGCTGGTGCTCCTCACCTTTCTCGTCGGCTTTGTCTGCTGTCGGATCACACCCCTGGTGGGCGGGGCCGATTACTGGCCCCGCGTGGCGACCCTGACCACGCTACCGTTCGCGATCGTCCTTGCGGTGTTCCTTCGCAAACAGGGCGTGCGCACGAGGCGCTTGCGTGACGACCAGGAGACACTGCTGACCTACCTGCCGACCCGCGCGACGGAGGAACTGATGTCCGATGCCTCGCTGTCGGACGGGCGCCGGATCCACGGCGTGGTGCTCTTCGCCGATCTCCGGTCGTTCTCGACCCTCTCCGAGCAGAGTGATCCCCAGCACCTCGTGTTGTGGATGGACCAGTTCTTCCAGCGCATGTCGACCGTGATCCTCGAGACCGGCGGCATGGTCGACAAGTTGATGGGAGACGCGGTGCTCGCGGTATTTGGCGTGCCCTCCGCGGTGGACGAACCCGAGGGACGGGCGCTGGCCGCGGCGGCGGGCATGTTGGCCGCCCTCGAGGAGCTCAATCGGGAGCTGGCGCTGGTACCCGGAGTCGAGGTCCGCATGGGGATCGGGATCCACGAGGGCCCGCTGATGGCCGGCACCGTCGGATCCGATAGAAGGCGGACGTACACGGTCTTCGGGGAAACGGTCAATCAGGCGAGCCGCATCGAACAGTACACCAAGGTGACCGGCGATGCGTTGCTGGTGAGCGACGATGTCGTCCAGCGGCTGCCGCGCGATCTCGCGGCAGCTTGCCAGCCCGTGGGGCCGGTGGAACTGCGTGGGGTCTCCCGGCGCTTCGACCTGTATCGAATTGCCGGGGATCAGCTGGGATCGCTGGCCTCCTGGGAACCCTCGAAGAACGCCCGGATCGACGCCGCGGGATCCGCACAGCGGAGCTGACGGGCATCCCCGTCGGTCCAGTCCCGCGGCAGGTGCTCGGCGTACCGGCGCTGGAGGAAGCGGCGTCCCACCAGGGTCACCACGCCCCGATCCGTGTCCCCGCGGATCAACCTACCAGCGGCCTGGACCACCCGACGCAGCCCGGGAATCAGGTAGGCGTACGCGAAGCCGTCGCCGTACTCCCGCTGGTAGTAGTCGCGCAGCAGGTCCCGCTCCGGCTCCACCTGGGGCAGGCCGGGGGAGACCACGAACACCGCGGACAGCGCCTCGCCCGGGTAGTCCACGCCCTCGGCGAACATACCCCCGAGCACCGCGAGCAGCAGGGTGGGCTCCGAGAAGCCGCCACTCTGCAGGGCATCGAGCATCCGTAGCTGCTCGCGTTTGTCGGCTCCGTAGCGCTGGACCTCGATCCGGTGGCGCGGCGCGCTCATCCGCGAGACCACCTCGTCCAAGAAGCGGTACGAAGGGAACAGCGCCAGGGCGTTGCGGCCTTCGGGGGCGGCGGCGGCGATGCGCTCGGCGATGGGGCCGTAGGCCCGCTGTCGCTGGCGGTAGGTGGTGTCCACGCTGGAATCCACCAGGATCAGCCGGTTCTCCGGCGGGAAGGGCGACGGCAGGGCCAGGGTGTCGGAGCTGGTCGCGTCGAATCCCAGCAGGTCCCGGTAGAACGCGAAGGGCTCCAGCGTCGCCGACATGGCCACCGCCCCCGCGGCGGTCTCCAGGCTCTCGCCCACGAAGCGCGACGCGTCCAGGCACAGGACCCGCAGCTGCTCGTCCTCGCGGGTCCGTCGCGCCAGGTGGACGAACTCCTCGCCGCCGAGGCACAGCACCCGATGGAAGTGGACCAGGGTGAAGTAGAGGTTCATCACCGGATCCTCGGGGGCCCACAGCTCCTGGTCGCGCTTGAACTGCACGTAGCGCACGATCAGGGGGTCGAGGCCGGCGCGGGCGTGGTGCAGGGGCGCCTCGTCCAGCTCGATCACGGTCACGCCCCCGTTCGGATCGCTGCCGAAGGCGTCGTAGAGCATGTCGTCGATGGCGTCACGCAGGTCGGCCAGCACGTCGTGGATCCGGGTGAACAGCCGTGTCGTCCGATTGGACACCAGCTCCATGGCCTCGCTGACCAGTGCCCGGGACAGGGTGGGGGAGTAGTACTCGCGAGCCCGGTCCACCAGGTTGTGGGCCTCGTCGACGACCAGGAAGGCCTCGGCCAGCAGCTCGGCCTGGTCCATGGCCAGCATGCCGATGCGCGGATCGAAGACGTAGTTGTAGTCACAGACCACCAGGTCCACCCGGTCGCGCAGCTCCAGCGAGAGCTCGAAGGGGCAGATGGCCAGGTCCCGGGCGGTCTCGTAGATCACGTCCGGGTCCAGGTGGCCGAACTCCGACAGCAGCTTCTCGGCGATGCCCGTGGACGCGACCTTGGCCCCGTAGTCCTGGGCGTAGGGGCACACCTGATCGTGGCAGACCATCTCGGTGTTGGGGCACATGGCGGCCTTGGCCCGCAGCTGGAGGCTGCGCCAGGGATCGTCGGGCCGCTGCATGGCCTTGGCGGTCTGCACGGCCATCTTCTGCTGCAGGGTCTTGGCCGTGAGGAAGAAGACCTTGCGGCCGCTGCGCAGCGCCTGGCGCATGGCGGGGTAGAGGGCCGCCGCCGTCTTGCCCACGCCGGTGGGGGCGGCCACCAGCAGGTGGCGCTCCCCGTCCAGGGCGTCGGCCACCGCGTCGACCATCTCGCCCTGGTGGGGTCGGAGGGAGGGGTGGGGGAAGGCCAGCACCTCGCCGGCCCGGGCGCAGGCCTCCCTGTGGGCCTTGCGCGCCAGCGCCTCGCCGATGAGCTGCTGCAGCGTGTTGCGCAGGTACAGCTCGATCTCGTCGCGCCGCCAGGGGACCTCCTCGCGGACGGTGCGCCCGTCGGCCACGTCCACCAGGGTCAACATCGCGTCGGCGGGGCGGTCGTCGGCGGACAGCAGCAGGGCGTAGATCTGGACCTGGCGGTGGTGGGCCTCCCGGCGGGCGTCTGCCGCCGGTCCGAAGAGGTCGCGACCCAGGTGGACCGTCTTGATCTCCTCCACCTCGAGGGCGGTGCCGTCCGCGTCGAACACGACGCCGTCCGCCCTACCGCTCAGCTCCAGGGTCCAGCCGTCCAGCTCCAGGGTGCCGTGGACCGTGTGCTCGGGCCGGTACCCGGGGACCTCGGCGACCCGGTCGGCCTGGATCCGCTGGTGGTGGTGCTGGCCCATCCACAGCCGTGCCAGGCCGCCGCCGATGGAGCCGGCCTCCCTGCCCCCCGCCAGACGCGCCAGGGCGCCCACGGACGCCCGCAGGACCCTGCTCTCGAGATCGACGTGCAACGACACGGCGGGCAGTGTAGCCGAAGGTGGGAAAACGCGCCGGGGTCAGGCGCGGGGGACGATCAGGACGCGGCGGCCATGGCGCGCTCCACCTGGGCGGCGATGGCGGGGAACTCCCGGTGGTAGGTGCCGGCGTGGGGTTCGGCGCCGGGGGTGGAGAGGCGCTCCAGCGTCTTCATGTAGTCCTTGTTGTCCTTGCGCCACTGGCGGTTGATCCGGCGCGCGTACAGCGTCAGCAACCCGGGGGTGATCTCCCCGGTGAGCAGGCGCCCGAACGCCTGGCGCAGGGTGTAGAAGCGGTCGTGGCCCTCCACCTGCCAGCGCTGCAGCTCCAGCGGTGTGACCCGGGTCGGCCGGATGGTCACGTGGTGGGCGTCGAACAGGGACCAGTCGTCCAGCAGGATCCGGCCGTCCGCGGTCATCTCCTTGTGGGTCCGGCTGCCCGGCAGCGGGGTCAGGATCAGGAACTGCACCGACATCAGGTGGTTGCGCTGGGCGAACTCCACGGCGCGGTCCAGGGTGTCGTAGCTGTCGGTGTCGAAGCCGAGCACGAACATCCCGTGGATCCGGATCTTGCGGGCGTTGATCCGGCGCAGGTACTCGGCGACCTTGCTCAGGTCCTGGCGCTTGTCCGACTCGGTCAGGGTCTCCTGGTTCACCGATTCGAGCCCGATGAACACCGTGTTGCAGCCGGCTTCGCGCATCTCGTCCAGCAGGGCTTCGTCCCGGGCCACGTCGGCGCGCACCTGGGCCGACCACCGGGGCGTGTGGGGCAGGCTGCGGAACCCGGCCAGCAGCTCCCGGACCCGCTTCGGGCTGGCCGCGAAGTTGTCGTCGTAGATGAAGAACATCGTCTTGCGGATGTCGTAGCGCCCCATCTCGGCCACGATCCGGTCCACGCTGCGGTAGCGCATCTTGCGGCCGAAGGTGGTGGTCACCGAGCAGAACGAGCAGTCGTAGGGGCACCCGCGGGAGGTCTGCACCGGCACGACCGTGCGCAGCCCGATGAAGCTCTTGGCGCCGAAGCCGTCGACCAGCGTCAGGTCGGGGTCCGGCCAGCGATCCAGGTCGGGCTCCAGGGCGGCGATGGGGTTGTGACGGGCGATGCCGGCGGCGTGGTAGCTGAGGTTGGGCACCCCGTCCATCGCCCGGCGGCCCTCGATGGCGTCCAGCAGCGCCGGCAGGGCCTCCTCGCCCTCGCCCCGGATCACGAAGTCCGCGTGCTCCATGCACTCGTCGGTGATGTGGGTCGGGTGGGGACCGCCCATGACCACCGGGATGCCCTGGCGACGCAGCTGGTCGGCCAGGGCGTAGGCCCGGCCCGCGGTGGGGGAGATCGAGGAGATTCCCACCAGATCGGCGCGCACGATGGTGTCGTAGTCGAAGGGCTTGACGTCCTCGACCATCACCGTCACGTCGTACCCCAGGTCGCGCAGGATCGTTCCCAGCAGGACCACGCCCAGGCGGGGCAGCTTGAAGCGGCTGAAGATGTGGGTGTCCGGCGGGCTGGGTTCCAGCAGCACCACCTTGCGGATCGATCGCTCGTCGGCATTCGTGTTCGGGCTCATCCTGACTCCATCGCCGTACTCGTCGTGTGGCCTCAGGGATCCAGGGTCGTCGACGAGTTTCACGGAAGTTTCACGGAGTGCGTGAAATCGAGTGCTTGCCGTTGGCTTCGGCTTCTAGCGCCTTTTTGGCCCGGGTGCTCGCTTTTCTTCGATTTTTCCTCGGGGGCGGGAGCGGGGGCGGGTGCGGGAGTGAGTGCGCGGGGGGTCTAGGAGCCTGTCGGCCATAGACGCTCACGCGTCCGCATCCACCCTGCGGGACGTCTTTCCGCACCCGCTCCCTCGCCATATAGCTCGATATGCCTCGCTCGCGGCCACGGAAATCCGCCTCCGCAGGGCGGCGCGGCCTGGCGGAGGCCTATGGCCGACAGACTCCTAGGGAACGAACCGATACCCGATGCCCCAGACGGTCCGCAGGTGCCTGGGGTGGTCCTGGTCCTCGCCGATCTTCTTGCGCAGCGACGACACGAAGTTGTCCACCGTGCGGTCCGTTCCGTCGTAGTCGGGACCCCAGACGTTGCTCAGGATCTGCTCCCGGGTCAGGACCCGCTCGGGGCGCTCCATCAGGAACAACAGCAGGTCGAACTCCTTGCCCCGCAGGTCCACCGCGACGTCGTCTACCCGGACCTCGCGGCGGGTTCGATCCAGCTCGATGCCGCCGGCGCGCAGGAAGTCGCCGTTGTCCCCGGAGGGGCCCAGGGAGGCCGTCCGCAGCGCCGCCCGGACCCGGGCCAGCAGCTCGGCGACCGAGAACGGCTTGGTCACGTAGTCGTTGGCCCCCAGATCCAGGCCCTTGACCTTGTCCTGCTCGCCCCCCATGGCCGTGAGCACCACCACCGGCAGGGTCTGATCGAAGCTGCGGATCTGGCGCAGGATCTCCAGGCCATCGACACCCGGCAGCATCAAGTCCAGCAGCACCAGGTCCGGGCGTTCCCGGGCCAGCTCGGCCAGGCCGACGTGACCGTCGGTGGCCGTGCGAACCGCGAAGCCCGCGCGGCTGAGGTTCATGCGCAGGCCGAGCACGATGGACGGGTCGTCCTCGATGACCAGGATCGATGTCTTCATCCGGCCGGGACCTCCAGGATCCCCTCACGCGACTTCAATACCGGCAGCTCGACCGTGAAGCAAGCGCCCTCGCCCGGGGCGCTGCGCAGGCGGATCTTGCCCCGGTGTGCGCGGATGATCAGGTTGGCCATGGCCAGGCCCAGGCCGCTGCCGGGCGTCCGCCCGACCACCTCGGCCGAGCCGCGGTAGAAACGCTCGAACACCCGTCGCTGTTCCTTGCGGGGAATGCCCGGTCCCTGGTCCTGGATCGAGATCCGCACCTTTTTCTTGTGGCGAGTCACCCGCACGACGACCTCGCCGGCACCGCCGTACTTGAGGGCATTGCTCAGCAGGTTGAGCAGGGATTCGACCATCGCCTCGCGGTCGGCCAGCACCGCCGGAGCGTCCTGCGGAAGATCCAGGTCCAGCGTGGCCCCGCTGCTCTGGAGCTGGGTCTCCAGCTGGGCCAGCGCCTCACCGACCAGGGTCGTGACGGACTCCGGGCGCATGTCATAGGACCTGCGTCCGGCCTCCATCCGTCCCCAGCTCAGCAGGCGCTCGATCATGGACGTCAGCCGCGAGGTCTCGCTGGAGATCACGTCCAGGCAGCGGTCGCGCTCCGCCGGATCGTCCACCTGACCGTCCTGCAGGGTATCGACGAACAACCGGATGCTGGCCAGCGGCGTGCGCAGCTCGTGGGAGACCTTGGCCACGAAGTCGGTCTGCAGCCGCGCCTTGCGGGCCTGGCTGCTCAGCACCCGCTGGACGATGATCCCGCCGGTGAGCACCGACACCGAGAACGTGAGCACCAGGGTCCCGAACACGATGTCGAACGCGGCGCGCTGGAACACCAGGATCAGAATCCCGACCGACGAGAACACCACCGTCGGGACGAAGGAGAAGGCGATGATGAGCAGGTTTCGCCGCATGCTCCCTAGCCTACCCGGGCTTCGGCCAGCCGCGCGATGTCCAGGGCCCAGACCTCCGGACCACCCGGGGTCTCGAGACAGGTCGGATGGCCGGCCCACCGCGGATCGCGGACCAGGCGCTCGAAGGCACGAAGACCGATGAGACCCTCGCCGATGTCCGCGTGACGGTCCTTGCGAGAGCCGAGCCCCTCGACCGAGTCGTTGAGGTGCCACGCCCGGACCCGACCCAGGCCGAAGGTGACGTCCATGGCTTGCACCATGGCCTCGTAGCCCTCGGGGGTACTCAAGTCGTGGCCCGCGGTGAACACGTGGCAGGTGTCCACGCACACCCCCAGGCGGTCGGTGTGCCGCGAGGTGCCGAGGATGTCGCGCAGCTGGGAGAACTCGTGGCCCAGGTTACTGCCCTGGCCTGCGGTGGTCTCCAGCAGCACGATCACCTGGCTGTGGGGCTCTACCTCGTCCAGGCAGTCGTCGAGCTGGTCGGTGAAGCGGCGGATGCCCACCGAGACACCAGCGCCCAGATGGGAACCGGGATGGGTGACCAGGAAGTCGATGCCGAGCTGATCGGCCCGATGGACCTCGTCCAGGAAGGCGGCCCTCGACTTCTCCAGCTTCTGCGGATCCGTACCCGCCAGGTTGATCAGGTACGAGTCGTGGGCCATCAGCGGTCCGACGCCGGTCCGCTCCCGCTCCGCTCGAAAGCGCGCTATTTGAACTCCGGTGTGGGCCTTGCTGGTCCAGCGGTGCTGGCTGCGGGTGAACAGCTGCATGCACTCGGCGCCCATGGCCCTCGCCCGGGCGAAAGCCCGCTCCGGACCGCCGGACACCGACACGTGGGCTCCCAGCAGCATCTCACGGGGCTCGGGGGGACGCGGTGGCACGGTGGTCTCGGGGGGTTGGGGGTCGCGGGGTCGAGGATGGTGCCGGAGGCGGGGATCGAACCCGCACGGCCCGAAGGCCACCGGATTTTGAGTCCGGCACGTCTACCAATTCCATCACTCCGGCACGGATCGCTGAAAAAGATGCCCGCGGACGGGCAGGCTGTCAACGGTCGGCGCGCAGGGCCTTGAAACAGCCCGACACCTGGCCTGCGGCCAGGGTCCTGGACGCCCGGTGGACCACGAAGCGGGCCATCCAGTTGCTGGCCTGGTCCATCTGGAAGCGGTCGAACTCACCCCGGCAGAGGTCCTTGCCCAGGGCGTTCAGATCGGTGAAGTGAACGCCCGCGCCCGCGGAGAACTGCTTCTGTTGCTCGGCGATCTGCGGGAGGATCGACTGGGCCAGGGTGACCCCGGCGATGACCCCGTCGGGGACCAGCGCCCGGGCCACGCGGTCGATGTAGGTGTCCGGCCGGTCCTTGCCGTGGAGCACCCCCAGCAGCAGCAGCCGGTCGAAGGTTCCCGGGCGCACGGGCGGGTGGACCAGGTCGGCCTGAACCAGGACCACGTTGGTGGCCCGCGCGGCCCCGCAGGCCCGGCGAGCGCGCTGGAGCAGCGTCAGGTCCGAGTCCACCGCGATGACCAGGCCGGGGTAGACCGCCTCGGCCAGGGGCGGGATCGCCCGGCCGTCGTCGCAGCCGACCACCAGCACGTGCTGGCCCGGCGCCGGATCCAGCCAGGAGAGCAGGGCGTAGGTCTCGTCCTCGAAGGTTCGGTCGCTGTTGCGCGCGATGCGCAGCATCTGCTCCAGCATGCCCAGAAAGGAGATGTCCTCGGCGCCCAGTCGGAACCACCGGCTGAGCTGCCCCCGACCTTCGCCCAGCCACAACACACCGTCGCGCCAGGGGTAGGTCGTGGCGCAGCCGAGGCAGACCACGTCGCCGCCGCCCGACCCGTCGTCGGCCTGCTCGAACGCGGCCGCCGGTACCAGCCAGTCCCCGCAACCGGGGCAGTAGAGCCGGGCGACCGTATGTTCCTGTCGTGTGTCCAACGTCCGATTCCAGGGCACCCGTTCCCCCGCCGAGAGACGAGTGCCGGTGGATTCTAGCACGGCGTATTGACAGCTCAACGCGCTGTGCTATCTTTCCGCTCCGCCTCCTGTGGGAGGCCCGGAACCCGAGGATTCGGATGAGCGACAGCAAGGGCCAGGGCGACCAGTTCCGCGAGTACACGCAGAATCTGTTCGACAGCATCCGCGACGCCTTCCGCCGATCGGCGGACGAGGTGGCCGCCGGAGCCCGCGTCACCCGGACCCGGATCGACGTCTTCCAGCTCCGCAGGGACCGGGAGCACTTCCTGCTCCGCCTGGGCGAGGAGGCCTACCGGCTCATCGAGTCGGGCCAGCTCAGCCACCCGGAACTCGACGAGGCCGCTGGCCGCGTGCTGACCATCGACGAGAAGATCCGGGAGTACGAGGCCGAGATCACCGCCGACGCGACGCCGGCCGAACCGCAGCCCGAGCCGGAGGCGGCCCCGCCCGAGCCGAAGAAGAAGGCCGAGCCCAAGAAGAAGGCCGCCAAGAAGACCGAGAAGAAGGCGGCCAAGAAGACCGAGAAGAAGGCCGCTAAGAGGGCGACCAAGAAGACGACCGAGAAGGCCGAGCCGAAGAAGAAGAAGGCCGCCAAGAAGGCGACCAAGAAGGCCGAGCCGAAGAAAAAGACCACCAAGAAATCCGGAGGGAAGTCCAACAAGACCCTCTAGCAGTTTTGCGTGGGGCGATAGCTCAGCTGGGAGAGCACCTGAATGGCATTCAGGAGGTCGAGGGTTCGATCCCCTTTCGCTCCACCATAATCAAATCAAGGGGTTAGGCGGATTCGCCTAACCCCTTGATCGTTCTTCTTGAACAAATCTCTTGAACAAATGGACCCTGAACCGGCCGAAGGGGAGGGGATCAGTCCGCGTTGACGGCCCTGTCCTTGGAGGCATGGAGGTCGATGACCTTCGCGGTACCCTGCCATCCGACCCGGGCCATGTGGTCCGCCAGCTCCGATGCGCCGAAGTGGGCGTAGACCTGGTCGATCATCCGACCGTCGGCGTGGCCCACGATCTTGATCAGCGCTTCCCGGCTCCGCCCCTCCTGGGCCCAGCGGCTGACGAAGGAGTGGCGGGTTCCGTAGGCGTTCAGCGTCGGGATCCCCGCCTTCTTGCAGGCCCGCCGGAGGGACTCCTTGAGGCTCTGGCCAGCGAAGATCGGACCGTCCTCGGGTAGATCCGACCACGCCGCCTCGATCGCTTTGTGGAGCGCCGGGCTCAGCGGCACGACCCGGGGCCGCTCCCTCTTCACGCGGAACTCCCCTCGGTGCCCCACGCGCACGAATCCCTGTTCGAGATCGATGTCCTCCCTGTGGCGGGTCGTGATCTCGCCCGGCCGCATGCCTGTGTGGAAGGCGAAGAGGAGCAGAAGATAGCGATCCTCGCTGGTGGCCTCCAGCACGGCCGCGATCTGCTCCGCCGTCAACCAGCGCGACTCCTTCCGCTCCCTGGCCTCGGGCAGCTTCACGACCGTCGGCGCTCGCGGGATCAGGCCGAGGGTCGCGGCGTGCCGCAGAGCCTTCGAGAGGGTGTGCAGGTCCAGGTTCACGGTCCTCGCGGACGGCTTCACGCGCGGCCCCTTCTTCCCTCGCCGTCCACCGTGCTCCCTGCGCCACCGCTTGAACTCCTCGATGGCGGCCGTGTCGATGGCCTCCAGCCTCGTGTCCTGGAAGTACGCCGAGAGCCATCCCGCGGCCCGCGTCTCCGCCTCCAGGGTCTTCGGCGCCTTGTGATCGCGCACGTGGGGGAGGTAGACGGTGGAAACGTAGTCACTCCACCCGGTCGAAGTCCGGGATCTTGACGACGACGGGTTCGGGTCCGGAGCGCCGTTCAGCGCGTGGTAGGCGGCCAGCGCCTCGTCGCGGGTCATCTCCCCGAGCTGGGTCCACCGGCGCTTGCCGGCGACCATCTTTCCGATCCTCCACAGCGTCTTGCGGTCCTGTTGCCAGCAGTACAGGCCCGGTGGCAGGCTTCGATTCCCCCGTTTTCGTCGGGCCATGGCGCAGCGCCCTCCTCACTTCCCCCACGTCAAAACGCAGGTGCTTCCCCGGGCGGTAGCTCGGGATCTTGTTCTTGCGTGCCAGGTCGTAGACCGACGACCGCGGGACGCCGAGGATCACGGCGAGCTGGGCGGCGGACACGAACGAAGAGGGGGGACGACCGGCACTCCCCTGCAACTCCGCCTCCATCTCGTTGGACCCGGGAGGCAAGCGGCTGGCGAAATGGGCTTCGATCCGGCGGAGCGTTTCGTGCATCTCGGGAAGGACTCCCCGGCGTGGTTCGTCTCCCCGCGCGTCAGAGAGATCCGCGAACTCGGGGTAGTCGTCGAACGCGTCCGTCTCCCTGGCGCAGTCCGGTGACCAGATGGACTCCGGCTTGGACTCCCTGCGGAGTTGCCCTCCGCCAAGGATCTCGGAAGCGTCGCGCGTACCCTCGACATCGTCGTGCTTCATCGCGGGCGTTCCTCATCCGTTGCTTGCACTGTCCCGACGGCGCCGATGACCTCCGCGAGGGTCCGCATGGACAGCGGCGGGGGACAGGGGGCGTCACCGTCGCCCCGCAGTTCCCAGCGGACCCTCGCCTCGGTATGGCGTTCGGTGGCAGCCACGATCTGCTGGATCAGAACCCTGTGAAGCGCCGGAAAGTGGCTCAGGTACTCCTCCTTCATCGTCACGGGCCCGAACTCCACGGAGAGCATCAGCCGCCTGAACGCTTCGACCTCGCCCGTCGCTTCCTTCACGGGATCCACAGGACGCACGCCGGCGCGCGACATCATCTCTTCGTCGGTCTTGCCGTACAGCGCCGCCATGCGCGCCAGCGTGTGGATGCTCGGGGGTCTGGTGACCTCGGAGCGTTCGAGCTTCGCGAGGTGGCCGAAAGAGAGGCCAACCTGCGCCGCCGCAGTGCGGACGGTGGCGCCGATCGCCTCCCGGGCTTCGCGCAGGTAGTCGCCGAACTCCGGCGTTCTTTCTTCTCCGTCTGTCATGGGGCTGTACCTCCTGGGCGAATCCGCGTTTGCTCGATCCTACCGAGAAAGTAGCGATGTGTCAAGTGACACAAGATAGACACGATATATCTAATTCTCGCTGCGCGCTGCGGAGAAGGCGAACTCGGTTCCGTCTACCGCGAAAAACTCGGGCAGCAGGGCGCTGCCGCACCCGGAGACACCCCGTTCGCGCGCGCGCACCAAATCCAGTCGCGAGGGAGCCCGGGGAAGGTCGATGTAAGGCTTGGACGATCCCTTTGCCCTCGACCTGCGCGTCAGCGACCTGCAGGCCCGAAAGAAGGTCTTGCGGGAGAGGTCGGGCGTGGTCCCGTTCCATAGGGGGAAATCCGAGGCGTGGTCGAGGGGCTGAGCCCCCGCTTCCCCAACGACTTGGTTCTCTACCGGTGTTCCCCCCCGGGCGTTCTCGCAGCGGCATCGCGTGCCTGAACTACCCGTAGCTATGAACTAGCTAACTATGCGCTATCATTGAGAAAATCGTTGATATCGAGTGAGACCCCATGCATGCTGGTTCGCACGCAGCAACGGACCATTTCGAAGGGAGCGCGAATGAAAAAGATGAACCAGCGAACCGGCCGAAAGCAGTTGCGCATGGCGGACCAGACGCACGATCCCGGTGGCGCCGCCGCCGTCCACATGCTCACCACCGCGCAGGCGGCCCGCCGTTGTGGCGTGACGCCCGGCACGATGCGCGCCTGGCGCTACCGTGGCCACTCTCCTCCCTACACCCGGGCGAGCGCCACCAACTCCATGCGCGCGCCCTGTCGCTACAGGCAGGACGATCTGGACTCGTGGCTCGCGGAGCGTCGCTTCACGAGCACCGCGGAGGAGAACAGTCGGGCGCGGCAGCACGAGGGGGACCCGAACTAGGCCGCGACCCAAAAACTCCCATAACAACAACGGTTCGCATCCCGAGGGCAGCCGAGCCCGCGTCGGGAAATGGACAGATCCGTCCGCCACTTGGGTGCAACTCCGAGGCGGCGCGGATCGAAAGGAAAGTGAACGACATGAGTATTCCACAGTCCCTGTCCACCGACAACGGTGGCGTCGCCCCCTGGGCCGGCGACGAGCACATCTACAGGATCCTGGTCCTCTTCCCCGGCGGCTTCCTCCCGGTCTTCGTACGGTGGGCGAACGCCAAGATCGGCGGTCCGCTGATCTTCCACCTGGCCTGCGGGCTCGCGCTGCTGTCCGCGGTCGCGCCGATGCGGGCGCGCACGCCCTGGCTCGCGGGCACCGACAGCGATGGCCTGCCGCTGAACCTCAACGTGTTCCTGGTTCCGCCCGGGTACGAGCAGGCGAACCACGTCATCGAGATCATCCTCGATCTCGTCCGCGACATCCTGGGCAAGCGCCTGGTCGAGAAGCCCGGAAGGACGCGGCGTCCCGCGAAGGTCCCGGCGGACGGCCCCCGTGTCCTCCAGGCGTGGGGGATCAACAAGCGTTTCAACAACCGCAACTTCGCCCCCGTGCTGTACGACGAGGCGGCAGTCACGACGCTGACGTCGATCCCCGAACGGGTGATCACGGCTCCGGATTCTGAGCTCAGCTGGATGTTGGGCGTGCCTCGCCACGGTGCGTTCGCGTACTCGAACGCGCGGAGCTGTCTTGATTGTCCATCCGCTGATCCCCACCAGGGTTCGGAAGTCCATCTTCGGAAGTTCCTCACCCACGCGGTTGCCGTGTCCGACCGACAGACGATCGTCGGCGTCGAACTGGATCCCGCGGCAAGTGGTCGATTCGATCGCTTCATCGCCGTCATGGGGGCCATGGACGGCTACAAGTCCACCAAGTACGTGGGGGGCTTGTTCGGGCACCTCTTCCATATGACGATGAAGGTCGCGGTCCTCTTCTCCTTCGCCGAGGAGGCCGACCGAGCGTATTCCGAGTCGGACGAAATCAAGTCCTTGATCGTGAGTGACCGGCACTTGGACGCGGCGGTCCGACTCGCGGCGGTGTTCTACGCCGGCGGGGTGACGGTCGCCACGGACTTCGCGCCGAACACGTACAGGAAGAACGTGCGCGAGGCGTCCGAGCTGATCGGGACGGAGTGGACCTCCTACGAGGACATCGTCCGGGCCAGCACTATGGCGCCCAGGACGTTGAAGAACACCCTGGACGCGCTCGTGGCTATGGGCCGCGTCGCGAAGAGGATGATCGGCGGCTCCATGTCCTTTCGGCGGCTCGACGGTGGTCGCACTCCCGGTCAGCAGGCCGGCTCCGCTGCTGGTCGCGAGATCCTCAGCTTCATGGCCGTCATCGAGCACGTGATGTCCGACACCTGGAGCGGGACCGTCGGGGCCGACGTCGGGGAACGGCGGGAGGATGGGTAGCCTGGAAACTCTCGTCCGCCGCACGAATTTGCTGTTCGACTCCAACGCCGACGCAGTGCTCGGAACGCACCTCGCGGGGCTCATGGGGGGGCGCGACAACGCGGTCTTCGACCGCAACGAGTTCAGGTGTTACGACCCCCGCGCCCCCGGGTGGGTGCTTGTTCCACGTGAGGACGTCGCGCGCGGCGCCGCAGCCTACCAGGGGAAGTGGTACCAGGAGGGAAATCACAAGCCGACAATGATCCAACTGAGCGCCAGCAAGGTGGGCGGAATCGTCAAGCAGGCCGAAGTGGAACTCGCGCGGTTCGGTTTCTTCAACGACGCGGTGTCCGGGGCGGCATTCTCGAACGGCCTCGTGAGGGTCGTTGGCAAGAAAATCGTGATCGAGCCCATCCGCAAGGAGCACCGGATCTACGCCGAGCACGTGCGGGCGTACCCGTTCCTGCCCTTCGAGGAATGCCAGGCGCCCGGGTTCATGAAGTTCTTGACCGACGCTTGGGCGAGCAGCCCGGACTTCGTGCAACGCGTGCGTTTCACGGGCGAGTACGTCGGGGCCTCGATGCTGGGGATCACCTGGCGACACAAAGACAATCCCGTGCTCATCGGGCCCAAAGACTCCGGAAAATCGGTCCTGTTGTCTGTCATCGGCGGATGCTTCCCGCCGGGAACGACGACGTCAGTTTCGCTCCAGGCGATGGGCAGCCGGTTCGGGGCGTCCCCCCTCATCGGGGCGTCCCTGAACGTGGTGACGGAGTTGCCCGCCGCGAGTCTCGCTGCCAGCGAACTGGCCAAGGGCCTCCTTGTCGGTGATGAGATCATGGTGGAGCAGAAGTACAAGCAGCCCTTCCCGTTCCGCTGCAAGATCGGCCATGTCCTCGCGGGAAACGAGGCGCCGCCCATCAAGGATCCTGCGCTCCGGGACCGGTTCGTCTTCATCGATTTCCCGAACGTGGTGCCACTGACCCGGCAGAACAAGCACCTGACCGACGAACTGCTCGAAGAGATCCCCTCGATCGCCTCCTGGGCGATGCACACCGCCGCCCGGGGCGTGGTCGCGCGCGGGCACTTCGTCCGTCCGTCGTCCTCGGCGCGGTTCGCGAAGGAGTGGGCCGCGCAGAGCGACAACGTCGGCGAGTGGGCCTCGCTGACGATCGCCCCCGGCACCCACAACGAGTTCATGCGTTCCTCGGAGCTGTACCTCGCCTACGAGCAGTGGTGCGTCGCGAACGGCGAGGACATGGTCAAGAAGCGCGAGTTCGGACGCCGCCTGGTGGCTTCGGGATACGAGCGCCGGAACCGCGGCGCACGCGGCTTCCTCGCGCGGGAACTGACGGACGAAGAACGGGCGACCGCGCAGCTGTAGATCGCCCCCGACCTCACTGCTCAACACATCAACGTTGCGCTTCCCATCTTTTCTAGATCGCCGACACCGTTCCTAGAAAGAAGTAAGAAAGCAACGTTGATCCGTTGAGCCGAACGGTTCGGCCCGGGGACCTCGGGCCATGCGATACCAGATCGGCCGAGGGGGGATTCAGCGCAGGTCTCGGTGATGCCCAGGTCGCGCCCGCGGGGGCGCCCCGGGCGGGGGGGTGGGTGCCACGCAGTGAGGGCGCGGGCTGCGGGGGGCTCGCGCCCCCGCACCCCGCGGGCGCCGGGGGCCCCCCCCCCCCGGGCGGCCCCCCCGGGGGCCGGGAGGTAGGTTCCAACGCAGTGAGGACGCGGTCTGCGTGGGCATCGAGAACCTGATCCGCGCCCTGCGAAGCAGGGCCATTCGTGTCCACCGGTCCTCAGTCGATGCCACCGTAGCGCGGGCCCAGACCTTCTTGCGGCAGTACGCGCCGCCCCCCTACCAAGAACAACCAGCCGACGGAGCCGCAGGCGCGAGATTTCTTTCTTAGTTCTCCTTCCTCGTGGGTAGGGGCGATGACAGCCGGACGAGGCAACCGAGAATCACCGATGGATCCCAAGGGGGGTTCGACAGTGATCGCGGTTGCGTAGGAGAAGGAGGAGCGCGTCGTCGCCTTCAGCATCAAGGGCACGGAACAGGAGGCGGCGCCCCGTAGAGGAAGGGCTAGGGCCATGGAGCACCTCGTACTTTGGATTCCGCTCATCACCACGATCATCACCCTTGTAGGTACCCTCGGAGCAGCGGTCATCGGGGCAATGGGCGTGTGCGCCGCCGCGCTCATCAACCGGGACGAGAAGGGCGACGAATGACGCCACGGCGGAACTCGAACTCGACCTTGAACCTCACCGGTCGTCCAGACACGATCTTCGACCAGAGCAACCGCGGAGGAGTCCGATGGTATCGAAAATTTCTGACGAGGCCCGCCCAGTCTACGATCACCTCCGCCAGCAGGTGACTTGGCTCCAACGGCGGAGACAGGTCCATCGAGCGCTCTTCGAGGTGGACACTGCGGTGACCATAGAGCGGCTTCGAGAGATCGGGGGCGATGATTTTCGGACGATGGTCGAGCAGGACATCCGGAACGAGATGGTCCTTGCGGTCGGGAGGCTCGTAGCCCGGCATGAACAGAAGATGACCGTAGCCGGGAAGGAGGTGGTCCACACATACCTCTCGCTTGAATACCTCGCCCGACTGGTTCTCGAACGGTCACCCAACGATAGGTTGAGGAGACAACTAAACAAGCGGATCGACAGGGCTCGTAGACTCTGGGGACAGCGACTGAAGGACCAACGGAACCTTCGCGTTGGTCACGGAGACAGGGCCGCGTTGTTGGGGAGTGCCAAGGGCCCTGAGAGGGCCGCGATCCTGGCGGACATCGACAGCATCCTCCCCCTCTTTTCGGAGTTCCTGTCGACCCTGGCCGAGTAGCTCCGAGGGGAAGAGCACGTCGCCGTCGGGAACAGGTGCCGCCCCAACCTACCTCGCGAGCAACCCCTCGGAGTCCAACACGATCGGCAGCACCCTGATCTCCACGCCATCCACGGCCATCCCCGCGTTGGAGGCCACTCCAGCGGCGTCTCCTGGCGCAGGAAGACCAGCGGATGATACGCGGGGGCCACGAGCCACATCATGACCTTCTCGGCCCTCCTGGCGGTCTCCACGCCCTCGCCACCACCCGCGAATCGACGGCGTGCCGGAAGGCGAAAGACGCCGTGCTATCAGCCCGTTGATTTTCCCTCGCCAGGGGATATCCAGCGCGGATCGGGTGGGGTAGCCTTCG
>CAZITQ010000112.1:0-11599 GCA_964542165.1 uncultured Rickettsiales bacterium
CGGCGTGTCCGAAGCGGGGATTCGGGGAGGTTTCGATGAGGGGAATGGCGAGGTTCTTTCCGGCGGCGCTGGCAGCGGTCCTCTGGATCGGCTGTCCCGGAGGGGATGACGACACGGGCGACGACGACGTCACGGCGGACGACGACGACGCGACGGGGGACGACGACGACGCGACGGCGGACGACGACGACGCGACGGGGGACGACGACGACAGCACGGGGGACGACGACGACGCGACGGGGGACGACGACACCACCGAGGGGGCGCAGCTGGCGGAGGGGGGCGATCCCCTGGTGGTGATCAGCGCCCCCAACTGGGGCATGGACCTGGCCACGGACGTCTCCATCGTGACCCTCGAAGGGGTGGCCCGGGACGACGTGATCGAGGTGACCTACGCCGCGGACACCGGCGCGTCCGGGGTGGCGGACGGCACCGGCGCCTGGACGGTCGCGGTCCTGTCGCTGGTCCAGGGGGACAACCGGATCACCGTGACCGGGGTCACCGCGGACGGGACCGAGGGGAGCGACGAGATCCTCATCGCCTTCCACCCGGACGTGCCCTTCGCCTCCGGGATCACCCTCAGTCCCCGGGTCGTCCTGACCGGCGAGCCGCGGGAGGTTCGAGCGGACGTCTGGTTGGCCGACACCGAGGACCTGGACGAGGGATCCGTCCTCATCGGTCCCGCGGATCCCGCCGGCGAGCTGACCGAGACCTGGGCCGTCCTCGAGGAGACCGCCACCCCCGGGCTGTTCGCCGCCAGCTTCGAGGTGGACGAGGCCCAGGCCCAGGTGCTGGAGCTGAGGGTCTCCGCCAGCTTCTCGGGGGTGGAGGGGACCACGCCGCCCGTGCACTTCGAGGTGATGGACGCGCCCACGGAGGCGGAACTGGACGCCCTGCTGGCCCTGCGCGGCGATGTCTGGACCTTGGCCGTGGGCATGGGCTTCCCCCCCGACCCCTGGGGGGCGGTGGTGGGGGTGGTCGACCTCCTGCTGGCGGACGAGCGGGTCATGGCCGTGGGCACCAGCGGGACCGACGGCCTCGGGGTGTGGTGGATCGCCGAGCCGGGGCTGCCCTTTGCCATGGACCTCAAGACCGAGGACCTGATGGGGGCAGCGAACGGGACGCCCGCCCCCGGCCCCAGGCTGCACCGGCCCACCGGGGACGTGGGCCGACCGCGCGGGTGGACCCACAGTCCCCAGGGGATCGTCGGCCGCGCACCGTCGGGATCCCGGGGACCGATGACCACCGGCAACGCCGAGGCCATCGTGATGTCGCCCTACTTCGACGAGTTCCAGCCCAAGGGCGACATCGGCGGCTGGCTGGGCGGCGCGATGGGATCGGCGATCTGCCCGCGGATCGAGGTCGACGGCCCCTACCTGAACGCGGACGTGCGGCTGGAGACCGTCGCCGCCGGCTTCGAGAAGGGTCTGCAGGCGATCTGGAGCCACGGGGAGACCTACTTCGCCGGCGGGCTGGACCTGCCCGGGCTGCAAGACGTCAAGTGGCGCTGGCTCGTGGACCACCCGGGGGCTCAGGTGGCGGTGATCACCCGCGAGGACGTGCAGTTGTACGGGATGAACCACTACCTGCCCGAGCTGCTCACCGGCGAGCTCGCCGTGGCGGGACAGGGGCCGACGGGGTACATGGCCTACCTGCCTTCGTGGGTGAAGGCCCAGGCCATCGGCAACCCGATGCCCGATTCCCTGGTCGCCGTCACCGCCTGCCGCTCCTACTACAACGACACCATGGCCGTGGCCTACCTCTCGGCGGGGGCCGAGGCGTACTACGGGTTCACCGAATCGGTGAGCGCCACCTACGCCGGGGGCGAGGACCAGGCGTTCTGGACCAAGCTCCTGGCCCGGGGCAACACAGGGGACGCCATGGCCGAGACCTCGGGCCCCAACAACCCCTGCCCCCACTTCGGCGCCTTCGCCTACCTGGACGGCGAGTACGAGCTGTTCATCCACGGCGGCGAGCTCCTGAATCCGGGGTTCGAGCAGGGCATGACCGACTGGACCCCCTGGGGCAACGGGACCTTCAGCGTCACCGGTGACGTGATGGGCCTCAACGGCACCGCGGCGCCCGAGGGCAGCCTGATGGCCCACGCCTCCTTCGTCGCTCCGAGCGGGACCTACGAGTCGTTCTCCACCCCGTTCTGCCCCCTGCCCGGCACGTCGGTGACCGTGGACTTCAAGTGGCAGGTCATCACCCGCTACTACGGAAGCTGCCAGGCGGGGGTGACCAACTGGGGGAACATGCGCATCGACCGGGACGAGGGCAACGAGGTGCAGTGGCAGGTGGAGTGGGACACGATCTGCCCGTTGCTCGTGGACCAGGGGTGGGGGCGCGCGACCGGCTGGCAGGACGCCTCGATCACCTTCACCGCGCCCGACACGGACCACCCGGACCAGGAGTCCCTGACCTTCGCCACGGGCGGCTGGGACTACGAGGAGTGGTGGACGATGATCGACGACGTCCAGATCTCGAACTGACCCCGGGGGCCCCGAGTGCCTACCAGGGCACCCCGATCGCCTTGCACACGAAGGCGTTGAGCGGGGCGCTGGCCCGGCAGAGATCCAGGAACCGGTCCACGAAGTCGTCCGCCGTGGTGTGGGCCTGATCCACGGCGGTCCACACGCCCATGTCCTTGCGCTTGAGATCCTCGACGTGGACGAAGTCCTTGTCGTACCCCCGGGGCGGACGTTTGAGGGACTCGCCGAAGAGAGCGAAGTCGGCCACCGAGGTGACCTCGGCCTTGAGGCCGGCCCATCCGTCGGGGTCGGCGACGATGGCGTCGCGGATCTGGGTCAGCGTCTTGGTGTCCGGGTGCCAGATCCCCGCGGCCATGCCCACGTCGCCGGGCGCCAGGTGGAGGTAGAAGCCCGGGGCGTGGACGTCCTTGCCCGCGGCGTGGCGGAACTGGATCCCGGTGTGGGTCTTGTAGGGGGTCTTGTCCTTGGAGAACCGGGTGTCCCGGTAGATGCGGAACAGGGATCCGCCGCTCGCCTTGGGGATCGCCAGCACGTGGGGCGTGATGTCCCCCAGGCGGGCGCCCACCTCCTGCACGAACTGCAGAGCAGGCTCCTTGATGTGCTGCTCGTAGCGTTTCTTGTTGGCTTTGAACCACTCCCGGTCGTTGTTCTCCTTCAGGTCCTCGAGGAAGGAGTAGAGCTCGTCGGTGAAGATCATCGTCGCCCCCTTTCCGGTCTCCGCGTCGCTGGCGGCCCGGCAAGGTTCTACGCATCCCGTCAGATTTTCGCCAGAGGTTGTCCCGAGGCGCGCCCATCTCTTTCGCCGGCGCCGGATGGGTGGATACGCTGCAGGTGCGGAGAGGAGGGCGCCGATGAGCGGGCCACGGATCCCATTCCTCGCTCTGCTGGTCAGTCTCACCCTGTCCCCGGGCGCCGGGGCGTTGACCGCCGATGATCGCCGAGTCGATGTGGTGCCTCCCGGGGCCCGGTGGATCGCCGGCCACGGGGACCCATCCCCGATCAGCCACGCCGTGGAGCCGCCCGCCGGATTCCTCGCGCGTCACCCCGGCGAGTGGTCGGCGCGTCGCTGGGGGCCCAACGCCCAGTTCCTGCACCTCTGGGGCGAAGGTGTCGCCGTGGACCCCGCGGCGATGGACGACGCCGACAAGGCCGAGGCGGTGGCCCTCGCATTCTGGCGCGAGCAGGCGGACCTCCTCCCCGTGGGCGTCCGACCCGACGACCTGGTCCCCTGGTCCAACACGGTCGCGCGGGACGTGCGGTACGTGAGCTTCCGCCAGACCCTCGACGGGGTTGCCGTGGAGCGGGCGGGGGTCTTCGTGGCCATCCGCGACGGGCGGGTGATGTGGTTCGGCGTGCGCTGCTTCGCCGTGGACGAGGAGCCCGGGGATCGGCGGGTCGGACGGGAGGGTGGCGCGGAGGTCGCCTCGGCCGAACTCGTGTACCGGGGCGTGACCGCGGACGTGGTCGACGTCCGGGAGATCCTCTTCCCCTGGATATCCCCGGACCGCGTGGACCTGATCCCCGCGGTGGCGGTCGAACTCCACGCCCCTGGGGAGGGCCGCTGGACCGCCCACGTGGACGCCAGGGACGGGGAGCTGCTGGCCCTGCGGGACGAGCGGATGTTCATGACGGCGACGGCCCAGCTGCGACACAAGGAGCGGCACCCGGCCTCCCAGGACGTGGTGAGTCCCGCACCTCACATGTGGATCACGACCTCGGACGGCACGGCGACGTCCGGCGGCGACGGCAGCTTCACCGCCAACGGCAGCTCCACGAACGTGAGCATGGAGACCCAGGGCCCGTACACCGTGGTGCGCAACAGCGCCGGGGGTGACCTCACCCACCCGGCGGGTTCGGTCAGCGACGGCGGTACCGTGACCTGGGATGCCTCGGGCGAGTACTCGGAGGCACAGCTCCACGCCTTCCGCTTCGTCGCCGACGCCCGGGAGTTCACCGACACCTACGTGGCCGACGTGGGCTGGCTGCACCAGCCGCTCACGGTCTGGACCAACTACTGGAGCACCTGCAACGCCTGGTGGGACGGGGACCTGACCTTCCTGCAGGAGGGATCGGGCTGCAACAACACCGCGCTGGTGGCGGACATCGTCTACCACGAGTTCGGTCACGGCTTTCACTACGAGAGCGTGATCTGGGGCGTGGGCGACTTCTACAGCGACGTGAGCGAGGGCTTCGCCGACTCCATGTCCACGGTCATCACCGGCGACAGCAGGGTGGGTCCGTACTTCTACACCAGCGGCGGGGCGCTGCGGGACGTGGAGCCCGACCAGGTCTACCCCCACGACGTGATCGGCCAGTCCCACCACGACGGACTGATCCTGGGCGGGGCGATCTGGGATCTGCGCAAGAAGCTGATCTCCGACCTCGGGGAGGGGCCGGGGCGAGACGCCATCGGGCGCATCTACACCGGGATGACCAAGACCTCCACCGACCTGGTGTCGACCTACGAGGCGGCGATGATCGCCGACGACGACAACGGGAGCCTGGCCGACGGCACCCCGCACATCTGCGCGATCCAGGAGGCCTTCGCGGGCCACGGCCTGGCCACGGCCACCGACTTCTCGGCCATCGCCATCGATCACGAACCCCCGACCTTCGGCGCCGAGCCGAACCACCCGATCCCGGTGGAGGCACAGGTGGCCGCCGCCCACGACGAGTGCTCGGACGGGGAGGTGGGGGAGGTCCGGCTGGTCTACTCCGAGGACGGAGGGCAGACCTGGATCCCGCGGATCATGGTTCCCCAGGGCGGCGACCTGTTCACCGACGAGCTGCCCCCCACCCCCGAGGGGGCGCAGCTGCGCTACCGGATCGAGGCCCAGGACCTGGCGTCCGGCGAGTGGATCGAGGCGCCCAACAACGACGCCGACCCGGGGTACTACCTCTACGTGGGCGGACTGGAGCCCATCGTCTGCGACGACTTCGAGACCGACCTGGGCTGGACCCACGCCCTGCTGCAGGGCGAGAACATCGAGGGGGCGGACGACTGGAACCGGGGCACACCGGCAGGGGCGAGCGGCGATCCGTCGGGCGCCTTCGGCGGCGCCTTCGCCTGGGGCAACGACCTGGCGATCTACCCGGACTGGGACGGGCTGTACCAGAACGAGCGGCGCAACGCCCTGTACAGCCCCTACTACGACCTGAGTGGCGAGGACACGGTGCGGCTGCAGTTCCGGCGCTGGCTCCAGGTGGAAGACGGCGTCTACGACCAGGCCCGGGTCTACGTCAACGACCAGCTGGTGTGGAGCAACAAGGTGGCGGACGGCGAGGTCCACCACACGGACCGGGAGTGGATCCTCTTCGACGTGGACGTCTCGGCCCAGGCGGCGAACCAGCCGTCGGTCCAGCTGCGGTTCGAGCTGCAGAGCGATCAGGGCCTGCAGTTCGGCGGCTGGAACATCGACGACGTGTGCCTGATGCGACCCTCGGTCTGGATCCCGCCGGGGGACGACGACGATGACGACGACGACGACGACGACGACGACGCCGAGGGTGACGACGACGATCTGCGGCTGCAGGGGGGCGACTGCACCTGCACCGCAGCCGGTCGCTCGTCCGCGATGTCCATCGCGGGTCTCGGCCTCCTGATCCTGGGATTCGCGATCAGATCACGAAGGGGATGATCAGCTTGCTGCGGGCCTTCCAGGCCGCGAACTCGGGGTAGCGCGCCAGGGAACGGTCCTTGCGGATCATGTTGGGGATCCACATCCCGACGATCACGCCGGCCAGGGCGGCCAGCGGCGCCCAGTGCAGGGCGAGCAGCGAGAACCCCAGGTAGATGAGCAGCTCACCCAGGTAGTTGGGATTGCGCACCCGGGACCACAGACCGCCGGTGAACAGGGTGCCGGGCTGCAGCTGCAGGTGGACGTGCTTGTGCATGTCCGACGCGAAGTGCAGGAACACCCCCACGCCCCACATGGCCACGCACAGACCCAGGAACCAGGGAACCACCCGGACGTCCCGGGAGGTGATGATCCACGGGGCGATCCAGTAGAGGCTCAGCACCGCCCAGATCCCCAGGCCGTACCAGGCCGGACAGGGCTTCTCCCACTGGGAGTCCCCGAACACGCGGCTCTTCCAGGTCCAGAGGAAGCCGTAGGTGCCGTGCAGGCCGAGGTAGACCCAGGCGGTCGGATTGTCCCAGGCTCCGTGCATCGCGATCATCGCGAAGATCGCCAGGGCGTTGGCGCACTTGTGGCTGTCGATGAAGTGGCGCTGGCGGAATCGCACGGGGGCTAGTCGCGGCGGCGGGTGAGGAAGAGGCAGACCAGGCCCAGGGCCACCAGCCCGCCCGTCAGCGGAGCGGCCACGTCCGGCGGCGCCATGTGGCAGATGGGGCCGTCGTCGTCGTCGTCGTCGTCGCCCTCGAAGGGCGTGCACCACACCTCGTAGGGCACCTCCACCTCGTCGTTGAGGCAGACGAAGTCCAGCTCGGTGTCGGCGTACTGGTCCTCGCAGGTCTCCATGTCGGGGACCTCCACGCACTCCTCGCAGTCGTCCCGTCCGTTGCCCTCCCACCAGGACTCGGTGCAGTCCTCCGGGTCGGGGGCGACGTCGGCCAGGGCGCCGGTGACCCAGACCACGGAGACGAACAGGACGACGAGACGGCTGAGGTGACGGAGCATGACCCCTCCTTGTGATGGGGCGGTTATATCAGACGGGGGCCCCGGCTACAGGAGCAGATAGGGGACCTCGACGTCGAAGAAGAAGGCCTCGTGGGAGCAGTCGATGGACTCGTCGTTGTCCCCGGTCGTCACGAAGGTGAAGTCCCGACGGTTCTCCTCGATGGCCAGGTAGCTCAGCTCCGAGGTGATCGAGAGGTCGAACGACAGCGAGATCGGGCCGTTCGTCTCCGGCGGCGGGATGTCGCAGGTGGCCAGGTCCGAGTCCTCGCCCACGCAGTAGGTCGGGATCGAGTCGTCGAACAGGTTGTCGGCTCCCACGATGCCGTCCCAGTCGTAGAGCCGGTAGATGTCGTCCGCCTCCAGCATCTCGACCCACGGTCGGTAGCTCGATGCGAGGACGATCCCGTTGAACACGAACAGGAAGTTGTCGTCGTACTCGATGTCCTGCTCCAGCCCGGCCTCCCCCGCGAAGGTGAACTCCATGTCACAGATGACCGCGTTCTCGAGGTCGAGGGAGTGGGTCTGCTCGACCCGGGCCGTGAGCACCCCCTGGGTCGGCCACAGGTTGTCGTCCTCGCCCCAGGGGCAGCCACCGCTGGTCCGCTCGAACTCGATGCGAAACTCCTCGGTCTGGATCTGATCCTCGTTCTCGGTGCAGGTCTCGATCACGTCTTCGGCGTCCTCGATGTCGCCGATCAGGATCTGACCGCTGGTACAGCCGAGGGATGCCAGGGTTCCGGCGAGGGCGAAGGTGAGGAGGGGAATGAAGACTCGCATGGCCATCTCCCGGACGGGGGCTGCTGCGCGGCGTCCTGGGTCCGCGCCGGATCCCGCTGCGTGGGAGTGTACCACTGGCGCGGGCGGGTCGACCCGCGGCTCACCCGCCACCCTGGTGTGGGCCTTGCACCTGCTACCCTGATCAGGATGACCGAGGCCGCGCCCCGCACCTGGACCCGGGTGACCACCGACGCCCTGCTGCTGGGCGTCGTGCACATGCTCGTCGACACCGCCTCGCTCTACGTGATCTTCGCCGACGTGAGCCGACAGGGAGGGGATGCCGGGGGGATCCTCCTGCTCGTGGTGCTCTACAACTCCCTGGCCTTCGGTGGGCAGGCGCCCCTGGGGGCGGTCGCGGACCGCTGGCGCTGCTACCGCAAGATGGGCGTCGCCGGCGCCCTGCTCGCGGCGGTGGCCCTACCCCTGGCGGCCTGGACGGCCCTGGCCGGGGTGATCGTCGTGGGCATCGGCAACGCCATGTTCCACGTGGGCGCGGGTGGCCTCGTGCTGCGGGAGTCCGGGGATCGGGCCACCGAGTCGGGGGTGTTCGTGGGGCCGGGGGCCCTCGGTGTCTGCGCCGGGATCTGGCTCGCCCTGCACGGCGTCCCGGCCCGCTGGGTCATCGTCGGGTTGCTTCTGGCGGGCGTCCCCCTGGCGTGGGCGGCATCCCGCTCCCGGGGCGGATCGGGCGTGCCGCTGCCCCGTCTGCGAGGCGGAGCCGCGGCCCTGGTGGCCGTCGTCGCCCTGTGCCTGCTCGCCTCGGTGTTCGTGCGGTCCCTCGGTGGAGGCACGGTGGCCGGTGTGTGGCGCGGCGTCTCCGAGCCGGTGATGATCGGACTCGCGGTGGCGGCCTGCGGGGGCAAGATGCTGGGTGGCTTCGTGGCCGACCGGGTGGGGTGGGGGACCTCGTCGGGTCTGGCGCTGCTGATCTCGGCCCCGTTGATCAGCCTGCTGGTCAACGACGCCACCTTCGCCCTCGTGGGCATGGTGGTGTTCCAGATGACCATGCCGGTGACGCTCAAGGCCATGCACCACCTGCTGCCGACCCGTCCGGGTCTGGCCTTCGGCATCCCCTGCTTCGCGCTGCTGCTGGGGGCGCTGCCGGGTCTGCTGGGGTACGCCGGGTACTACGACAGCTGGCCCCGCGTGCTGGGCCTCACCCTGGTATCGGCGGTCCTGGTGATCGGCGGACTGGTGGGGGTGGCGCGGCTCGGCGGTTCCCTCGGACCGGGCAGGGAACTGCTGGCCCGGGTTCACAGCCGGGGGTCGATGTCCTCGGGGGCGTAGCGCATCGAGCGGTAGATCGGCATCACCTCGTCCGAGTCGAACAGGGTGTCGGGGGTGATCCACTCCCAGACGGTCTCCCCGTCCATCGTGACCTCGAACACCCGCCCGTGGTCCGAGTCGGTGATCAGCGTGTTGCCGTTGGGCAGGCGCTGGTTGCCGCCGCGGATGTCGGAGAAGAAGTCCTCCTGGGGGTCGGCCACGTAGCTCCAGACCACCTCCTCGGTGGTCGGATCCAGCTCCAGGATCCGCGACCAGCCCCGCTCGGAGCCGTTGTCGTAGACCAGCAGGTGGCCGTTGTCGAGCATGGTCGGCATGTGCTGCTTCTGCACGATGCCCGGGCCCCAGGCCCACACGACCTGGCCGCTGGCCGCGTCGATCACGCCGATGGTGTCCATGTTGCACATCGAGAACAGGACGTTGCCCTCGGCGAAGCGATCGTCGGCGGCCGCCGCAGGCCCGTCGGGCAGCAACTCGACCGTGTTGGTGTGGGCCCAGTCCCGGTCCGCGCGGGGGAAGTCCACGTCCACCAGCGTCTCGAGCTTCAGGGCGTGGTCGTGGGCGTGCCACTCCCAGACCACCTCGTCATCCGGGGTCACCTCGTACAAGGCGTCGGACTTGAGCCCGCCGGGGTGGATCTCGTCGTCGCTGACGTACTCGCGGCACAGCAGGACCGTGTTGCCGTCGGCCTTGCGCACGAAGTCGTGGTGGGCCGGCATGTGGATGGTGCGCAGGAGGTCTCCCTCCCAGCTGAGCTCGAAGAACATGCCGTCGACCTGGTCCTCGAGCTCCTTGATGATCACCGCCAGGGTGCCGTCAGGCATCAGCTCGGCGTAGCACCAGTCGAAGCCCTGGGGGTAGGACCAGCTGTGGACGACCTGGCCCTCCATGTCCAGCAGGTGGGCCTCCTCGGTCCAGCGGCCGGAGTAGAGGGTGTAGCCCTCCCAGGCCTTGTGCGGATCGTGGTGGACCAGCCCGGTGGAGGCGTCGTCGTCATCGTCGACGACCGCGCCTCCGGTGGGGCAGCCCGCCAGGAGCAGGACCGCCAGCGGGGCGAATGAAAAGCAGGAACGCATCGTCTGTACTCCCGGCCCACGGGGCCGGCGCCAGTGTACCCGCTGGGCGCGCGGCTCCCAACGCCGGGCGTGGTGCGCGCGTGTCCGGGACCGTTATCATGGGCCGCCTGGGAGGAGCGGATGCGCCGACTCGCGATGTCATTCTTCGCCCTGATCCTGGCCTGCGGGGCCGTGGGCTGCGGACCCGCGGTGACCCTGCGGGTGCTGGAACCCGCCGCGGTGACGGTGCCACCGGCGGTGGAGACCGTGGCGCTGGTGGACCGCAGCCGGCCGAGCAACGCCGGCGAGGGGGTGCTCGGCGTCCTCGAGGGGATCGTCACCGGAGAGGCCATCGGTGTGGACACCGAGGGGCGCGTCCAGGCGCTGCAGGGGCTGTCCTCCGGCCTGTCCAACTCGCCGCGATTCCGGGTGGTCAAGACCATCACGAGCCGCGAAGAGGTGGAGTCGAGCCTCTTCGACGAGGGCATGAGCTGGGGAGCCGCGAGGGACCTGTGCGCGCAGATCGGCTGTCAGGGGATCGTCGCGCTGGAGGCGTTCGACTCGGACTCCCGGGTACAGACCTCGGTGGAGCGGGAGCGCTACAAGGACGACGAGGGCAACTGGCACAGCAAGGCGGTGCACACGGCCGAGCGCTCCACCCACGTGCTGGTGGCGTGGCGGCTGTACGACGTGGCCGGTGAGCGGGTGATCGACGACCTGCGCGACCACGGCTCCGACAACACGTGGAAGGGCAAGGGGTCCAGCGAACGTGAGGCCCGCAACCGCATCCCCTCCCAGTACGACACGGTCACCGAGCTGGCGTTCGAATCCGGCGAGTACTACGCGGCCCGCATCGCGCCGACCTGGGTGCTGGTCCGCCGGTCCTACTTCGCCGGGGGCGACGACCGGCTGAAGGAGGCCAAGATCTACGTGAAGGCCGACGACTGGCCCGCCGCCCGGGAGATCTGGATGGGCATGGCCGAGGACCCGGATCCCAAGCTCCGGGGCAAGGCCGAGTTCAACCTGGCCCTGGCCGCCGAGGTGGAAGGCATGCTGGGACGGGCGGTGGAGTGGGCGCGCCTGGCCGCGGAGCACCACCCCAAGCCCAAGCTGCGCGGGTACCTGTACACGCTGGAGGCGCGGTGGGCGGCCCAGGAACTCCTGCGGGAGCAGCTCGAGGGGGCGCCGGAGTAGCCCGAACCGGGGGAGGCGGACGACGATGGGGAGACGTTCACTGCTGATCGCCGGGGTCCTTTGCCTGTGGGCCAGCTCGGCGGGGGGGGGGCCCCCCCCCCCCCGCGGCCCCGGCGGGGGGCGCGGGGGGGGGGGCGGGGGGGGGCGGGGGGCGCCC
>CAZITQ010000112.1:11609-12007 GCA_964542165.1 uncultured Rickettsiales bacterium
TCCTTTGCCTGTGGGCCAGCTCGGCGGCCGCGCAGCCCGACTGCTACGGCGATCGGGTCTGCGGGGAGGGCGGGAGCTTCGAGCCGCTGAGGGACGCGGCCCGGGACGCGGGGATCGAGGAGATCGTGCTGCAGGGCGACATCCTCATCTCCAGCGAGGACGAGCCGTCCCTGTGGGTCGAGGGGGCCACGGACGGCGGCACCCGGTACCTGCGCATCCGTTCGGGGACCAACGGCCCGTACGCGATCCGCAAGAACCTCTCGTCGGGCAACGGCATGTTCCAGTGCTGGCCCACCAACCGGGTCCACCTCCAGTTCCTGGACCTGGAGCTGGACGGCATGGGCGTGGGGGGGGGGGGGGGCGGGCCCGCCCCCCCCCCCCCCCCCCGCCGCCCCCCC
>CAZITQ010000112.1:12017-29692 GCA_964542165.1 uncultured Rickettsiales bacterium
GGGCGGGCCCACCACCGGGGTCCACCTCCTGTTGGTGGACCTGGAGCTGGACGGCTTGGGCGTCGCGGCCATGGCCGCGGACTCCACCGAGAGCTGCTCGCTGCGCCTCGAGGGGGTGCACGTCCACGACTTCTCCGCCGGCGATGGGGCGATCTTCCACAGCAGCGGTACCAACCTGTTCGAGATCACCCGCTGCCGGTTCGAGGACATCGAAGGCACGGCCATCGCCGCCTTCGGAGGCCAGGTCTCGGTCACCCAGAGCGTGTTCGACAACTGCCGGCGAGGCAGCGGCGCCGGGGCCCTGTTGCTCAGCGGCGTGGCCCAGGGGGACCTGAAGGGCAACGTGTTCTGGGGCTGCTCGGCCCAGGAGGGGGACGGGGGCGCGATCCGCGGCGAGGCGGGTTCGGTGCTGTGGTCCTGGGGCGACCTGTTCGTGGGCAACGAGGCGGACAACGGGGGCGCCATCGCCTGGCACGGCAGCGGGGGGCTGAACGTCTTCAACGCCCTGTTCGCGGGCAACGCCACCACGTCGACGATCAGTACCCACTCCCTGGGCATCGAGGGCCTGCCCCCCACCGGGTGCAATCACCTGCTCTTCGACCAGGACGGTGTGGACGGCCCGGACGACCTGGTCCTGCCCCCCGTGGATCCCGCCGACGGCGACGCCGGCATGGGCGGCGCGATCCTGATGTCGGCCAGTACCTACGGCCAGGTGGTCAAGTCGGTGTTCGTGGCCAACCGCGCCGCGTCGGGGGGAGCCGTGGCCCTGTTCGACGAGGGGGAGGGACCCCAGGAGCCGGACGAGTACCTCGAGGTCCCGCCGGTCTCGCTGCAGCTGGCTCACTGCACGTTGGTGGACAACGCCGCGGACGTGGGCGCCGCCATGTTCGTCGAGGCCCACTTCCCGGTCCACACGGACCTCTACGGCAACCTCTGGCTCGACCACGTGGGGGAACCGCTGCTCTCCGGGGGGGAGATCTCCCGGGTGAACCTGGCGGAGGACCACACCGACGGCCCGTCCCTGCTCGACGGGCTGGAGGGCACGCCCCATGCGGCCCAGGGCACCAGCTGCGGCGCCGAGCCGGTCATGGGACGGTGCCCCGCCGGGTGCGAGTCCGAGACCGAGGAGGCCTTCTGCGGCATCTCGCCCGTCCCCGGCAACCAGTGGCCCGAGTCCAGGCGTCCGGTCCTGCTGAACGTGGACGGTTACCTCCTGTGTCCCACCGACGGGGCCTGCTCACCGTCGGACGGGGCGCCCTGCGAGCCCACGATCGAGCGGTGCGTGTGGGAGGCCGGGATCCCGGACTGGCCCTTCCTGATGCCCGACGGCGCCCCTCCGAATCTGGGCCACACGGGCATGCCCTGCGAATGGCTCGGCATGATCGACACGGACATGGATGGCACGCCCGACCCCATGGAGTGCGACGAGGAGGCCGCCGAGGATCCGGACCAGCACCCCTACGCCGACGAGACCTGCAACGGCCTGGACGACAACTGCGACGGCCAGGTGGACGAGGGGCTGCTCGAGGAGTGGTTCGAGGACGCGGACGGTGACGGCTTCGGCGGCGGCGAACCGGTGCTGTCGTGCAACGAGTTGGACGCGATGACCAAGGACGGCAGCGACTGCGACGACGCCGACGCCGAGATCTTCCCCGGGGCGACGGAGGTCTGGGGCGACGAGCGCGACAACGATTGCGACGGCAGCGTGGACGTCGACGCCCCCGGCTGCCACTCCGCCGGCTGCCTGGCCACCCGCGTCGCCCCCGGGGACGGGGGCCTCCAGATCAGCGGCCTGCCGGCCCTGCCTCTGCTGTTCGCCCTTGGCTGGTGGCGGGTCGTTCGACCCCGTCGTCGACCGTGACAAGCTCTCCTGACGCCTGATGCCTGACGCCTGACGCCTGATGCCTACCTCGGGTTGTCCGAGATCCAGTCGTCCAGGTCGCTCCACCCCGCCTTGGACTGGTTGCAGGCGATGCCCCAGGCCTCGCCGGCGCTGAGGTTGCCGATGGTCAGGTCGGACCAGGTGACGAACCAGCGCATGGTCTTGGTGTTGTCCTCCCAGGGCGCCAGCAGCTCGTAGGAGAACATCATCGTCGAGGTCACGTTCTCGGTGTTGCTCACCGGCAGCTCGGGGTACCAGCCGCGCACGATCACCGCCGGGTGTCCGCTGCCCTGCCAGTCGTCGATCCGTCGGAACTGCAGGTTGGTGACGATGGCGATCTCGGCGGTCAGCACCGGAAGCACGGCCTGGTACTGGCGCATGTAGAAGTGCTTGTCGCCGGACAGGTACTCCTCGCGGCCCTCCTCGGCCGAGATCTCGTAGCTGACGTAGTTGGAGGGGAACAGGACGGTCCAGTCGTCCTGGAGCAGCGCCCGCTCCACGTCCTGGACCGGGTAGTCGAGCACCTCGGCGTGGGTGATCGAGGGCACGTCGGTGGGATCGACGCCCTCCACGCAGGTGGACAGCACGTCGCACAGGCTCAGGTCGTGGATGCGGTAGCAGTCCGTGCGCCCCTCGGCCTCGTAGGTGAGCCCTTCCTCGTACAGCGGCACCAGCACCGGATCCAGGATCTCCTGGTCGGCGAAGAAGGCCGGGAACAGGGTCAGCGCGCCCGGAGGATCGCCGGTGGGGGCGTCGGGGGCCTCCTTGCAGCTTCCGGCGATGCCGAGGAGGGCGATGGCGAGGACGAGGGGCGGGATGCGTCGGTTCACGGTCGGGATCTCCTCTTTCCGGGGTGGCGAACCACGCTAGCACGGAAGGCGTCAGGCGTCAGGCGTCAGGCGACGGAGATCGAGTCCGAGGTTCCCGGGCCTCGCCTGAGCCGCGCTATGCTGGCGCGACGTGAGAGGAGTCGTGTCGTGTATTGCCGAGCCGTATGCGTGTTGGTGGCCCTCTGGGCCGGGCTGGGAGCGGGGGACGCGATGAGCGCCGAGCCGGACGAGTGGCCCTGGAGTGACGCCCCGCCCATGGGCGCGCCCCAGCGCTTCGAGGTGATCGAGGGGGACGTCCACAATCGCTTCTACCGCTGGGGACCGGTCGCCGCCCACGCCCTGGCGACCTCGGGGGAGCGGCCGCGGCTGGTCGTGGCCTTCCCTGCGGGGAACGAGGGGGCGGCGCTGTGGTTCCGGGCGGACGACGGGCCGGTGGGGTTGGCGCTGGAGGGCGAGCTGGCCTCCGCGGCGGGCGAGGACGACGAGAACGTCTACGGCGTCCACGGGACACTTCGGGTGGAACGGCCCACGCTGACCCTCGACCGCGCGGTGGTGGGGAGCATCCGGACCGTTCGCAGCGCCATGTACGGAGCCGAGCTGGACGACGACCTGGCCGCAGATCTGAACGCCGACGCTGGACGCATCTGGATCTATCGTGAGCTACTCGACGGTCGCCGGATGATCGTCCAGCTCCATCCCCTGGACGGTGGGAGCTGCCAGCTCGACGGTGACCGAGAATTCACATGCTCCGCAGCCGAGGGCGTCGACCACCTGCGCCTGCACTACGTGGTGCTCGGCCAGTCCACCCCGCTGACGCCGATCCCCCCCGATCGGATCCTGCGCGACGGCGGAAGCGCCGACCCCCGGGACCTGGACGCCCTGGCCTTCCTGGCCTACGAGGAGAAGCTGCTGGCCGGCTCCTGGCGCTTCTTGACCTACTTCGGCCGGGACACCCTGCTGTCGGTGGCGATGCTGATGCCCGCGGTGCGGCCTGAGGTCACCGAGGCAGGGTTGCGCTCGGTGCTGGAACGCCTGAGCCCCGGCGGCGACGTGGCGCACGAGGAGGACATCGGTGACTTCGCCGCGTGGCGTCACCGGGACGGGGCGGCGGACCCGTCGGCCCTCACGCCCGAGCAGCTGGGGGTGCCGATCCACGACTACAAGATGGTGGACGACGACTTCCTGCTGGCCCCGGTCGCGGCGGCCTACCTGCTGGACGATCCCGAGGGCCGGCGGCGGGCGTCGGCCTTCGTGGCCCAGGACTGCGGCGGGAGGACCTGCGGCGAGGCGCTGCGGCTCAACCTGGCGCTCGTCGTGCAGCTCTCGGCGGCCTACGCCGACGATCCCCGCACCGAGAACCTCATCGCGTTGCGGGAGGGCGAGCCCACCGGAGAGTGGCGGGACAGCACCACAGGCCTCGGTGGAGGCCGAATCCCGTACAACGTCAGCGGCGTGCTGGTGCCCGCGGCCCTGCGTTCGGCCGCGCGGCTGCTGGATTCGCCGGCGCTGGGCGAGGATCGGGATGCGGCGCAGCGGGCCCGGTCGCAGGCGGACATCTGGGACGGGGCAGCCGACCGCTTTTTGGTCTCGGTGTCGGCCCGGGATGCCCGCGAGCGGATCCGGGAACGCTGTGTCGAAGCCGGGCTGTCACCGAAGCTGGCGCTGAAGGCCGTGCGGGGCCCGGTGAGCTTCCCGGCCCTGGCGCTCGATGGCGCCGGAGATCCGCTGCCGGTGATGCACTCCGACGACGGCTTCGACCTCCTGTTCGGCGACCCCCCCGAGGAGCGGCTGAAGGGTGCTGCGGAACGGATCCTCCGGCCCTTCCCGGCCGGCCTGCGCACCGACGTGGGCATCGTGGTCGCCAACGCCAGCTACGCGGAGGATCCCGAGCTGCGCGCCCTGTTCACGCCGGACCACTACCACGGCGAGGTGGTCTGGTCCTGGCAGCAGGCCCTGCTGGCCGCCGGGTTGCGGCGACAGCTCCAGCGGGACGACCTCTCCCGTGACGTCCGAGCAGCGCTCCAGGCGGCCGAGACCGCGCTGTGGGAGGTCATCGACGGCACCGGAGAACAGCGGAGAGCCGAGCTGTGGTCCTGGCGAGTCGAGGACGGACGGATGGTGATGGTGCCCTTCGGCCAGGGCGGGACGCACCTCAGCGAATCCAACGCGATCCAGCTGTGGAGCACCGTCTACATCGGGGTCTCGCGGCCGTGAGGTAGTGGGGCGTTTGCTGCGGCGCCGTTGCCGTATTCGTCACGGAGACTGCAGGGCCACCTCGCTACGGACCATCCCCAGCCTGCGGGCGGTGTCCAGCACCGTCAGGGCGTGGCCGTCCGGCTCCACCTCGTCCCAGGTCCAGGCGATGTGTCCGTTGCCGTCGATCAGGTAGGTCGCCCGCCGCGAGGTGATGAACCCGTAGAAGGTCTTCTGGACCTTGTAGGCCTCCGCCGCGGACGCGTGGGGGTCCGACAGCAGGGGGAAGGGCAGCTGGAGCTCGTCCGTGAACCTGCGGTGGGACTCCGGGGTGTCGATCGAGACGCCGACCACCAGGATTCGCGCGTCGGCGAACGCCTGGATCTCGTCCCGGAACTGCTCGGATTCCAGCGTGCAGCCCGGCGTGAAGTCCTTGGGGTAGAAGTAGAGCACCACGGGACCGCGCTTCCACAGATCGCTCAACTGCACCGGGTACCCGTAGGGATCGGTGAGCTGGATGTCGGGGGCCGCATCCCCGGGCGCCAGGAGTTCGCCCGGGTCGGTGCTCCCGGCGGGCGCCGCGCTCGCGAGAGGTCCAACGGCCAGGGTGAACAGTACAAGGACCAGGGTGGTGTGGGTCGATCGCATGGCTCCCCCGTTGCTTATCCAATCTTTGGTAGCCTGGGCTAACAATAAGGGGTGCCTGGGCGGGAACGCAAGGGAATATCCAGTGTTTGGGTGGATTTTCTGCGGGGCCGACGGATCAGGGGGCGTCGACGAAGGAGTATTCGACGTGGAAGGTGCCGAAGTTGCCCAGGGCCAGGTCGGCCGTCGCCAGGAAGTTGCCCTGGCCCTGCTGGAGCTCGGCGAGACCGGCGTTGGCCCAGTTGCCGTCGAGGTTGAGCAGGAACACCTGGCGGCGGGCGGCGTCGATGAACACCATGCCCACGCGGATGTCGTCCGGGTGTCCTACGCCGGCGAAGTCCAGGACGTCCTGACCGCACCCGTCCAGGGAGTAGTGCAGCTGTCCCTCGTAGGTGAAGTCGCATTTGGGGCACAGGGGTTCCTGCTCGGTGAGTACCAGGTAGGAGTCGAAGCGGGTCTCGCAGTCGTCCAGGTCGCCGACGTTGGAGGTGAACTCGTAGTACCCGTCGAACTCCAGGGCGTCGGGCCACAGGCACAGGGGGTTGGTCTCGCAGTCGGGATCGGCGCAGTCGATCAGGCCGTCGCCGTCGTTGTCCTGGTCGTCCCCGCAGTCCATCTCGCCCGGGGGTCCGGTGTCGTCGTCTCCGGTGTCGTCGTCCCCGCCGGTGTCGTCGTCCCCGGTGTCGTCGTCTCCGGTGTCGTCGTCCCCGGTGTCATCGTCTCCGGTGGCGTCGTCATCGTCGCCCCAGTCGGGTGGGACCGGCTTGCCGTAGCAGGCCATCAACGCCATCGGCAGCGTCAGGGCGAGCAGGAGGGAGGCGATTCGTCCGGCCATGTTCGAGATCTCGCTGGGCAGAGTCTAGCTCGACCCGGCACGACTCGCACGTCCTGCAACGGGCTGTTCCCTTTGCGGTTCAGTGTGATCGACGACGGCCGGCGGTGGCCAGGGCCGCGAGCCCGAGGGCCAGCACGGGGAGGAGGCCCGCGTCGGGCGGGGCGGAGGAACACTGGCATCCGCCATCGTCGTCGTCTCCGTCCAGATCGTCGTCCCCGGGGGGCGGATCCGGTGCGCAGTCCGGGTCTTCGTCCTCGCAGAACTCGTCGCACTGTCCGTCGTCGTACCACCCGTTGAACTCGCAGGGATCGCGGCTTCCGTGGACCTCCTCGATGTGGTCCAGCAACCAGTCGCCGACGATGTCGACCCGGGTGCTCCCGCTGCGGATGGCGCAGTCCACGTCGGACCACGAATGCACCGCCCCCTGGATCCACTCGCCGTCCGCCTCGAAGAACTGGGGACCGCCCGAATCCCCGCTGCAGACCGTGCCCCCGTCGGGATTGGTGGAGGTGTCGGACAGCAGGAACATGTCGTCGTATCCGTCCAGGGTCAGGACGGCGGAGCGCTTGACGCCCGAGCCCCCTCCCTCCGACGACGTGATGCCGAAACCAACGGACACCATCTCGGCGTCCAGGTCGTCGTCCACGATCTCGTCGGTGCGGAAGAGAGTGGGCCGGTAGGGGGCGTCCTCGGCCAGGATCATCACGTTGAGATCGTACTCGCCCAGGGTGCCCCCGGGCCCGTTCTGGAGCGGCACGTAGCCGGGGTGGATCTCCATGTCCTCGAACCCGATCTGCAGGTCGGGATCCTCGATGGAGTGGCCGAAGAAGGCCTGGCCCAGCCCGACCACCAGCTCGATGGGGATGCCGTCGCCGCAGTGACCCGCGGTCAGCAGCACCCGCGGTGCGATCAGGTTGGCCGAGCACAGGCTCATCCGGTTGCCGTTGATGTCCGCCCCGATGGTCACCACCGACTCGAACCCGTGCTCCTCCTCGCCGTTGACGATGGGCGTGACCGAGGTGGCCGGGACGACCAGCGGATCCGAGCATCCAGACGCGAGCAACAGGAGGGCGAAGACAGTGCGGTGCATGGCCGACATCGGACCCCGGCGAGGGCGCGATGTCAATGGATCGTTACGGAGCGGGTACGTCCACCCGGACGTGCTTCACGTGGTCCAGCAGCTTGCGCGAGCCCCTGAGGCCCATCTGCTCGAACAGGAACAGGAACTTGTCCTCGAGCTGCTTGGCCATTCCGTCACGGATCTCGGCGGAGAGGCCCCACCACTCGGCCTTGAAGGGGCCGTAGCCCTTCTTGCGGGTCTTGTAGTGGAACTGCTCGTCGGTCTGGCCGTCCTTGCGGTCGGCCGTCAGGTTCGCGTCGATCCAGCCGTAGATCGCGGCCTTGAGGTCGTCGGGCAGAAAGCCGCCGTCGTACTGGATGTTCTGGAACCCGGTCGCCAGGTGGACCTCGGCTGCATCGCAGTCGGCGAAGCGATTGAAGGCCTCGTCGGGCAGGGTCGAGGCGCCGTGCTGGACCGAGCCGGCCATGCCGTACTCCATCGCCGCCGCGCCGCAATCCCGCAGGACGTCGAAGTCCAGGGCCACGTCGGCGACGGATCCGTCGGGCAGGGGCACGCCGCCGTGGGACGTGCCGGACTGAACGCTGATCTTGGAGATCCCGGTCACCTCGCCCAGCGCCGCCTCCAGCCCGTCGGCGTAGGCCCGCAGCTCCTCGACCGTGGAGTTCTTCTTGCCCACCTCGCCGATCTCGCCGCCCACGGACACGGTGACGCCCGCGGGCTCCAGCTCACGGATGTAGCGGGTCAGCTCGGCGCCGACCTCGTAGTTGAGCCGTTGCTGTTCGGCCTGGGTGTCGTGGCTCAGATCGACGAGGGTGCTCGTGTCCACGTCGATGTTGTAGAAGCCGGCCTCGATGGCCTCGCGGATCAGGTCCTTGACCACCGCGACCTCGGCCGCCGGGTCCGCCGCGTACTTCTTGGCGTTGACCTGGAAGTGGTCACCCTGGACGAACAGGGGGCCGGTGTAGCCCTCCTTGATCGCCGCGGCCATGATGCAGGCGCCGTACTCCGCCGGGCGCTGGAAGGTGTAGCCGATCTCCGAACGGGCGATCTCGAACAGCACCGGACCGCCGTCGATGGCCGCCATGGCCCGCAGCACGGCCCGCGCCACGTCCATCGTCAGACCCCGGATGTTGATCGCCGGCACCGCGACGTTCTGGTAGGCGCCCTGGGCCTTGGCCCGGTACATCTCCTCGATGGACGCCAGGAACGCGCCCAGCTCCTGACCGGTGGTCCGGATCAGCCACCGGCACCGATCCCTCAGGCCATGGTCCGCCTGGAACACGGCGTTGTGGATCACCCGGTCGATCCAGTCGGCGCGGACGGCGCCCGCGTCCAGCACGGTCACCTTGTCACCGTCGACCTGGATCACACCCGCGCAGAAGTCCTGCAGCTCTTGCATGGAGGCAAACAGCATCGTGGATTCCTCGTCGTTGCTCGTTTGTGGTTGTGGATCTCCCCTTCGGGGAGGCCAAGGCTCCACCGGACCGGGGTCGGGAGTCAAGCCTGGAAGGGGTGATTTCGCGTCTCTCGCGGCGCGGGTCGCATGCGGACCACTCCCGGAGCCATTCCCGGAGCGATCCCCGGCGGGAAGCCAGGTGCGATCCTGGGCGCCATACCGGCTGCGATCCCGGCTGAGCACCGGCAGGACGGCAGGATGTGGCATGGTAGCGTTCGATCCGGGAGCACCATGGAACTGCGAGCCCTCAAGTACGGCGATCTGATGGGATCCCCCGACGTCAAGGACCTGCTGCTGGCGGCGGGGCCGGGGAGCGACGCGGCCCACGGGACCTGGGAGGCCGCCTCCCGGGTCAAGTGGGCCTTCGGCTGGACCGGTCACGCGACCTCGGTGTTGCTGCTCGAGCCCGGACTGCCAGAGGCCTTCCCCGCCTGGCTCGACCCCTCCTGGATCACACCCGACCCGTCGACCGCCGGTGCCGGAGCTGTCGAGGCCGCCCTCGCGGCCCTCGCTGCCGAGGGGCTCTCGCCCGAGGACATCCGGACCGTCCTGGTCACCCACGACCACATGGACCACGTGGATCCCCGGGTGCTCGAGCGGCTACCGAACGCCGTGGTACACGCTCCCCAAGGCGCCATGGTCCCCCGAACCACACCCTTCGACGGCGAACGTCTCGGGGGTGGGGTCGCCGCCCTCGACACCCCGGGCCACTGGGGTCCCCACGCCAGCTACGTGATCGACCTCGACGGTTTCGACGCCACTGTCTGCCTGGCCGGCGACCTGGTCATGAGCCACGCGCACCTCCTGGCCCTCGACCACCCCCTTTCCTGCGCGGATCACGCCGCAACGCGCCGTAGCCTCCGCGCCGTCCTCACCGAGATGGACGCCCGCCAGAGCCGGTTCCAGCTACTGCTGCCGGGCCACGACAGGCCGGTGTTCGTGACCGAGAGGGTGAGGGAGATGGCGCGCTAGCCCTGTCGCAGGATGCCCAGCAGCTGGGCCCGCAGGTTGGCGAAGGCCTCCGGCTGCAGGGAACGCAGATCGAGGATCGTGCCGCGCAGGGCCGTGGTGAGGAACAGCGCCTTGTCCCGCGGAGATTCGTCGAAGCGCATCTCGCCGCTCTCGCGGCCCCTCGCCAGCAGCCGGGCGACCCCCTCGAGGTAGGTGGCGTGGTGGGCTGCGAGCAGCGACTGCATGGAGTCCGGCAACAGCTTCCACTCGTTCTGCAGGATGGTCGCCAGGCAGCTCTCGTCCCTCGAGTGGGCCTCGGCGTGGTGGTCGATCATCTGCTCGACGATCGCCATCGGCGACTCGCCGCTCTCCTCGACCTCGGTCAGGTAGTCCAGCAGCTCCCGGTGGCCTCGCCTCAGCAGGTGGCAGCCGAGGGCCTCCTTGGTGCCGAAGTGGCCGTGGATCGAGGCCTTGGTGATGCCGATCTCCCGGGACAGGTCCTGGTAGCTGAAGGCCGTGAAGCCCTTGCGGTAGATGATCTTGAGGGCGACCTCGACGATCTCGTCCTTGCGCTTGCGGGCCATGGGGCGATACTGCCTACCAGTAGGTAGGCTGTCAAGGTCGGCCCCTGGCGGGCTCCGGGTCAGGCCGCGCCCGCGACGGGCTCCGGCGGCTCGTGGAAGCTGGGCGGGGGCAGATCCAGGCCCAGGGCCTCTCGCATCACGTCCTCCACGGTCTCGACCAGCACGATGTCGAGGGCTTCGCGGACCTCCTCGGGCACGTCCTCCAGATCGTCCTCGTTCTCCCTGGACAGCAGGATCCGTTCGATGCCCGCCCGGTGGGCTCCCAGCAACTTCTCCTTGATGCCACCCACGGGCAGTACCGACCCCCGCAGGGTGATCTCGCCGGTCATCGCCAGCTTGGCGTCCACCGGCTGGCCCTGGACCATCGAGGCCAGCGAGGTGAACAGGCCGATGCCCGCCGACGGGCCGTCCTTGGGGATCGCTCCGGAGGGCACGTGCACGTGCACGTCGTTGTGGGCCAGGTCCACCGCCGGCAGGGCCAGCCGCGAGCGGATCAGGCTCATGGAGATCCGCGCCGACTCCTTCATCACGTCGCCGAGCTGGCCCGTGAGGATCAGGTTGCCCTTTCCGGGCATCAGCGACGACTCGATGAACAGGATCTCGCCACCCACCGGGGTCCAGGCCAGCCCGGTGACCACCCCGGGCACGTTGTTGTCGGGCACGCTGTCGTGGCGGACCTTGGGGGGCCCCAGCAGCTTGCGGAGCCCGTCCTCGGAGACCACGTAGGGCAGCTGCACGTCGCCGATCACGATCTTCTCGGAGACGGCCCGAGCGATGGTCGCCAGCTGCTTCTTCAGCCCCCGCACGCCGGCCTCTCGGGTGTAGCGGGCGATGATGGCCTCCAGCGCCTCCTCCTCCAGGATCAGCTGCTCCTCTCCGATCCCGTGGTCGTCCAGCACCGCTCTCCACAGATGGCGGCTGGCGATCTCCCGCTTCTCGTTCGCGGTGTAGCCGGACAGGTCGATGACCTCCATCCGGTCCAGCAGCGGCGGGGGGATGGAGGCGGTGGTGTTGGCCGTGGCCACGAACACGACCTCGGACAGGTCGTAGGGGACCTCCAGGTAGTGGTCGGCGAAGGTGTCGTTCTGCTCGGGATCGAGCACCTCGAGCAGGGCCGACGCCGGGTCGCCCGAGAACCCCATCATCAGCTTGTCGACCTCGTCGAGCACGAAGACCGGGTTCTTGACGCCGGCGCGGCGTATGCCCTGGATGATTCGGCCGGGCAAGGCGCCCACGTAGGTCCGCCGGTGACCCCGGATCTCCGCCTCGTCGCGGATGCCGCCCAGGCTCATTCGCACGTACTCGCGGCCCATGGCCTCGGCCACGGATCGGCCCAGGCTGGTCTTGCCCGTGCCCGGGGGACCGACCAGCAGCAGGATCGAGCCCTTGCGCGAGTTCTTGAGCTTCATCACCGCCAGGTGCTGGACGATGCGCGCCTTGGGCTTGTCCATCCCGAAGTGGTCCCGGTCCAGGATCGCCCGCGCCTCGACCAGGTCCACGTCGGGGGGCTCCTCCGAGATCCAGGGCAGCGCCACGAGCAGGTCCAGGTAGTTGCGGATGACACCGGACTCGGCGTTGCCGGGGCCGAGAGCCTCGAGCTTGTCCAGCTGCTCGAGCGCCACCTGGCGGACCTCGTCGGGCATCTCCGCCTCGTCGATCCGTTCGCGGTAGTCCTTGCCTCCGTCGGCCTTGCCCTGGCTCTCGGCCAGCTCCTCCTGGATCACCTTGAGCTGCTCGCGCAGCAGGGCCTCGCGGTGGGCCTTGCTCTGGCGTTCGTTCATCTTGCGGGACATCTCGGCCCGGACCTCCAGCGCCTGCTTCTGCTGGCCCAGCAGCTCGACGAAGGCGTGGCCGGCCTCCCGCTTCGAGGTCAGCTCCAGGATGCGTTGCTTGTCCTCGACAGCGGCGGGCAGCATCGGCATCACCGCGGCCATCAGCTCCTCGATCGACGCCATCGCCCGCAGGGCCTTGATGAAGGGGCCCGACCCGCGGAAGTGTTTGCCCATCGACTGGATCTTGGCCTTGGCCGCCGCCAGCACCTCCTCGCTCTCGGTGCCGTCCCAGTCGTCCACGTCGGTCAGATAGGTGACCCGGGCGACGATCTCGTCGCCGTCGATCGCCAGCGACCGGATCCGGACCTTGCGAAAGGAGCGCACCCGCGCGAGCAGGCCGCTGCTCGAGGCCTGGGTCGCCTCGACCTTGAGCAGCGTGCCGACCTCGTAGAATTCGTCCTCCGGCGCCACCGCCTCCTCGTCATCCAGGTCCCGCCGGGTGAGCCCCACCAGGAAGCCCTTGCCCGCCCCCACGAGTCCCTTGACGTGCTCACCCAGGCCATCGTCGAGGGAGAACTCGCTCGCCGTCCCGGGAAACATCACGCCTTCGTCCAGGGGCAACACCCGGTATTCCTGCTCATTGCTCAGTGGTCTGGTCATCGACCTCTCCTCGCCGTGTGGTCGCCGGCGGTCTTGCCGGCATGATCGCAAGCTAACTACTAGTAGGTAGGTGTCAAGCGAGGAGGGTGGAGTGTCCGCCGGACCGGCAGCCCCGCCCCTCGTCCGATATGCTGCCGGCCATGGCACCTTCAGGACCCTCTTCCCTCCGGTTCCGGGCGAGACTCGTGGGCATCGTCGGCGCGGGGATCTACCTGGCCTCGAACTCGGTCGTGCTGCTCATCGTGCGGCCCCTGTATGTCGATACGGGGTTCGAGTACGCGCTCCTGGCCCCCCTGCTGACCACCCTCGTCGGTCTACCCTTCCTCTACGCGGCGCTGTCCCGCGCGATCGACCCCACGATGGACGTGCGGGGGCGCCGCGCCCAGGCCGCGGTCCAGGCCGCCGTCGCCGGAACGGAGCCCTGGCAGACCACGCTGAAGAGCCTCACGGTGGGCATGGCCAGCCGTGGTGTCCTGGTCTCCCTGGGATTCTGCGCCGCCCTGTGGTTCCTGGGCTTGTTCGCGGCGATCGTCCCGCTGCTGCTCGCCTCACCCGTCGAGGAGTGCCAGGCCGGAGAGGAGAAGGGGTATATCCCCTTCCATCCCTGCCGGATCGCTTGTGAGGAGGAGGACGACGCCCTCGGCTGCCGGCAGATCTCCCGCGCCCTGGCCGAGAACGCCGGGATCGGCAACGACGTCGGCCGCGACTTCGACCGCTCCCTGGATTTCGCGCGCAGGGCCTGCGAGCTGTCCGACGAGTACTGCCGGTCGCTGCGCTACCACGAATGCCTCGCCGATCCGGAGGTTTGCCGGTTGCGTTGCCTCCAGGACGACGCGGACAGCTGCTTCTGGCTCTCCAAGCAGTACTACTTCACCCACCACCGCGTCGACTACGACCCCGACCAGGGCTACCGCTACGATCTGCGCGCCTGCCTCCTGGGGCGGAAGTCGAGCTGCCTCAACACCCCCGACCTGGTCTGCAACGACGGGATCGCCACCTGCGACCGCCGCTGCCGGGACGGATCCGCGGTGCACTGCGGTTGGCTGAGCGTGATCTTCCGCGACGGCCACGGGGACACGCTGGCGGACCCGGAGCGCCGCTGGGAGTACGAGGGGTTGGCGTGTGAATACGACCGGGAAATCATGCCGAGCTGTGGACCGAACGTGCCTTGACCGTCGGCGGGTGTCGAGCGAGGCGGGACAGGGAAGCCGCGCCACGGGCCCGTTGGCCCAGCGGCACATCGGTACCTTGAGCTGGAAGGCCCCGCTCCCTTCGGATACGGTGAAGTCATGGCCGTTGCACACGACACCACCGCCGAGGCCGACGCGGCTCAGATCGCCGCGTTGAGGGCCATGGGCCCGCAACGCCGCCTGAAGGTCGGCATGGCCCTGTCGGATACCGCCAGGGAACTGGTGATTGCGGGAGTCCGCCGCAGAGGGGGCGACCGCACCCCCGAGCAGACGCGCCGGGAAACGCTGCGGATCCTGCTCGGTGACGACCTGTTCCGTGAAGCGTGGCCCGAGGAGGGCCCGCCCGCGAGATGAAAGCCGACGCCTTCCTCCGCGACGTTGTCGAGGCGCTCGACATGGCCTCGATCCCGTACATGCTGATCGGGTCGTTCGCCAGCACTTTCTGGACGGTAAGCGAAACGCGCTACCCACCGACCCCGCGCAGTGGTTGTCCACACCAGGTCGCAGGGCAGAATTCGTGATCACTTAGCCCTTCGGCGCGTCCGCAATTCGGGCAGGAGAGAACGGCTGTGGCCGACGGGTGATCCCGATTCTCGAATCGGGGCTGTTGAGCGGACTCCACCGACAGATGCGTATGGAGAGGTCGCTCGCGATCACGGCTCGGAGGCCGGGAAGCGAGGGACGACGACGCTGCGACCTGGTGGACAGCGGACCTCGGGATCTGTCCGGGATCGAAGGAGGCCTGATCGAGTGCGCTCATCAGGTCCTGGCATCGGATCCTGGGGCCGTCGCCGGCCATCGCGGCGAGATACAGAACCTTGTGGAGTTCGTCTGTGTTGCCCGGCCAGGAATACTGGTACAGCAGCCTGGCACCCTCTTGGGTCAGTCTCTTGTGAAGACCTCGGAGCTCCTTTCCACCGCTCAGGTAGTGCTCTGCGAGAAGTTCGATGTCGTCGCCGCGAGCACGGAGAGGTGGCAGCTCGATCCGTCCCCAATCGAGGCGGGCATGGAGGTCCTCGCGGAATAGACCATCTTCCACCACCTGGACGAGGTCCTCGGACGTTGCCGCGATCACCTGGACGTCCACGCATCTCTCGCGAGCGGATCCCGCCGGCCGGATCCGCCCGTCACGGATCGCCTGGAGAAGCTTCGGTTGCAGGTGAATGGGCATCTCGTGGATGCCGTCGAGGAACAGAGTCCCGCCGCCCGCCAGCTCGAATGCACCGCGCAGAGCTCCGTTGGCCGGTCCGGACGGACTTCGAGCGCGACCGAACAACTCCGCTCCATCCCGGTCTCCCACGAGGGAAGCGCAGTGAATCGAATACCAATGCCCACCGCGTGAACCCTCTTGGTGGATCAAGCGTGCGAACAACTCCTTGTTCGTCCCCCTTTCGCCGCAGATCAAGATCGGGGCCCGAGCAGCTGCGTGCCGCTTCGCGACGGTGACCTGACGCAAGAGTGCTGGGCTCTTGCCGACGATCACGACCTCGGCACTGCCGACCACTGAATCCGCCCACACTCCTCGGTGTTGACCAGGAACGGGAACCCGCCGTCCCACTGGATGTTCTGGAAGCCGGTCGCCAGGTGGACCTCGGCTGCATCGCAGTCGGCGAAGCGATTGAAGGCCTCGTCCGGCCGGGTCGAGGCGCCGGCCTCGTAGTTGAGCCGTTGCTGTTCGGCCTGGGTGTCGTGGCTCAGATCGACGAGGGTGCTCGTGTCCACGTCGATGTTGTAGAAGCCGAGACCCAAGCCGTCCCGATTGGCGGCGTACTTCTCCACGTTGACCTGGAAGTGGTCCTCCCTCGACGAAGGACGCCGGTGACCGAAGAATCCAAGGGTTGCCCGCGCCACTTCGATGGGCTTCCCGCGGATGTTGATGGCGGGCACGCCCAGGTTGCGGTACCCCCACCTGCCCTGGATCTTGTAGAGATCCCCGGCCCCGTTGGCAGGGCTCGGATCGGTGTATAGCGGCGAACCCGACGGGGTTGGCTCAGGGGGGCTTTGTGGGGCTCCAGCAGGTGAAACGCATGCGGTAGGTGTCATGGTCCAACCTCCGTTCCACCCACTGGGGGCGTGGAATCGGGTTCCCGGTGGCCCATTCGGCGAGGGAACGCACCCCACCACGCGAATATCCCCGTGGGTTCGCCCTGGCGTGTGCTGTTTGTCGGGTTGCCTGGAACGCTGAAGCCAGGCTACCGCTTCTCTCTCGCGGGTCAAGCCCCTGTTCGATGGGACGGGCGATCTTCGGGTCCTGAAAACACGTCCGGACAATTCCGCGCACCTGTCCATGATCCGCGGGCCCCCTCGAGCCCCGTGGGTGGCGGCATCACTCGAGCCACTTCCCGGACTTCGACCAGCAGAGCGGGGAAGATCGGAGATTGGGTCGAGAGAGGAGTGGTCTGGAGGAGGGTCAGGGACCCGGGGAAGGGATCCGGGCCAGGGAAGGAGGACTACTTCTGCGGCTTGCCCATCACATCCGCGAACATCTCCATGTCCCACGAATCACCCCGGGCGATGTGCTGGCGGAACTTGATGAAGTCGATGACGTCCTCGCCGGTGATCTTGCGGGTGTTGAAGGCGCCGAAGCCCAGGAAGGCCTCTCCGCCCATGTTGGCGGCGAGCCAGTGGCGGTTGTAGGCCTTCATCTGGTCCCAGAAGAACTTCTTCTTGGCGCGGATGGAGTCCATCGACTTGACCAGGCAGCCGGGGAACAGGTTGGCGAAGCGCCAGATCACGCTGTCCACCTCGGCGTCCAGACGCTCGAAGGACAGCCAGCCCTCTGCCTTGGCCTGCTTGATGGTCTTGTAGGCCTGCTTGCGTGCGTCCCCGGTGACCATCTCGCCGTACGCGATCTCGCCGTCGTCGACCCAGCGGTCGGTGATCACGCCCGGGTTGCGGACCCAGCCGTCCTCGGGGTGCTTGATGACCGGCACGACCTTGGAGATGAGCGAGAGCCGCTTCATCTTGTAGGCGGACCACATCTCGCAGGAGACGCAGTTCCACATGGCGTCCTCGATGGACAGGTACCAGGGCAGGAAGTCGCTGGAGCCGCCGTCCGGGGCCGAGCCGTGCTTGGGGCCCGCCTGGCCGAAGATCGCGAGATCGCTGGACAGGGTCAGGTCACAGGCCATCCCGATCTCCTGGCCGCCGGCCACCCGCATGCCGTTCACCCGGCAGATCACCGGCTTCTTGCAGCACAGGATCGCGTCCACCATGTGGTTGAACAGCTCCATGTACTGGCCGTACTCGTCCTGGCGCCGGCTGTAGTACTCGGAGTACTCCTTGGTGTTGCCGCCGGTGCAGAACGCGTCGAAGCCGGTGGCGGTGAACACGCAGGCCACCACCGAGCGGTCCACCGAGCAGTTCTCGAAGGCGGCGATGACGCCCTTGACCATCTCGGTGGTGTACGAGTTGTACTGCCGCGGGTTGTTCAGCTGGATCCAGCCCACGAACAGGTCGTCGACCACGGTCCCGGCCGGGTCCTTGAGGGGGCGCTTCTCGAAGATCACGCTGGGAGCTTCGGTGCCCCAGTGCTGATCGCTGTGGATCAGGTGGTCCTTGGGGCCGTCGTCGCGCGGCATCCAGTCCAGGGTCAT
>CAZITQ010000113.1:0-8501 GCA_964542165.1 uncultured Rickettsiales bacterium
CGTCGTCGGTCGCGTCGTCGTCGTCGGTCGCGTCGTCGTCCCCGGTCACGTCGTCGTCCCCGGTGTCGTCGTCCCCCGTGTCATCGTCCAGCGCCTCGTGGAGGTCGGGGACACAGGCACCGGCCAGGGCCAGGATCAGACCGCACAGAAGGACTCCCAGGGTTCGAATCACGGTCGTTCCTCCCTCACCAACGTCCGGACACCAGGACGGCCCCGCCCTCGGCGCCCGGCCCCACGGGCACGACGGTGGCCGACAGGGACACCGCCTCCCTGCCTCGCTTGCTCTCCACGACCCACGTCGGGATGCCCGCGACCAGGATCGCCCCCCCGATGGCGGCCAGCACGTACCCGCCGGTCATCCGGCGCGTGGTTTCCTGGTACTCCTGGTCGTACCGCTCGAACTGATCGTTGTGCAGGTCGACCTTGTCGTAGATGTCGTAGGCCTGTTTCCGGCTCACCAGACCGATGATCAGGCCCGACGCCGTGGTGATGCCGCCGCCGATCACCAGGGCCGGCCCGGCCCGGGGCGGGGGAGCCTGGGGGCGCGCCGGCCGCGGAGGCTTGGGCTGCGGCCGGGGCGGCGCGCGGCCGACCTCGACCTCGGCCAGCGCTCCGTCCGTCGTGCGATAGCGGTACAGCCGCTCGCCGGCCAGATCGACGATCCAGGCCTCCCGTGCGCCCCGGGTCTCCAGGGCGTCGACGATGGCCGCGACCAGGGCGTCGGCCATCCCGGGGTCGTCGGCTGCCGAGGCCAGATCCGCCGGAGCGACCAGCCGCAGGGTCTGGCCTTCCTCCAGCTCGACGGCGGTGCGAACCCATCCGCCATCTCCCGACCGCAGGGCCAGCTGGTGCCAACCCGGCCGGAGCGCGCCGTACCGGGGGACAGCCCCGCCGTCCAGCTCCACGTCCGGCAACGTCCACGATCCGTCGTTCCCCCGGACATGGGCGTCCCGGGTCCTCAGGGACTCCAGCACGGCCGCGTTGAAGATCGGCTGGGCAGCGGGAGAGTAGTTCCCGTCCCAGACCACGTCGGGCTCGAACACCGCTGCCTGGGCAAACGCCCGCCGCGCGCCGTCCACGTCCCCGGTGAGGTGGCGGACGTGCCCGAGCATGAGGGCCGCCAATCCCAGGTTCTCTCCGCTCAGCGCCCCTTCCACGCAGGCCAGCTGGCCGTCGAGGGCTGCCAGCGCCTCCACGGCCTGGTCGAACTCCACCTCCTCCAGGGCCCGCTCGGCGCGGGCCATGGCGGTCTCCAGCTTGATCGGGGTGCCGTCCGTACACCGCCGGACGTCGTTCGTCACGGGCCATAGCTGGGCGTCGCCGAACAGCGCCACGTCCAGCGGGGCGACCTCGCCGATGGGTGGGTCCTCGGGACCCAGGGCGGCCTGGACCTGGGCCATGGCGCGGGCGCCGGCGTCCGCGCCCCCCGCCCCCCCGGACCCCCCCGGGGGCCCCCCCCCGGCCCCCCCCGGGCCGGGGGGGACGCCCCCGCAACCCCCCCACCCCCCGCGGGGCCACCGCGCCGTGGGGGGGCGCCGCGCCCCCCCGGGCGGCCTGCACCGGGCCCAGGGCGCGGGCGCCGGCGCCCGCCCCCACGTCCCCCGCGTACCAGACCGGGGACCCCGCCCGGGCCACGCCGGTCACGGTGAGCACGCACGCGAACACCACAACCGCCGGGAGCATGCGCCCCTTTCGCTGGCTCGTGCGCACGACCACCCGACCTCCGTCGCCGCCCCCGCCTCCCGGTGAACGACCGGGCCCGATTCGGCCCGGCGAGTCCGAAATACTAGCAGTGACGTGGAATCTCGTCGACGCAGAGCCCGATCCACCGCTGGGGCGCAGGTCAACGCTCGGGGGATTGCCACGCGTACACGGTGGTGCGGACCCTCCGGGTCCCGTCCGCGTCGTTGTCCGCCGGCGCGTCGTATCGCTCCAGGGGATCCAGCCTGTCGGCGTCCAGGTACCCACGCCCCGGGTCCCCCAGGAGTATCTGCGCTCCCTCGCGCGCGAGTTCTTCCAGCCAGGGGACGCAGGCGTGCGCCAGCTCGTCGTCGTAGAACATGTCGCCCACCAGCACCACGTCCCAGCCGCCGCGCTCGCCGACCAGATCCCGGGTGGTGATGGTCAACTCGCACCCGTTGGCCTTCGCGTTGAGGTCGATGGCGACGGCAGCGGTGGGATCCACGTCGGCGGCGATCACCTCCTGCGCCCCGGACAGGGAGGCCGCGATCCCACCGATCCCGCACCCTGCACCGAAGTCCAGGGCGCGGCGGCCCCGGAACATGCAGGGGTGGTCGAGGACGTAGCGGGCCAGGGCCTGCCCCCCTGGCCACGCGAAGCCCCAGAACGGCCAGGGTAGGCCCACGGCCTCGGCGTCGGCCTCATCACCGCGAAACAGGGGGGTCTGGGCGGTGATCAGGCGCAGGGTGATCTCGGGACAGAGAGCCGGGCGCGCCTCGACCGTGTGGCGCCGGATCAGCTCGGCCGCGGACCGGTACGCCGCGGCAGGCGGACGGTCACTCCCCATCGTCCGCCGCGCTCTTGAACAGGAACGGATAGCTGACGATCACGATCCCGCCCCCCTTGGGTTCGGGGAACTGCATCCGCAGGAAACGGTTCACCAGGCACTCCTCGACCGTCGCGTTGTCGAGGGTCGAGGTCCTGATCTCCGCCTTCTCGACCGCGCCGGTGGCGTCGATCACGAACTTGACCACCACCTTGCCCGCGAGATCGGGCTGCTTGCTCAGCTCCCGCTGGTAGCAGTAGCGGATCTGGGCCAGGTGCCGCCGGATCACCGCGTCGATCAGCGCCTTGTCGATGGCGCCGAGGATGATGGGATCGCCGACCCCGGTCTGGGACGAGCTGCTCTTGCGGCCGAAATAGCCGCCGCCGCTGCCGTAGCCGCTGGTCCCGTCCGGGACGCGTCCCTTGGTCCCCAGGCCGCCCAGCCCCCCGCCCGAGCCACGGCTTCCCAGCCCCCCCAGCCCCAGGGTGTCGGGAGGCTCACCGGCTCCGGCGAGGATCACGAAGGGGAACAGCCGGTCATCCCAGCGGTCACCGGTGTCCCCCCTCTCCCGCGCGGCGTCCAGGGTCGCGATCAGGTCCCCGTGGGACAGGTCCGCGTCGGGGAGGACGATGACGTTCTCCTCGTCCGGGTACTCGTCCTTGATCCGCAGCAACAGGTCGTGGAGCGCGCCGGTGTCGTACTCCCCATCCTTGCGGGGGACGGTCAGCGCCTCCCCCGATCCGTCGAGGATCCCGCCGGTCGCGAGGATCCGGTACCCGTCCTCGTCGACCAACAGGGTCAGGTTCAGCGGCGGCCGATCGTCGTACGCGTCGAAGCCCCCGTAGGAACCGCCCAGGGCGGGCAGGGAGACGTCGATCACCGCCTGGCGCCCCTCGTCGCCGTTGAACCCCGCCAGCCTGAATTCCCCGTAGCGGACCTGACTGGCGGTGGCGAGGACGTCCAGCAGCAGGCTGCAGGGCAGGTCCCGGTCCATCTGGACCCGGAGTCGCCCCCGGAACGCGCTGGGCAGGCCGGGGTTGGCGTTCATCGACGCCAGGAGTCCCGCCTGCCTCGATCAGCTCCCGGTCGTGGACCAACTTCTCGTGGGAGACCGCGGTGCCCTTGGCCCGGCTGAGCTTGGACGACTTGTGGGCGTCGTCGTCCCCGGATGCACCGGCATCGGGGGCCGGCGGAGGAGGGGGAGGCAGGGTCGATTCGGGGGGCGGGGGCGGCGCGGGCAGGGGTTCGTCCACCCGCTGGGTCAACGCGTCGAACAGGGGGAGGATCTTCCGTCCTTCCTTCTGATCGACCGCCAGCACGCCGTCGTACAGCTCGCAGATCGGGTCCCCGTCCACGGCGATGCCATGCCGCGTCACGGTCACCGTTCGCACGGGCCGCGCGAGCTTCTCGGCGGTGGTCCCGGGGAGCCGCAGATCGTCGTCCAGCGGAGGCAGGTGGCAGGCCAGCTCGGCCGCCACCCAGGGCAGCAGCGCCTCGTACCTCAGGCGCAGGGCCTCGGCCCGCTCGCCGCCGATCTCGTCGAGGCGACGCAGGGCATGCTCCAGCCCCGAGCGGTAGACCCAGAACCCCTCCACCGACATCTGATCCCGCAGGGGGGCCATGTCGCCGGTGAACACCGGCTCCGGTCCCGCGGCGTCGCACGCCGCGACCAGGGCCGCGGTCTTGCCCTGGGCGGGGATCAACCCCAGCCTCAGCACGGTCTCCCCGCGCAGCGCCCCCCCCGGGCACATGGCTGGGCAGCCGGGGAAGGCGCCCATGATCTGCGCCCGTCGCGTCTCCTCGGGCGCATGGGACCACGCCTTCCAGGCGTCGGGGCAGGTCCCGGCATCCCAGCCGTGGCGGGTCGCCGTGTACTCGAGCCCTGCAGCCAGCAGCACCAGCCGCATCTCGGACGACGCGGCGGAGACCGCGTCGACCATGTCCTCGAAGTCCCCCAACTCCACATCGTGGCCCCCGGCGACGGCGCGCACCGGGAGGGCGAGCGACGACGCCAGGGCGAGGACGACGCAGGCGTTGCGGGGGAAGGACCGTCGGCTGCCGGGCATTCGAACTCCTCGCAGGTCCATCTACTCCTCCGCCTCCCAGAGCCACATCCCGACGTCCGGTGGCATCCAGTCCCGGGCCTCCTCCCGCCCCTGGGTGGCCAGGAGGAACGCCAGGCTCAGGGTTCGCGTGGTCTGAAGGACCTCCTCGGCGGGGCGGTAGTCCTCCCCGCAGCCGTTGTTCCCGCTGCCGGGCAGCAGGTCGCAGAAGTCGGTGAAGCTGTAGTGGCCTGCATTCTCCAGGCCGGCCAGGTAGCGGGGCACGATCTCCAGTTCCCGGTACGACGGCTCCACGGCGCCCTCCCAGGTGGTCAGCGAGTCCCGGTCGGCGCCGATGACCATCGTCGGGACTGCGATCTCGCCCATCGTCCCGCCGAACACCTCGTGCCAGGCCGGGGCCCAGGGTACGGCCGCCCAGACCCGCGGATCCGAATGGTCCGCATACCGCTCCCCCGGGTTCTCGGCCTGCCAGGCCTCCACCGCGTCGCAGCCCTCCACCGGATCGGCGGCACACTCGGCAGCGAGCAGGTCGATGTCCAGCTTCGCGCCGGAGGTCGCGTAGGTGGTGAAGCCGCCGAAGGAGTGGCCCATGACCGCGTAGCCGGCCTCCCCGTCCACGCACCCGGCCAGGTCGTCGTCCGCGTCTCCGGAGGCGCTCACCAGCCAGTCGAAGGTGTCCGCCACGTCCCAGGGTCGGCGCATGGCGATTCGCGGCCACAGGTCCATGTCGAAGTCCAGGAAGGTGTTGTCCACGTGGTCCGGGGCTGCCACGACCCAGCCGTGGCTGGCCAGGAACTCCATCACCGACCAGGTCTGGTAGCGGATCCCGCTGTTGCCGTGGCTGAACACCAGCGCGGGACGGACCTCGGAGCAGTCCGGGTCCGCCCGGTCCCACGCATCTCCCGGGACGAGGTCGTCGTAGACGTGGGCCGCGTCGGTGGCCTCGGTGGCCGGGAACCAGACCTGCACGGGGAGTGTGATCCCCTCCCTCGAGGAGGCCTCGCGCTGAACGGTGCCGACCGGGTACGGGCCCGGCGCGTCCGGAGGGTAGAACTCGTCGTCGTCGTCGCCGGTGGTGGTGTCGTCGTCCCCTGCGGAGTCGTCGTCGGGCTCCGTGTCGCCCCCGGGGCAGCCGGAGAGGACCAGGGCGAGTGCCAGGACGAGCCAGGATTGGGTGCGGATCATCGCGCCTCCCTCGACGCGGATCCTACACCCAGACGGGCCCTAGTCGACCGCGACGCAGGCGAACTTGCTGGGGCTGCCGGGGGCGGCGCCGGTGCGGGCCTCGCAGGCGAAGCCGGCGGGGCACTCGGAGCCGCGGGACGACGGGGTGCATTCGCGCACGCAGGTGTTGGCGTCTCCCGCCTCGTCGTCCAGGCAGAAGGTCCAGGGCCAGCCGGGCTGGTCCGGGCAGTAGGCCTGGCAGTCCTGGGTGCAGAATCCGACCTCGCCCCCGTCGACGGCCGAGCAGTGGGTGCCGTTGTCGCAGTCGTCGTCCGCCAGGCAGCGGTCCCCGATCCAGCCCCGCGAGCCCGGCAGGCAGGCCGTGGCGGTGGTCGAGGGCTGGGTGTGACGGGACACCTCCTGGGGCTGCATGTGGTCCTGGGTCCGGCAGCCGAGGTTCTGATCCTCTTGCTTGAGCACGCACATGCCCTCGCCCTCGGAGTCCGGGTCGTCCACGCAGAAGGTGGTCGGGTAACCGAAGCGGTCGTCGCAGTACAGGTCGCAACGGGCCGCGCAGAATCCCCTGCCGCCGACGGGGTTGTCATGGCAGAAACCGCCCTCGAAGGCGCAGTCGCCGTCGGTCTGGCACTCGGACCCGATCCAGGTGTCGGGCACGTCCACCTTGCGGCCGTTGGAGGTGCGCTCGGGCTCGCGCTGGATGTGCACCGGCACTTCGTCCACGCCGTCGATCCGGGCGTAGAGTTCCAGGATGTCGGCGGCCTCCATGCGGAAGCAGCCGTGGGAGACGTAGCCCCGCTTGAGGTTGCCACCGTGGGGTTCGTCGTAGTCGGTCACCGGGCCGTGGAAGCCGTAATTGCCCCACCAGCGGATGAAGGGCAGACCGGCGAACACGGGCACGGTCTGGCCGGTGTCCGAGTCGGTCCACCAGATCTTGCAGGCCACCTTGTCCGACGGCTTGATGGTGAAGTCGGCGCTGTCGGTGTACAGCAGCGGGAACATGGACAGGGACTCGTTGTAGGTGGTCTCGCCGGCGTTGCCGTTGAGGGTGCCGATGCCGACGGGGAAGACCTTGTCGTAGCCGGTCACCTCGTCGCGCAGGTGCACGGTCAGGCCATCCAGGGAGACGGTGATCTGGGGCTCGACCAGCGGATCCAGGTCGGGGATCTCCTTGCAGACCGTGGCGTCGCCCCACGAGGTGTCCAGCAGGGCGTCCCCGTCCGGTCCGTCGGCCACGTCACAGCCGGTCGTCCAGGTCAGGGCCGTCAGGGCCAGGGTCCCGATCGTCGTCCATCCACCGAGGCGTGTCATCGTGTACGCTCCCTGCTCTGTGCGCGTGTGAGTGGAGCAACACCCGTGCCAGAACTGAACGCCTCCTCATCGGCAGGCGATCTTCCTGCGATATCGAGGAGTTGGCTGCCGGGTCAGCCGACCTCGTGGGGTGTGACAGGGGGGGGCGGCAACTGTGCCAGGGTGTGTCAGGGCACGATCACCAGTTCGTGTTCGTACTCGAACCGCAGGCCGTTGCCCGAGACCTGGATCATCCGGACGGTGTTCTCGTCGTCCCAGACCGCGTCGGTGACGAACACGGTGTAGCCGCCGTCCTCGACCTCGACCTCGGCGTTCACGTGGACGTGGCCCGCGAGGTTGGCGTAGACGAGGTCCGCAGCCGGTCCGGTCACCCCGGTGAGCGCCGCCATCTGCTCCAGGTCGAAGGCGCCCAGGTGCATGGGGATGTGGGTGAAGAAGATCACCGACTCCTCCGCACCCTCGGCGGCGGCCGCGACCTCGTCCTCGAACCAGGGGAAGGTCCCGCCGTCGAAGTCGTGGAGGAACCCCGCCTCGCCCAGGATCCCGTCGACGCCCCGGGCGGCCCAGTCCAGGCCCACGAAGTGCACCCCCTGGACGTCGAAGGCGGTGTTCTGGAACCAGACGTCGGCCTCCGCGTCCGGGTGGAACACCGGCATCTCCGCCTTGCGCCAGCCGTCGAGCTCGGAGGCCAGGGCCTCGAACTGGCTGGCGAACGCCTCCTCCCAGGCCTGTTCGTCGTCCGAGTGCACCTCGTTGTCACCGATGATCGGCACGTACGGCATGCTCAGCTCGTCCAGCGCCGCCCGGGCATCGTCGAAGCCGTCGTTCCAGGTCACGTCCCCGAGGATCAGCACGAGCTCGATCTGCCGCTCGGCGGCGTGGGTCTCGATCCAGGCCACGGCCGCCTCCAGTCGCTGCAGGTTCTCGGCACCGCCGTAGGCGTGGGGATCGGCCACAACGGCCACGGAGAACCGGGGCTCCATGGGCGGGGCCGTGGTGTCGTCGTCGCCGGAGATATCGTCGTCACCGGCGGTGTCGTCGTCACCGGCGCTGTCGTCGTCGGCCGACCCGGAGGTGTCGTCGTCGTCCGCAGGGCAGCCGAACAGGGCCAGGACCACCAGCGCCGCCAGGCCGGTCCGGATCCGGGGGGACATGGCATTCCTCCTGCGCTCAACCTACCAGCCGAATCGCCGGGGGGGATCGGGAATTCCCCTGCGTCGCTCCCCCTCGTTCGTTATGGTGGGTGACCGAGTGGAGGAGTGAAGATGCGCTGGAACCTACCCTGGTGGCTCTTGCTCGCCGGCGCCCTGGCCTTCGCCGGGTGTCCCGAGGACGACGACGACGCGGACGACGACGACGCCTCGGGTGACGACGACACGGGGGACGACGACTCGACGGGGGACGACGACACCGGAGACGACGACACCGGAGACGACGAC
>CAZITQ010000113.1:8511-29588 GCA_964542165.1 uncultured Rickettsiales bacterium
GCGCCCCCCCCGGCCCCGCCCCACCCCGCCGCCGCCCCCCCCGGCGACGACGACGCGGCCGACGACGACACCGGAGACGACGACACCGCACCCACCGGGACCGGGCTCATGGGCCGGATCGGCGCCGCCACCGTCGATGGGCCGGACTACACCGGCAGCGAGGATCTCTACCTGGTGGCCCAGAAGGGCGCCGGCGAGGATGTCTGCCGCGTCCGCTACGACCTGGGCTCGACGGCCGTCCGCGACGACTGCGCGGACTGCGACTGGGCCTTCGATCTCCTGGCGAGCAACGCCACGGTCGTGGCCTGGGAGCACCCGGACTGCGGCACCCTGCTGGGCATCGGCTCCGACGACGTGAGCGTGCTCGACGGCACCGAGGTGTCCTACGGGTACATCGACGAGTATTTCGGACACGCCAGCGTGATCACCGGGTACGACAACGGCGCCTGGGCGGTCCTGGGGTTCGCGTCATTCGAGCCGGCGAGCGGCGACTTCAGCTATGACCTCGAGGATGGATACGTCGAGTACTAGCGAGGTGCACGGGAGCATTCCAGCGTGGGGCGCACGCCGAAGGGCTGCTCCGCGGGCTCACCTCGCCGCGCTCCTGGGCATGCTCGCCGTTCTCGTCGGGGTCCCCGCGTGTGATCCCGAGGACGACGACTTCGTCTCCGACGACGACGACACGACCGCGTCCGGCGACGACGACGACGACGACATCACCGCCGGGGACGACGACGACTCCGCGGATGACGACGACGACTCTGCCGGCGACGATGACACCGCCCCAGCGGCCGCAGCCGTCGCCGACCTGGCCTGGTCGGTCCACCCCGAGGTGGCCACGGTACTCCAGGTCACCTGGACCCAGCTCGAAGGCGCGGACGCCGCCTGGGTCGAGTTCATCTACCCGGGCAGCGACTGGGTCACCACCCCCGAGGGCGATGGATCCGAGGGCGAGCACGCCGAGTGGCTCTTCGGCGTTCCGGCGGAGTCGGCGGTCTCATGGCGGATCGTCAACCGGGTCGGCGACGAGGTCCGCGTGGGCGACGAGACCGCGTCCGCGGCCACCGATCCCCTCCCGGGGGACCTCCCTCAGGCCCAGGCGCTGGGCTGGAACCAGGCCCTGTCCAGCGACGATCGCTGGTTCCTCACCAGCCTCGAGGTCCAGGACGAGGACTGGTACCAGGGCCCCTTCTGGGTGCTCGTGCTGGACCGCCAGGGGCGGATCGTCTGGTACTACTCCGTACCCGACCACCGCTGCACCATGCACGGCCGGACGGCCCTGTCGGGCGACCACCTGCTGTTCGAGGAGACCACCCTGTACACCGGGGACGAGGGGGCTGGCTCCCTGCTGCATCGCATGACGCTGGACAGGGTGTTCGACCAGATCACCCCGGTCCCCGGCCTGGGCTCGACGTTTGCCGAGACCGACGACGGCCTGATCCTCTTCGACGACTACACCGACTTCCCCGACACCTGGCTCGAGGAGCTGCACCCGGACGGCACCCGCCGCCGGATCTGGCTCTGCAACGAATGGGCGGACGAACACCAGCTCCCCATCTGGGGCTGCGACCCCAACGAGACGATCTGGGTCCGGGACACGGACACGGTGCTGTGGTCCATGTGGTGGAGCGACTCGGTGGTGGAGCTGGACCGGGAGAGCGGCGACCTGATCCACCAGTGGGGCCGCATGCCCGGCAGCTGGGACTTCGAGCCCCAGGGCACCGGCTTCGAGATGCAGCACTACCCCCACTACACCGATGCCGGCACCCTTCTGGTGTCGACCCACATCCCCAACGCGCCCTCCCTGCACCGCATCCGCGAGTTCGAGCTGGACCCGATCACCGAGACCCTCACCGAGATCTGGACCTACGGCGAGGGCCTGGACCTGTGGCCCCGCTACGCGGGCGAGGCCTTCTGGCTCCACAACGGCAACGTCCTGATCAACTACGGTACCGACGCCCGGATCCGCGAGATCACCCACGACGACCAGCAGCTGGTGTGGGAGATCGCCTGGGACTCGGACTACCTGATCGGGCATGTGACCGCGATTCAGGATCTATACGCTATCGGGCGAGGAGACGAGCTCTGATCACGCCCGCGAGCATGTCAGCCCACCGGCCGAGCCGGCCTACCTTTCGCGTGTTCGTGAGTTCGACGTTCAGCGATCTCGTGGACGAGCGGGACGCGCTGCAACGCCAGGTCTTCCCCCGGCTACAGCAGTTCTGCGAGACCCGCGGATGCGGCTTCCAGGCCATCGACCTGCGATGGGGGATCAGCACGGAGGCGTCCCTCGACCAGCGGACCATGGAGATCTGTCTGGAGGAGCTGACCCGGTGCAGGACCGTCTCTCCGCGCCCCAATTTCATCGCGCTCCTCGGCGATCGCTACGGCTGGGAACCCCTGCCCTCGTGCATGCCATCGGACGCGTTCGACCGTTTCCGCGACTGGTCGTGCGAGCACGCGCCCGGGGCCGTCGCCACGCTGGACGACTGGTACCGGCTGGACAGCAACTCGGTGCCCCCGGCACGGGTACTCAGGGCGCGTGTAACCGGCAGCCCCGAGGCGGATCCGGCACACTGGACGGCGACGGTCGAGGCCCCGCTTCGCGACCTGTTCCGCCGCGCGATTCCGGACGTCCTTCCCGCCGACGACCTCCGGTCTCGCCTCCTCAACTCGGCCACCCATCAGGAGATCGACGCTCGGCTCCCGAGCGGTGGCACCCCCACCCCGGAGGTGTTCGCCTTCGTCAGGACCATCGAGAACTTCTCGGACGCCGTGGCCGATCCCGCTTTCCAGCCGTTCTTCGACCGGCGCCCCGACGGCACCGCGGACCGGGAGGCCCATCGACGCATCGCTGACCTCCGGGAGGACCTGCGTCGACGACTGCAGCCATCGAGCCTCTTCGAGTACCGCACACGTTGGGTGAACGGCGCCCTCGACCGCGGGACGGTCGGGGTCCTCCCCGACTCGCTGGACGCGTGCCTCGACCTGATCGAGGACGGCGCCACCCCGCGGACCCTGTGCGAAGCGGCCTGGATCCACCTGGGCAGGTCCGTCGACCGACAGACTCGCCGGGCATCGGCTCGAGACCCCCTGGCCGAGGAGAACGACCGCCACGGGCGATTCGCGGTGGACCGGGCGGCCTTCTTCGTCGGTCGCGCTCCGCAGCTCGAGGCTCTGCATAGGTACGTCCACGGCCCGGACCACGAGCCGCTGGTGGTCCACGGTGAATCGGGCTCCGGGAAATCTGCCCTCCTCGCCAGGGCGGCCGCGCTCATCGACCGATCGGGGTTCGCCGTCCTGCAGCGGTTCTGTGGAACCAGCGCTCGCTGCTCCTCACCTGCCGGCCTGGTCCTCGACCTCTGTGAGCAGCTGGGCCGGCACGGGCGATTCACCTTCTCGCCCCCCGACCACCACACCGTGAGGGACCTCGCCAGCTCCTTTGCGACGTGCCTCTCGCGCGTCGACATCGCCCGGCCGATCGTCATCGTGATCGACGCGCTCGATCAGCTCGAGGGGGATCCCGATACGGGCTGGATCCCCACCGACCTGCCCCCCGGCGTGAAGCTGATCGTGTCGACGCTACCCGCGCCACTGCCCCACCTCCCGTCGCTGCGCGCACGGCTCCCGCGCGGCCGCTTCCTCGAGGTCCCGCTGCTCACTCCGGCCGAAGGCGACGAGGCCATCGACACCTTCCTGAGGCAGCACGGCAGGACCCTGGCTCCCGCCCAGCGCGAGGAACTCCACAAGAGGTTCTCGGGGAATCGTTCTCCGCTGTACCTGCGCCTGGCGCTGCTGGAGGTGACGCGCTGGCGGTCGTTCGACGGCGTCCCGGTGTACGACGGTGCTCCCGGCCTGTCCCCGACCACCGCGGGATTGATCGGGAACCACCTCTGGCGGCTCTCCCAGCCCGATCAGCACGGGCCCGTCCTGGTGAGGCGCGCGCTCGCCTACCTCCGGGCTGCGAGGCACGGCCTGTCCGAGGGCGAGCTCACGCTGGCCCTGGGGCGCGATCCCCTCGTGAGGGACCACTTCGCGCGCACGGCCCACCACGAGACCGTCGTGGACGCCCTGCCGTTCGTCCTCTGGGCCCGCCTTCACGCCGCCTTCCAGCCCTACCTGACGACCCGCGACGCGGACGACACGCCGGTCATCGCCTTCTATCACCGACAGATCGGGGAACTGGTCGACCAGACCTTCCTGGAGGACGACCGGGAAGAGATCCACGGGCGGCTGGCGCTCCTCTTCGCCGTCCCGGACGGGGCCCCTCCATCTCGGCGGACCCTGTCCGAGCTTCCCTACCAGCTCACCATGGCCCGTCGCTGGGCGGAGCTCGAGGAGCTCCTGACCGACCTGAAGTTCCTCGAACACAAGCTGCGCTCGGGAGCGTCCGAGGACCTGGTCGCGGATTTCGAACGGATCGGCGCGGGGAGGCACGAGTCAGAATCGCCCCTGGTGACCCGGAGCGTGTGGTCGGGTCGGGCGGCTCTCGGGTGTCCCTACTGCCTGGGATGCTTCGAGCTGCCGGACGACCTCCAGGGCGAGCGACTGAAGTGTGCCCACTGCCGATCGCCGCTACGGGTGACGCCGTTCGCGGTTCGGCGACCGTGGGAGCTCCGGAACCCCTCGCGCCACGTCCAGCTGGATTCCCGGCAGATGATCCGCGCCGACGTCTCCCCGGCAGTCGCCGACTTCGGGGACCTGCTCAGCCGTGACCGCATCCACCTCGATCGGGCCCCGGGTTCCCTGTTCCAGCGCTGCGTCAACCAACCATCCGGCCGTGCCACCCGCGCGGTGGCCCTCGGCCAGGCCCCCTCCCACGACCGCCCCTGGCTCCAGCTGCTGAACCACGAGAAGGAGGCATCGACCTGCGTCGCGGTCTTCCCGGCCTCCGGGAGGTTCTGCCGCGTGACGCCCGACGGTCGCCAGATCGTCCTGTCCGCGGGTCAGGGAGCTCGCGCCCTGTTCCTGCGCAGCGGCGAACCGGTCGCTCCCGGTTCCCAGCCCAGCTTCCTGACCTACGAGGCATCCGAATCGGCTGCGCTGTCACCGGATGGCAGCCGGGTCCTGAGCGCCCACGAGGATCAACGGTTCGTGGAGTACGTGGAGGATCTGGACGCTCAGATCCACGAGTACGACGGCCATCTGGTCTGCTGGGACGCCGACAGCGGCGAGATGGTGAACGACGTCCGCATGAAGGACGCGGAGTTCGAGGCCTGCGCTTGGTTCCCCGACGGCGTCCACGTCGCGCTGGTTCTTACGCCGGATGTCCGGACCCATATCGAGGACGACGGTTTCCTGGGCGCGACCAAGACCCGGGGACAGCGCAGGATCGCCGTCCTTCGATGGGACCGGGACGCACCGCTGCGGTCCTGGGCCTGGGACGACGACGCCGACAAGGCGTGGTCCTGCTGTGTGTCGCCGGACGGGGGGATGATCGCGACGATTCGACAGGCGTGGAGCATGGGCAAGCGGCGGATCGGCGAGGTCGCGGTCTGGGACGCGGGCACGGGGGATCCGCTGTGGACGGCGCCCGGGGAGGGTCCGGTCTCGTTCTCCCCGGATGGAGCGGCCCTGCTCGTCGGAGCGGTGGTGCACAACGCGCGCGGGGGGGAAATGCTCTGCCGCGGCCCCGCGGGCGGGATCGCCTGGTCGGCGTGGAGCCCGGGGGGGGATGCGGTCGCCACGGCCAGGGGGAAACAGCTGGTCGTCTGGAACCCGAGGACAGGCGATCAGCAGGTGGTGCTCGAGGGCCACACCGAGGGCGTGCTCGGCTGTGACTTCACCCCCGATGGTTGGCAGCTGGTCTCCGTCGCCAGGGACGACACGGTACGGGTCTGGGATCTGCGTTCGGTCGACGACACCCCGACCGAGGCCGGGTGGCGGTCGAGCGAATGCGTGGTCTCGCGGCAGGGCCTCCACGCGGCCTGGACGGAGGCGGGACGCCTGCGTCTGGGCCATCTGTCCGACGGGGTGCCACCGCTCCCCCCCGGGCCCGAGATCGAGGGCCGCATCGTCGGCCTCGACGTCTCGCGGGACGGCAGCCGGGCCATCGTGCGCACAAGACCGCCGAAGACAACGCTGCTGGATACCGTGAGGGATCGTACGGTCACCTGGCTGCTGGACACGGCCACGGGGCAGCCGCTGCAGGAGCTCCCGGGCGAGGCGCTGTTCACCGACGATGGGCGGACCGTGATCGCCCACGACGGAGGATCGGGAGTCAGCGTACTCTCCGCGGCGTCGGGAGCCGTCAAGAGGCGGCTCGAAGGGTACGCAGGACGGGACGGATTGACCGCGTCGGAGACGCTCGCTCCCACCGGGAGGTGCCTGTTCCTCGCCGGTGATTCCTTCCGGATCCGGGACACGTCGGGGCGACCCGACCTGCTCACCCTGGTCGGCCAGTCGTCCGCTGGCCTTCCTCTTGCGGATGGCCGGTTCCATCTCCGCCGGTCCGGTCGGTCGTTGCGGGTCCTGGACACGCACACCGGGCTCGACCATCGGGCGATCTCCGCGCCGGAGGAGCGCGGACACGGCCTGGCGGTCTCTCCCGACGGGAGGACTGTCGTCAGCACGCCGCTGGCCGAGGGACACGCACACCTGCTCGATCTGGTCGATGGCACGGTCCTGATGGGGATCTGGGGCCCTACGGGTACGGTCGAGTTCTCGTCGGACGGCCGATTCGTCCTCGCGGAAAAGCAGCACCCGAACAACCACCCCGAACGGGTCGGGGGAACGGCTTCCGAGTCCTTCGGCGTCTGGGAGGTGGCCACGGGTGCCTGCGTGGCCTCGGGGCCCCTCTGCCGGTGGCGCGCGTTCACCCCCGACTCCAGGAGGGTGGTCACCCTGTCCGAGGAGGGGACGCTGGCGATCCACGACATCGCGGGGGATCGGCGGATCGTTCGATTCGATCTCGAGGCGCACGGCTCGGGGTTCACGCAGCACCGGGCCGGGCGACGGATAGTGGCCGGAGATCAGGGTGGCCGGCAGATCATCTTGCGCCCCCGCAACGTGGGGGCCGGCGCGCCCTGGGTCACCCCGGCGCGCCTCTTCGACCACGCCGCCGGTGCCTGGGAAGGGGGGTCGAGCGTTCGGTGCCCCTGGTGCGAGGGTCGCTACGAGGTACCCGGGGCGGTGACGTCACGGATCGCCACCCCCAGAGCAGACGCTTCGCGCGATGAGGCCATCCGCTCCCGTCCGGACCCCGACGACCCTCGTCTGTCGGACCGCTGCCCTCGATGCCAAAACCCGCTCCGCTACACACCCTTCGCGGTCGACAACTCGTCCTGGGACTCCGCCCCGGGCCCCGACGCCGGGACCCTCGCCGAGGCCAACCGGAACGCGGGCCACGCGACCTGGGCCGGGCTGGGACTCCTGCTGACCGTGGCCCCGCCGAACACGGCGCAGCGCGGCGTGTGCCGTCTCCACCACACCCAGCAGACGCTCAAGGTCGGCGAGCCCGGCACCGGGGCGGACCTGATCCTGGAGGGCCTCGCGGGGGCGCAGGTGATCTTCGAGTTCGACGTCGATCACCTCACCGCGCGCAGTGGAACGGACTCGCCCCTCTGCTGGCACCTGCGCTCGCCCTCGTCGACCGGCATGACCGTAGAACCCGGGGACCAGCTACGCCTCGGCGACCACGTCCTGACCCTGCAAGCCTGGGCCCCCCTCGCCCCCGAGGGCGAACGGCCGCCAGAGGTCGCCCGGTACCGCATGCTCCGGACGCGGACGGCGCCCCGCAAGAAGAGACGCGGCAAACGGAAGCGCAAGAGGCCGCCGCCGGATCTGTCCGGGACCGACTGGGATCCCCCCTTCGATCCCGACGATGGAGGTTCCGGGTAGCCGGTGGGGCCGGATCTCCGGGGTTCAGCGCCAGCTGTACCCCTCCACCTTGTACCCGAACTGCGTCACGCTGTAGTCGCTGACCAGCCACAGCACGACCTTGTCGGCCGAGATGGGGTCGGAGATGAAGGTGCCGAGTCGGCCGGTGTAGGTGGCATAGGGTTCGCCGGCCCAGTCGGTGAGCTGGACGTAGTCGTAGCCCTGTTCGACCTCGAGCCAGGCGAAGTGGACCCGCAGCTCGCTGGCGCCGGGCTGCTCGATCACCTCGTACTCCTGGGCGTCGTTGGCGTAGGGATGGGCCGACGAGACCTGGAGCGTCACGAAGTTCCAGCCGTCGGCGGGGGGCGGCTCCTCCTCGGGGGGCGGCTCCTCCTCGGGGGGCGGCTCCTCCTCGGGGGGCGGGCCACCGCCACCGTGGTCGTGCACGGTCTGCAGCAGCGTCGCGGCGTTCAGCCGGCCCCCGGACACGGTCCAGCCCTGCACCCCCTGGGGGGTGTCCGAGGTCGACATCAGCAGTTCCTTCATGTCCGGCGGGCTGATCCCCGGGTCCACGCTGAGGGCCAGGGCGGCGGCGCCCGCCACCACCGGGGAGGCCATCGAGGTGCCGCTCATCCAGGTGTACTGGCCGTTGACGTAGGTGCTGTAGATGGATTCCCCGGGGGCCGAGAGGTGGACCGTCTGATCCCCGTAGTTGGAGAAGCTGGTGATCTTGTCGTAGCCGTTGGACGCGGCCACCGACACCACGTTGGGCAGGTCGTAGGAGGCCGGGTAGAAGGCGTACTGGTCGTTGTCGTTGTCCTCGTTGCCCGCGGCGGCCACGAACAGCACGCCGGCGTCGTTGGCGTACGACAGGGAGTCGTGCAGGGTGTTGCTCCAGCCGTAGGACCCGAAGGAGCCGTTGATCACGTTCGCGCCGTTGTTCACGGCGTACTCGATGGCCGCGGCGGCATCGGACAGGGAACCCGAGCCGTACCCCATGAACCGCAGCGCCATGATCCGGACGTCCCAGTTGACGCCCACCACGCCCTTGCCGTTGTTGCCCACCGCGCCGATGGCGCCGGCCACGTGGGTGCCGTGGCCGTCCCAGTCGTCCGGATCCCGGTCCCAGGAGTAGAAGTCCCAGCCGTTGACGTCGTCCGTGTACCCGTTGTGGTCGTCGTCCACGCCGTTGCCGGCGATCTCGTCGACGTTGACCCACATGTTGTCCGCGAGATCCGGGTGGGTCCACTCGACCCCGGTGTCGACCACCGCCACCACGATGTGGCTGTCACCGGTGCTGACGTCCCAGGCCTCCTTGGCGCCGATGTCCGCGCCGGGTGTGCCGTAGCTGCCGTTGTTGGCCAGGAACCACTGATCCCCGTCGATGTCGTTGGGCAGGGCGCAGGTCCGCAGGACGAAGTTGGGCTCGGCGTACAGGACGTCGGGGTCCTGCATCAGCTTGGCCACCGCCCCGGCCACGTCGCGCCCCTCGCGCACCTTGACCCGGTCGACCCGGATGCGAGAGTGACGGTGTAGCCGGGTCAACTCGTGCCTCGAGAGGAGCTCGTCCTCGCCGGCCTCGCTCACGTCCTTGTGGTAGCGAACGAGCAGCTCGCCGGTCACGAACTCACGCTCGTCGGCGACGGGGTCGCCGGAGGTGCACCCCGCTCCCACCCCCAGCGAGAGCAGCGACGTCAGAGCGAGCCATCGGACCGTCCGAGAACCTCCCATGTGACCTCCCTCGGCGGGGGCAACCCGGGCCGTGTCCGCCCGGTACGGGAACCCCGCCGACAAGATCGTAGGGGGGAGGACCCCCCCCAACAACGGGAGTTCGTCACGAATTCGTCAACAATTTCAAGGAGTTGCCGACCGAACGCTCGGACGGTAGAGAGATGTCTACCGAGGCCGGCCGTCCCGCGCCCCCCGGGGGATCGGAGGGTCGGCTGACGGCGAATCCGGTCTCAGTCCAGGTTGCGGGCGAGCCGGAAACCCACGTGGGGTCGGCTCTCGTCGGGGCGGCCGTCGATGTGGCGCCGGGCACAGCGGACATCCGCAGCCGGGCTGAGGACCGAACCGCCCCGCTGTATGCGGAACTCGCCCTCGTCCGGGCCCGTCGGGTCGGTCTCGGCCGCCCCGGTCCGGTAGGGGCCGTAGCGGTCCCAGACCCACTCGCTGACGTTGCCGCACATGTCGTACAGGCCGAGCCGGTTCGGGCGCTTGCCAGCCACTCCCTGGAGCTGCTCCCCGGAGTTGCCCCGGTGCCAGGCCACGTCGTCGGCGTGGTCCGAGCCGGCGAAGCGCGTGTACTCCCCGGCTCGGGCGGCGAGCTCCCACTCGGCCTCGGTGAGGAGCCGATATCCGGGCGCGTCCCGATCCCACAGGACCTTCTCTCCCGCGAACCGGTAGGCCGGAGCCAGATCCTCCTGCTCCGAGAGACGGACGCAGAAATCGATGGCGTCGAACCAGGTGACGCCAGCCATGGGAAGGTCGCGGGCGTCGGAGGTGCCCGGGTCGCCCATCACCTCGGACCATTGCCCCTGGGTCACGGGGACACGTCCCACGAGGAAGGGTCGGGTGACCTGGACCTCGTGCAGTTCCTCGTCGGCGTCCCGGCCGACCTCGATCTCGGCGCTGCCCATCCAGTGGCTCCCCGCCTCGACGGGCGCCAGGGAGACCGGCAGCCCCGACGTGGTCGGGGGCTCCTCCTCGTCGTCCAGGGTGGGGAGGTCGTCGTCCGTGTCGGTGGCTCCCCCCTCCCCGGGCGGCGGCGATTCGCCGACCACGTCCGGAGAGCCGGGCGCCCGTGCCGGGTCGAGGGGGGGCACGGGGAGGTCCACCGCCGTGGCCACCTCCGCCTGGTCGTCCACCTCCCCCTCCTCCACGGTGGGCGTGGTGTCGGTCTCCGGCCCGGTGGAGACGATCTCGGTGTCCGGTCCGGCGGAAATCAGGTCGGCCTCCGGATCCCCGGGAGTGCCCAGGGTGGTCTCTTCCCGGTCGACGGCGTCGCCCAGGTCCAGCTCGGCCAGGGACAGGTCGGCCTCGTCGGCGGCGAGGGCTTCCCGGGCCTCGATCTGGGCCACCAGGTACTCGGGGATCGGAAGCGGACCATCTCCCCGATCGGCGAAGAGCGGCGGGGCGGGGCCGTGGGAACCGGTGGGGGTGTCGCCCCGCGCCAGGTAGGCGGGTCCCTCGTCCGCGTCGGGCTCCACCGCCGTGCTCATCTCCGGATCCGTACCCGGATCGAGGTCGAGCTCGTCGGTCATCGGCTCGACGGTGATGCTCAGCGGGGTCACCCTCCCCTCCTCGCCGGCGCCCTCCCCGGCTCCGGACCCGCGACCTCGATCCGCCTCGGCGGCATCCTGTCGCAGGGGTGTGGGTGAGCCGGTGTCCTCCACGGATGGGACCGTCAGATCCAGCTCGGCCACCGGGCCCGAAATGCCCTCGCTGGCGGCCTCGTCGGCCGTGTCCTCCGGACCCTCTTGACGCTCTGCCGACACCCCCAGCCACTCCCGAAGCCAGACCGCGAGGTCGGCCTGGGTCGTGATGGGGGCGATGGCGAGGCGCAGGGCCTGGGCCATGGCCATGGCCGAGGGGAAGCGGGCCCGCGGGTCCCGCTCCAGCGCCTGCCTCAGCACCGGGGCCAGCCCGGGGACGACCCCCTCCACCTGCTCCAGGGGACGGGTCACATCCGCCTGGTCGACCTTGCTCAGCACCCGATAGAGGTGGGTGTCCTGGAACATGGCGCTGCCGGTGACCATCTCCACGGCCAGGGAGCCGAGGCTGAAGATGTCGGACCGGGCGTCCAGGCGCAGACCCCGCACCTGCTCCGGGCTCATGTAGATCGGGGTACCGCGGGTGATGTTGGCCGCCCGGGTATGGAAGAGATTGGTGGTCGCCTTGGCCACGCCGAAGTCGGTGATCTTGACCAGGCCGTCGTAGGTCAACATCACGTTGCCGGGCTTGATGTCCCGGTGCACCAGGTTCATGGGCTGGCCCATCTCGTCCACGGCGCGGTGGGCGTAGGCGAGCCCGTCGCAGATCTGCAGCAGGATCCCCGCGATGATCGGCCCTGGGAGAGGCCCCTGCCTGGGAATCCGCAGCAGGATCTCGTGGAGCGAGGGGCCGCCCACGAACTCCATGGCCAGATAGTAGGCCTCGTCCACCCGGTCGAACTCGTAGACCTCCACCAGGTTGCGGTGGTGGAGGTACCCCGAGACCCGGGCCTCGTTGATCAGCCGCTTGAGGACGCGTTCCCGGTCCACGACGGTGGACAGGACCTTCTTGATCGCGACCTCCTTGCGGAAACCCATCGCCCCGGACTGGACGGCCCGGTACACGGCGGCAGTCGCGCCCCGCCCGACGAGCTCGAGCAGCACGTACTTGCCGAACTGGATCCGGAGCTCCTGGGTCATGTCCACCGTTCCGGGCGCGGCCCCGCCCGGCCTCCCCCCCGGTCGGTCCGGCCGAGCGGGCAGTATATCGCCGGCCGCATCCTCCGCGTAGGACCAAGATGGAGGGAGATCCGTGGCCCCGTGCTACGATCCACCTCTCCCGGAACCCGAGAGGTGTCCCATGCGCGGGAGGCGATCCTCGTCGCTCCCCTTTCTCGCCCTGTTCATCGCCGTCGCCTGGCTCGTCCCACCGCGGGGGGCGGAGGCCGACGAGGCGGAACCGGAGAACGCCCCCCCCGCCGATTCCCCGGCGGCCGAGCCGGACGAGATCGAGGTCGCCTACCGGATGCTACGGCCCGTCAACACGCTGGGGTGGACCTTCACGGGACTCGGCCTGACCGGCCTCGGGATCGGCTACGGCGCGGCCCTGGATGGGATCGACGTGGGCCCGGTCCCCGCGGTGGGCCGGGTGCTGTTCCTCTCGTCGCTGTTCGTGACCACCATCGCCGGCTCGGTGGCGTTGAAGCTGCTCCCCTACGAGTACCGCGGGCGCCCCGCCCGCACGGTCGCGGCGGTGACGTTCGCGGTGGGCGTGGCCGCCATGGTCACCGACTCGATCCTCCGGCTGGTCTTCGACGCCACCCACGAACCGATGCCGCTGCCGCTGACGGTGTCGCTGCAGGCCGTCGGGCTGGGGACCCTGACCGCGTCGTCCCTGACCACGCTGATCGACAACGAGGTGTTGATGCGCCAGCTGCTGGACGATCTCGCCGTGCGGGACTCCGCCGCGGCGGCGACACGTCCGGGGGTGATGCTCCTGCCCGCGCCCCTGCGCGGGGGCATGGGGGCCGCGATCGCGGGCCGTTTCTGACCCGGGGCGCTCAGGTCCGACGCCAGCGGGTGCCGGCGGACGTGTCGACCAGCTGGATCCCGCGTGAGGCGAGCTCGCTCCGGAGTCGGTCGGCCAGCTCGAACTCCCCGGCCTCCCTCGCGGTGGTCCGCCGCTCCATGAGCTCCCTGTCCGCCTCACCCAGTTCCGCCTCACGGGGTGTGAGCACGCCCAGCACTCGATCCAGGGAGCAGACCAGGTCCAGCACGGCGTCGATCTGGGCCCGGTCCAGGAGCCCCTCCTCCAGCTGCCGGTTCCCCCACCGGACGAAGGCGAACAGCCGGGCCAGGGCCACCGAGACGTTGAGGTCCCCGTCCATGGCGTCCACGAAGCCCTGACGGGCCTCGTAGATCCGCTGGTCCGCGTCGGCCACCGGCTCCCCGGGGGACGCGAACTCCAGCCGGGCGACGAATTCGTCCAGGCGCGCGACGCTCCGCCCCGCCCGCTCGATCTCCGCCGGGTCGTGGCGCAGGACCCGGCGGTAGTGCTGGGCCAGCAGCCAGTACCGGACCGCCGCGGGATCCGTTCCCAGGGCCAGCAGTTGCTCTAAGGTGACGTCGTTGTGGGACAGGCGGCTGACCTTGTGCCCGTCGGCGACCACCACCTCCGAGTGCAGCCACATGCGCGCGAAGGGTTGTCCGAGCCCCTCGGCGATGGCGATCTCGTTCTCCCCGTGGGGGAACATCAGGTCCGTGGACGCCAGGTGCAGGTCGAAGGGCTGGCCCACGTGCTTGCCCGCCATGGTGCAGCACTCCACGTGCCATCCCGGACGGGCGTTGCCCCAGGGAGTCTGCCAGTAGATCCCCGCCTTGAGCTCGGCCAGCGTCGAGCGCTTGAAGAGGGTGAAGTCCCTCGGATCGTCCTTCTCGTAGTAGTCGAAGTCGACGGTGGCCCCCTCGCGGACCTCGTCCCGATCCACCGGGACCAGCCGCCCGTACCCCGGAGCCCGGGAGAGGTCGAAATACACCGATCGCAGCTTCTCGTAGGCCAGTCCCCGGTCGAGCAGCTGGCGCGTCTGCTCGATCATCTCGCCCACGTGATCGCTGGCCCGGGGGCAGGTGTCCGCGGGTAGCACCCGCAGCGCCGCCATGTCCCGGTGGAAGGCCCGCTCCCAGCGCCCGGTGAACTCGCCGATCTCCGCCCCCTCGGCCAGGCACTGGGTCACGGTGCGGTCGTCGATGTCCGCCAGATTCACCACCAGCTTGACCCCGAACCCGCGGAAGGTCAGGTAGCGGCGGAGCAGGTCCGCGAACACCATCCGCCGGCACAGGCCCAGGTCGGGGGGGCCGTCCAGGCTCGGCCCGCAGGCGTAGATCCCCACGTGGCCGGGCCGCAGGGGGACCAGGTCGTCCTCCCGGCGGGTGAGGGTGTTGTGCAGCCGCAGGGGCACCGGGGTCTTGTCGGACACGAACAGGGGCGTGGACAGATACCGCTCGCCGCCGTCGGGCAACAGGGTCACCACCGTGCCGCCGCCATCGAGGGCCGCCGCCTCGTCCAGCGCGACCCGCATCGCAGCCCCCGCGCTCATCCCCACGAAGATGCCCTCCTCCCTTGCCAGCCGGCGGGCGATCTCGTAGGCGTCGTCGTCGGCCACGTGGACGATCTCGTCCGGCTCCTGCTTGTCGTAGATCCCGGGGGGGTAGGACTCCCGCATGTTCTTGAGGCCCTGGATCTTGTGGCCTTTGTACGGTTCGACCCCGACCACCCGGACCGACGGATCCAGCTCCCGCATCCGCCGGGTGATCCCCATCAGCGTCCCCGTGGTGCCCATGGTCACCACCACCACCCGCACCCGTCCCTCGGTGGCCCCCCAGATCTCGTCCGCGGTCCCGCCCTCGCAGTGCGAGCGCCAGTTGTCCTCGTTGTTGAACTGGTCCACCAGGAAGTACTTGTCCGGCTCTTCGCGGGCCAGGCGGTAGGCCTCCTCGATGGCGCCGTCGGTGGACAGGTGGGCCGGTGTGAGCAGGATGTCGGCGCCGTAGGCTCGCAGGATCTTGCGCCGCTCCTCGCTGGCCGACTCGCTCATGGCGAAGAGCATCCGGTAGCCCTTGACCGCGCACACCATCGACAGCCCGATGCCGGTGTTCCCGCTGGTGGCCTCGAGCACGATCTTGTCGGGTGTCAGCTCCCCGCTGCGCTCGGCCTGCTCGATCATCCGCAGCGCCGGGCGGTCCTTGACCGATCCCCCGGGGTTGAGGAACTCCAGCTTGGCGTACAGCTCGACGTCCGACCGGTCGAGCAGGCGCTGGATCCTCACCAGCGGAGTCCCGCCCACCAGGTCCAGGATGCTGTCGACCCGTCGGGGTGCCCTGCGCGGTGCCATGGACGGCCTCCCTGATCCCCTGCGCAGAATACCGTCCCCCCTCCCCGCGGGCGAGGCCCGGGCTCCGATGAAATCGATGGTGAACGCCCGGGCGCACGCGCGGTTCTTCCATGGGCAGGGTTGCGGCCGGCTGGTATTCTCGGATAACTGGGATACCTGTGAGGCGGTGGGAGCGGTGTCCGACCGCCCGGGATTCGACCCGGGGAGGAACCGATGATTCGGTCCAGGCTCGGCGTGGCCCTGGCCGTCTCGGCGCTGATGGCGCTGGTGACCGGCTGTCCGGACGACAACCTGCAGATCTACGACACTCCGCCGGAGGCGGCGATCCTGTCGCCGGATGACGGTTCGCTGATCGAGGGCACCGAGACGACGATCACGTTCTCGGGATCGGTCTACGACCAGCAGGACCTCCTGGAGGACCTGGCGGTGGTCTGGACGGTGGATTCCCTCGAGGATCCACTGCTGCAGGACTACGCCGACGCTGCAGGCTACACCGAGGTGAACACCGCCCTGCCCGAGGGCACCCACATCGTCACTCTCGAGGTCACCGACAGCTGGGGCTACACCAACACCGACACCATCACCCTCGGGGTGGAGGATCCGATCCCTCCGGCCACGGTGTTCATCGACGCCCCCGCGCAAGGGGTCGACTACTGGGACTACCAGACCATCCACTTCAGCGGGCGAGTCCAGTCCGCCGAGGGTGAGCTGGAGCTCGAGGTCAAGTGGATCTCGACCAAGGACGGCATCCTGTACACCGGTCACTCCGATGCCCAGGGCATCACGATGTTCGACGACGAGCTGACCGCGGGCAACCACGAGGTCATCCTGGTGGCCGGCAACGACCTGGACGCCGGTATCGGCGTGGGCGAGGCGTCGATCGTGATCGAGGTCTTCGAGTACCCGCCGGGACAGCTCGACATGGACGGGGACGGCTACTGCCCCGAGGGCATGGACGTGGACGGGGACGGCCTCTGCGAGGGGGACGAGCTGGTCGGCTACGGGGACTGCAACGACAACAACCCCGACGTCTACCCCGGTGCCGAGGAGGTCTGCGACGGCCAGGACACCGACTGTGACGGCTACATGGACCCCAGCGAGGCCGACAACGACGGTGATGGTGTCACGATCTGCGCCGGAGACTGCGACGACGAGGACGCCTGGAACTACCCGGGCAACGTGGAGAGCTGCGACGGGTTCGACAACGACTGCGACGAGCTGGTCGACGACGACGACCCGAACGTGGTGGGCCAGCAGACCTGGTACGAGGACGCCGACGGGGACACCTTCGGCAACCCGATGGTGTCGTACACCCAGTGCTTCCAGCCGGCGAACACCGTCAACAACGACATGGACTGCGACGACACCAACGCCGCGATGTACCCGTTCAACCCCGAGATCTGCGACGGGTACGACAACAACTGCAACAACTTCATCGACGAGGGCTTCGACCAGGACAACGACGGCTGGACCACCTGCGCCGGGGACTGCGACGACACCCTCAACGCCGTCTACCCGGGAGCCACCGAGGTCTGCAACACCCTGGACGAGGACTGCGACGGCTACATCAACGAGGACTTCGCCGACAACTACGAGATGTGGGAGACCGGGCCCAACGACCCGGGCTACGAACTGGACAGCCTCTACCCCACGCTGACCCTGGGCGGCGGTCAGTGCAGCTTCACGATCACGCTGATCATCATCCCGATCACGCTCAACCTGGAGCCGGGGCAGACCTCGGTCGCCGGGAGCTTCCACGCGCCGGACGACCAGTACGACATCTACGAGTTCGAATCCACCCTCACCGGCAACCTGGCCGAGTGGGCTGCCTTCCTGGCGTCGGGCCAGACCCTGCCCTACCACTGCACCCAGGGCACCGTCTCGTGGAACGCCAGCAACAACATCGAGGTCACCGTGTACGTGGACGGGGTCGCCTACTCCGGCCACGGCGCCAATGGGGCGGTGACCTTCACCCTCAGCCTGTGGCAGCTGTTCGACATCGACTACGAGATGGTCGTCCGCCCGCTGGCGAACTGGCAGAACTGCAACTACAACTACACGCTCAACCTCGAGATCCCGTAGCGCCTCCAGGCGATCAGCCCGATCCACGGTAGGACGAACGCGTGGGGGGTTCCTCCGCGCCGGCACCTGCAGCCCGCGTCCCCGTCGTCTCCCCCCAGGGGTTGATCGGAGTCCGCCGAGTCGTCGTCGCCCGGCTGGGCCGAGTCGTCGTCCCCGGGGCCCGTGGTGTCGTCGTCCCCCGGGTCGGCCGAGTCGTCGTCCGCGGGGTCCGTGGTGTCGTCGTCGTCCGACGGCTCCACCGCCTCGGCGAAGGAGACGTGGGAGTAGATCAGCCCACCGATGCTGTCGATGCGACCGTTGGGCAGGATCGGCACGAAGAGGTAGCGGAAGCTGACCGGACAGTCGTCGTACTCGATCTGGGCGATGGCGTCCCCGTCGAGGTAACAGATGGCCACACCGTCGCCGTAGCGGATCGTCCAGTTGAACCAGCGCGAGCCGTCCCACAGCGAGGTATCGAAGTTGCCCAGGTACACCTCGTCCGCGCACTCCACCGGCGCGTTGGGCCACGAGCCGAACTGGTACTTCACCTTGCCGTAGACGTTGGGATCGACGCCCTCGTTGCCGTAGACGCGGATGTTGGTCCCGTAGTGGATCTGCGCCCCGTAGCCGTCGCCGCTGAACAGCTCGACCAGGTGGTGCTTGTTGCCCTCGGTGGTGCCGTTGTTCATGGCCTCCAACGAGAGACCGCGGATGAACACGGACAGCGTACCCGCTGCGACGTGCTCGCCCAGGTCGTACAGGATGCGGTTCTCGTACGCGTCGATCCGCCAGCCCTCCTCGACGAAGGTCCCACCGTTGCGGTCTCCGGCCGTGGTGCCGTCGTCCAGGGGATCGCAGAGGTAGACCCCACCCCCGTCGGGCAGGCAGGCGGGCTGGGCGTACGCGTTGCAGGGACCGAGGGAGACCCCCAGGAGGGTGGCCGCGAGGGGAACGAAGCGGAACACGATGGTTCCAGACCTATCACGCCAGGGAAGGCGGGGGAACGACGGTTCGGGGGGGGAGAGGGGGGGAGGCCGCTACCAGGTCCGCCAGGCCTCGCGCAGGGTCAGCGCGTCCTCGGCGACCAGCGCCGGCGGCTGGGCGAGAGCCCGGTGGTCGCCGCCCGCCTCCCAGCGGGTGTCTCCGCTTGCCTCGTCTGTGGCCACGAACTTCCACTCGAAGGGGGCGCCCAGGGGGATCATCGCCGGCTCGATGCCGCTCCAGGTGGGGTAGCTCGCCGCATCGGTGGTCAAGGGGTGGCCGGGTCCCTCGAATCCCCACACGCCCAGCTCGAAGCGATCCCCGCGCACGTACACCGTCTCTCCCCAGTTGGTGTAGGCCTGCTCGGCGACGAACTCCACGGGCTGCAGCGGCCACCCGGGCTGGGCCACCAGGGCGCCGAAGACCGCGTCGTAGCCGGGCTCGCCGTCGTCCTCGAGCTGGTCACGGTACCGATCCAGCACGCGGGCGAACCGCGCCAGGTAGCGGCGACCGGTCCGCCCCTCGTCCAGATCCTCGGTCTCGAGGAAGAGGATGCTCTCGACGTTGGAGGCCTCCTCGTTCGCGCTGCCGAGTCCGGCCTTGGTCCAGTTGGAGGCGTCGGTGATCACCCGTACGTCGGTGGTCCCGAGCACGGCCACCTTGTGGTGCATCGCCGTGTACGGCGTGGTGTGGTTGGTGACCTCCCACACCGTGGCCCCCGCGGCCCGTAACTCGTCCTCGGTCGTGTCCCAGTAGCCGTCGGACTGCTTGCGGTCGGTCATCGCGAAGACCGGCACGCCGGCGGCCACGCGATCGGCGACCACGTCCACCAGCGACCCGACGAAACCCGGCGCCGTGATGTCCCGCAGGGAGTACACCATCAGGACCGCCAGCTCGTCCTCCTCGGACAGCCACTGCAGGATCTTCCGCCCCGGCTCCTCGCCGCCGCCCACCGGGGTGAACAGCACGTTGATCGCCGCGTCCTCGTCCCAGGTGTTGATCAGAGGCTCGTCCTCCAGCACGGCGTCGTAGGCGTCCCCGTAGCGAGCCACGATCGCAGGCTCGTTGATCAGGTGCAGCGTCTCGTCGTTGAACACCGCGTTGTCGCCGGGGTTCATGCTGCCGCTGAGCGCGGTGACCCCCTCGGGCCCCTCGAAGAGTCGCACCTTGAGGTGCATCAATCCGGTCCCGTCGATCCCCACCAGATCGGCGGTGCGCCGGTCCTCGTCGTCCAAGGTCCGGTGATCGGGGTGGTACTCGAAACCCTGGTCGACCAGGAACTCGTCCGCCCAGTTCCAGTCCCTGGCGGGGTCCAGCTGGTCGGCCTCCATCAACACCTGGACGTCCACGCCCTCGTGGTGGGCCGCCGCCAGGCTCTGAACCACGTGCTCGTTGCGGAGGTTGTAGACCGCGTAGCGGATGCGGTGAGGGTTCTCGCCTTCGTCGTACTCGGCCGGGTCCAGGGCCCGCCGCTCGCGGATCCGGTCGATGAGGGCCAGCTCGAGGGAGATCACGGGATCATCGGGGCAGAAGAGCGCCTCGAAAGGGGCATCCAGGTCCACGTTCTCGGGCAGAACGGCGTAGGCGGGGATGGCGGGCTCCGGCGCTTCGCCGTCCCGTGCGGCGGGGGCCGACCCCCCGGATTCGCAGCCCGAAGCCAGGGCCACCAGAGCCGTCAGGACGAGGACGCGGACGATGTCGACGGGAACGAATCGGGGCCTGCGACCCATGCTGCCCTCCACCGTGAAGCCGGCGCACTATAGCTCTCGCGGAGGGGGTGTCAAGCAACGGTTGACAGGCCGGTGGTGCGGTTCCAGAGTCCATCCCATATAATCTCGCGATCAGGCTGGCGTACCTGTGGCGCCGGCACGGGGAGTGTCAACATGTGGATCTTTCGCGGATTGCTGTCCCTCTGCGTGCTCATTTGGCTCGGGTGCCCCGTGGCGCCCCCGGAGCAGCCACCCCAGGCCCCGGGCGGTGCCGGTGGCGGCGGTGGAGCCGGTGGAGGAGCTGGAATGCAGAACCCACCGCCGGCCGGTGAAGGCGGCGCGCCTCCGGCTGGCGGCGAAGCCCCCGGAGGTGCCCCCGGCGGAGCCCCCGACGGGGGGGGGGCCGCGCCCAACGAGGCCGGCAAGGGCGTCGAGGCGTCCGAGTTCGACATCGAAGAGGGCCAGGGCATCCTCATCTCGGGGACCGTCGCCTACAGCGGCACCCAGGACGGGGACATTCGCGTGGACCTGCTCAAGGAGAACTACCAGGGCAGCGCGATGCCCAAGGTGATGACCACCGTGGCCGCGGCCTCGGACGGCACCTTCCAGATCGAGGTCCCCAAGGGATTCGGCAAGGTCAACCTCGTCGCGTTCCTGGACTTCGACGGCAACGGCATCTCCCCCGGAGAGCCCATCGCCGCCAAGAACGGTGTGAACATCAAGAACTCGGCCATCACCGGGTTGAACCTCAAGCTCACCGATGAGCCCACCGACCTCGAGGTTCGCCTCCCGCCCATCGAGGGGGGCGCCACCCCCGCGGGCGGCGGTCCCGACGGTGGGGCGCCCCCCCCCCCCCGCCGCGCCCCCCCCCCCCCCAGCCGCGCGCCCCCCCCCCACCCCCACCC
>CAZITQ010000114.1:0-29318 GCA_964542165.1 uncultured Rickettsiales bacterium
CTAGTGGAGAGTGAATCGTCCAATGTTGGCTCTGCATCCGGTCGCAAAAAGAAGTCGTTTCTGTTTCCGTAAGAAAACTGGCCAGCCATGCTCGCCGAAGGATCAAAGGCGAAGGGGTCAAAAGACGATGTTGGACTGAGGCCAAGATTGCTGTCAACGGACGAAACGAGATCAAGAAACCCATGTTTCCGGTACTTACCATGGAAAGGCATTGACATGCTATTTCCCAACCACCACTTGGCGGACGTGATCAAAGTTATTCAAAACGTAGTCCAGTTCCTCTGTTTCGTCTGGTGTGGGCTGGCTCATTGCTGTCTTTTTATTCAAGTTCGTAACAGTATCAAAGTACTTCGAAAATACAGGGTCCTGCGTCACTTGCTTCGCCTTGTCGGCCAACAAGGAGCCACCCAATTCACAACGCAATGTTTCCCTCGCCAATAAGGTGCCTTCACAAGTACCTTCACAAGTACCCTTCACAAGTACCACCCACTTCACAGAGAAATTCGCGGACGGTCCGCCGTCGCCAGCCCGCGTCCGAGTCACTTGCGGATTGAAACGCACTTCGCCTGTTTGGCGGCGGAGATTGGGTCTGGGGTTCGAGGAGGGGAAGTCGGGGGGAGGCGGCTGGGGTCAGGGAGGGGCGCGATTTGCGGCGAGAAGAGTGAAAGGGAGGGCGGGGCGGAAGCAGTCGGCGGGGAACGGGGTGTCCAGGCTACCGGAGCGGAAGAGAGCGGATGCTTCCATGTAGGTGTCCACGAACGCGCGGTAGGCGGCCCTGAACTCGCGGCGCAGGGAGCGCAGCGAAGCGTGGCAAGGGGGCGCAGGGCTTCGGTTGGGTTGGCCGGAGTGAGTGTGCGGATCTCGGGCGAGGACGGCCTCGGCACCGGTTGGAGCGACGCCGGCCAGTCGATTCCTCTCCCGGGTCTCTTTTTCGATGCGCTCCACGAGTCGCCGGACTCGCTCGCGGTATTCGTCGGCGGACAGGTGTTCCCAGCACGGGAGGGGGGAGAGGGTGACCTCGTGGGGAGTGGCAAACTCGTACTTGTCGACGGTATCTCCGCGGCGACCGCTGAACCACTCGGCAGTACGGTCGAACCAGTACCCTCGGCAGGGCTCGCCGGTGAGCATGGAGTGGACACTGAATGCCCCCGGCCAGTCCTGGGGCCGCTGCACCAGCCCTTCCTTGCAGCCCTGGGAGAGAAGGTAGTGGAGTCGCTCTTCCATCGCCGCATCGTCCAGGATCGGGATGGCCCGGTAGCGCCGGCTCCAGAACTTGTCGCGCCAGCCGTGCAGGCGTCCGGCCTCCCGGGCCAGATTGCCGTTCAAGTAACACTCGAAATCGGCGAGTGCCCCGACGTCCGGAATGGAGACGATCAAGTGGTAGTGGTTGGATAGGAAGACGAACGCGTGGATCTGGATTCCGAACTTCTGCTGCGCCCGGCCCAGGATGCCCAGGATGATCTCGTTGAGTTCGTCGGAGGGCCGGAGCAGATGTCGGCCGTGGACGGTGCGGATCGTGACCTCGACGACCGCCAGGGGCGCGAGGTGGCGGAGAAGGCGGGGCATGCTGATCGGAGCTTTCAAGGACTGCGCCAGGTGCCTTGGTTCGGCAGGTTCGCGTGCAATTGCGCGGGATTCCAGGGCAATCGGAGTGCGGCTCGGCCTCCGCGGGGGCGCTCCGATCCGGGTGGGGTTCCAGATCCGGACCCGCGGTACGGAATCCGGACTCGGCGTCCCCGCAATCGCGTTTTCTTGCTCTCCGCGCTCCGCGTAGACGCCCCCGGGCCCCTTCATCCCGGTAGTATTCGATATCCAACCGGGAAGGAAACGATGACACGAACCATCCGGAGTCGATTGACGCGGGTTGCGACGCTGCTCACAGCCTTGCTGTGGGGGCTGTCGCTGGGGGGATGTGCGACCAAGCAGGTCCATGGACTGGGGGCCGAGGACCCGGTTCAGGGGGGCGCGGTCCAGGCGTTCCACGAGTACATGGCGGCCATGAACGCCAACGACTGGGGGGCGGCGTCGCGGATGATGCACCCCGAGGCACTGGACGAGTTCCACCGGGTGTTCGTGGCCCTGTCGGCGGCCGACACCTCGGGGGAGGTGTCCCAGATGTTCTTCGGCGTGCAGAGCGCCGAGGAGGTGAAGGCCTTGTCCCCGGAGATCGCCTTCGAGAAGGTGATGGTGGGGATGATCGCGTCCCAGCCGGGTATGGACCAGATCTTCCGTGACGCGGACTACACCTTCCTCGGGACCGTCGACGAGGGGGAGGTCGTCCACGTGGTGTACCGGATGCACATCGGTATCGGGGAGAGCCGGATCTCGAAGATTGCGGTGTCGCCCTTCCAGCCGGAAGGGGACGGTTGGGGCGCCCTGCTCACCGGTGACCTGGAGGGGATGATCCATCAGTTGAAGGCGGAACTGGGGACACTTCTGGAGTGAGTGGGCAATGGAATCGGCCCAGTTCCACCGTAGCCCTTCGTGGGCCGAGGTCGTACCAGAGTCGATGGCGGACGGATGTTATGAATTGATACGAACGAGTAAGCCGATGCTGAGGTTGTGACCTTGTGCTCGCCGAGGATTTCGCGTCGATGGCGGCACCGGGCAATGGGGTGATGGGGGCACCATGCCGAAGAGCACGGTTTCGTCAGCGGCGTGAAAGACTGGCGATGGCCGGTCAGGATTTCTTTGTCGGTGCAGTTAGAGGCTCTCGTCCGGCGGCTCCTCCGTGTGGCAGTACAGGCAGTGATCCCGCATGACCTGGGCAGACACGTAGCCGTTGCATCCGCCCGTATGGCAGTCGATGCACCCCAGGGGTTCGGTGGGATCCTCGCAGGTGAGTCCCGCGCAACCACAGGTCTCGGCGTGCTCGGGATCGGTGATCTCCCCTGACGGCCCGTCGTGGCAGAAGTTGCACACGTAGTGCTGCTTGGAGACCACGGCGGCCTCGGAGGCGGCGCAGAGGTGGCAGTCGAAGCAGGTGGTGTCCCCCTCCATCTCGGTCCCGCACCAGACCCGCCCTCCCTCGATGTAGTAGCGGGTGAGCAGGGACTCGGTCTCCTCGCAGGTCTCGGTCGTGTCGTCGTCGCCGGGGACCTGGGTCTTCTCGATGCAGGCGATGACGAGGACCGGCACCAGCAGCACCAGGACCGGGGCGAGGAAGCGGTATGGGAATTCCACCGGCTTCATGGACTTCAGTATAGCGGTGACCCGGGAAACCACGAACATCGCGGGCCCGCAGAGGCGCGCTGCGCACGCGGGCCCGTGGAAAGGGATATGCTGGGCCTCCTCATGAAGCCACGACACGCATGCCTGATCGCACCGCTCGCGGTCATCGTCCTTCTCGCCAGCGGATGTCCGGGGCACACGCGCGCCGCGCGTCAGCTCCAGCTGGACAGCTTCGACCGGGCCTGGAATCGGGTCTACGAGGTCTTTCCGGACCCGGAGATGAACGGTGTGGACTGGGCGGCCGCCCGGGAGGAGTTCCGCCCCCGGGCCGAGGAGGCCACGACCGCGGACGAGCTGCGGACGGTGCTGGTGGAGATGTTCGCGCTGCTCGATACCTCGCACCTGGAGGTGATCCCCGGGGATCTGCAGGAGACGCTGGCGAGGGCGGCGAAGGAGGCTCGAAAGAGCGTGGAGGTGGGGGGCGGGGTCGGAGGGGAATCCGAGTCCGAGTCCGGGTCCGAGTCCGGGTCCGATCCCGAGTCCGAGTCCGGGTCCGGGTCCGACTCCGAGTCCGGGTCCGAGTCCGAGTCCGAGTCCGAGCCCGACTCCGAGTCCGAGTCCGAGTCCGAGTCCGAGAACGAGATCGAGTCCGAGAACGAGATCGAGTCCGAGTCCGAAACCGAAGCCGAGGAGGAGGAAGACGACGTCGGCTACGGGGATCTGGGGATGCAGCTGCGGTTGCTGGGGGATCAGGTGGTGGTCACCAGCGTGGAGCCCGGGGGGCCGGCAGACGAGGCAGGCGTGGGGCTCGGGTGGGCGGTGCTCCGGGTCGGCGGACTGGACGTTGGGCATTTCATCGAGCGGATCACCGAGTGGATGCCGGACGATCGGGCCCGTGAGACCCGCGTGGCCCACGTGGTGGGCTCCGGGCTGGAGGGCAAGCAGGGTCGCGAGGTGGTTCTGCGGATGCTGGATCACGACGATCAGGAGGTCACGGTCCGCGCCGAACGGCGGGCACCGCCCAGGGAGCCCGTGGCCTTCGGTCATTTGCCCCCGATCGTGGTCCACGAGCGCACGGAACGCCTCGCCGAGGGGCGGGTCGGCTACCTGTGGTTCGACGGTTTCCTGATGCCGGCGCCCCAGCTCTTCACCGCGGCCATGCTGGGGTTCATCGAGGACGGCGTCGAAGGTGTGATCGTCGATCTGAGGGGCAATCCCGGCGGCCTGGTGGGCATGGTCCGGGGCATGGCAGGACACCTGGTCGGCGACAAGACCAGCCTGGGCCAGATGGTCTACCGAGATCCCCAGTACGGCCGAGTGGAGCTGGAGCTGCGGGTCAACCCCCGGCCCTCGGCCCAGCGCTTCGATGGACCCGTGGCGGTCCTGGTGGATCGGGCCACCGTGAGCACCGGCGAGGTCTTCGCCGCCGGCCTCCAGGGCATCGGTCGCGCCCGGGTGTTCGGAGTCCGGACGCCGGGGATGGCCATGCCCTCGGTCCTCGAGAGGCTCCCCAACGGGGACACGCTGCAGCTGCCGGTGGGCGACTCGCTGGATCCCCTGGGGAATCGACTGGAGAAGGACGGGGTCGTCCCGGATGTGGAGCTGGAGCTGACCCGGGAGGACTACCGGGATGGGCGCGATCCGGTGATCGAGGCGGCCCTGTCCTGGATCGCGTCCGAGACCGAAGACGAGCAAACGCCGGGCGGGGAGGCTCCCGCTCCGACCGAGGAGACACCATGACCGTGAGACGATCCGTGCTGACCCTGCTGGCGGCGGCCCTCGCCCTGACCCTGATGCTGCCCGGCCCGGCCCTGGCCAAGAAGAAAAAGGGCGGCGACAAGGACACAGCCCCGGCCGCCGAGAGCCTCCCCGCCGCTGCCGACCTCTTCGCCCGGCACCTGGAGGCCATGGGTGGCGAGGAGGCGATCCTGGCCAACACCACCTCCTATGCCAGGGGCACCATGACCATCCCGCTGCAGGGGCTGTCGGCCTCCCTCGAGATCTGGACCCAGGCCCCCGACCGGGCCCACATGGTCATGGTGGTGCCGGGGCTCGGGAGCTTCCGGAGTGGACACGACGGCACGGTGGCCTGGGGTACGGATCCCATGTCGGGCGCCGTGCTCCGGGAGGGTGCGGAGCTGCTCCAGGCCAAGCGGGACTCGGACTACTACTCGGACCTCCACTACGCGACCCGCTACCCGACCATGGAGACCCTGGGCCAGGTCCAGTGGGGCCCGTACAAGGCCTACAAGGTGCACGTGGTCACCCCAGACGGCGCCGAGGAGACGATCTACTTCGATCAGGAGACGGGCCTGCGGGTGGGCAGCGAACGCCTGAACGAGACCGAGATGGGGCCGATGCCGGTGCGCATGATCCTCGAGGATTTCAAGGTGTACTCCGGGCTGAAGCTGCCGATGCGGATCTCCGAGAGCACCGGCCCGATGGAGGGCATCGTCGTGATCGAGGAGGTCCAGCTCGACACTGCCGACTTCGCCATGCCGCCGCTGCCGGTGGACGTGCAGGCGCTGCTGGACGAGCAGTCGGCGAGTGAAAGCGGGACGGTGGGGGGCGTGCTGGAGCCCGAGACCCCGGCCGCGGATCAGCCGGAGTAGCCCAGCCGATTGTAGGGGTTGGTGATCGTCAGCACCGTGTTGCGCAGGTGTGCGGCGACCCGCTTGGTGTAGCGCAACATCAACACGAGCGACAGGTGGCTCCGACGGACGCGCTCGCTGTCCTCTTCACCCTCACTCACGATCTCCTCGAGCTGCCCATCGCAGAACCGGGCCACCTGACCGTAGAGTTCGTCGCAGCGCCGCCCGGCCTCCTTGTCGTCCTGCTCGACGCAGACGAAGGTCTCGTCGAACATCTGGAGCACCACCCGGTGGATGTCCCGCATCCCCTGCTCCCGGGGCCCCCAGTCCACCGGTCCGGAGAGCATGTCCACCAGCTCGGCGATGTTCTTGGAGTAGTCGCCCACCCGCTCGATCTCGTTGACGATGTCGTGCAGCTGGAGGCTGGCGAGGAGGTCCGCGCCCGGCGACATCGCCAGGTGACGGTAGATCTTCTGTCGCACGGTCTTCTGGTGGCGGTTGACGTCGCCGTCCATGCGCTTCATCCGCGCCTTGACCTGCTCGGTGGTCTCGTCGTGGAGCGCCTGCAGGACTTGGTAGTACATCTCCTGGCTGAGATGCAGCGCCTCCAGGGTCTCCGCCCGGCACTCGTCGATGGTGTTCTGCGGATTGAGCAGCTTCTCGAAGAATCCAGTCATCGCGGACCAAGGTACCGCAAGCCGCGTGGACTGGAAAGCGGGGTGCGGCCGGTTAGACTTCCCCGGGACGCGCCGTCTCGAAGGGCTGGAGGAGAGAATGCGCAGCGCGGTGATCGTCGTGGACATGGTGGCGGACTATTTCCGAGAGGAGCAACCCCTGCCGATCACCGGCCCGGCCCTCGACATCCTCCCGGCGGTGAACCGGCTGATCCGCGGAGCGCGGGCCGCGGGCTCGCCGGTGGTGTTCGCCTGCGACTCCTTCCTCCCGGACGACTTCCTGTTCCGGGGCAAGATGGCCCCCCATTCCCTGCGGGGCACGCCCGGGTCCGAACCCACGAAGCTGCTGGATCGGGATCCCGACGACATCGTGCTGCCCAAGCGTAGGTTCTCGGCGTTCTTCAAGACCGATCTGGACCAGACCCTTCGCACCCTCGGGGTCGAGGCGGTGGCCGTAGTGGGGATCACGACCCAGGTCTGTGTGCTCGCCACGGCCCTGGACGCCATCGCCCTGGACTTCCACGCCGCCATCGTCGAGGACGCCTGCGCCGCCCATCGACCCGAGGTCCACCTGGCGGTGCTGGACGTGTACCGCAACACCCCTTTGTTCCCCCTCCTGCGCGTGACGGACGTGGAGGGCTACCTGTCCGAGCTCGGGCCACAGGACCAGGGGCAACGGTAGCGGCGCAGGGCGGGCAGTACCGGCGGGTGGCACAGACACAGCCCCCCGTCGCGGTCCCGCATCTCGAGCCAGACGTCCCTCAGCGGCGGGACCGGCAGCAGGCTCCCCCCCTCCACGGCGAAGGGCTCTCCGGGGACGCCGTCCACCACCACGCGCACCGTCCGTACCTCGGTGGGAAGCTCGATCAAGGCATCGACGGTGCTCAGCTCGGCCGGCCAGACGATCCACTCGTAGGTCTCCCCGTCCACCGCGTCGATCTCGCGACAGAGGGTCCCCAGGGAGGGATTGGTCAGACAGATCTGGTGGGGGCCCGGGGCCAGGGCGATCCGCAGGTTGCCGATGCCCGTGTCGCCCAGCGTGACCCGGTGACCGCCGGGGAGCTCCTCGGCGACCAGGGTCGTGGTGCCCGGTGTGACGATGAGGAGCTCGGCCGAGGGATCGGGGACCGGCTCGTCGTCGTCAGGCACGCCCACCGCGGGCAAGGGGAGCGCGCCGAGCACGCTCGCCGTACCGACCAGTGCCAGCCGCTGACGTCGGGTCAAGGCCCGCCTGTCCCCGGCCCCTGCTCCCCTCGATGCAGGGCCGCGACGGGGGATGGACCCCCGCCGCGGCCACACACGCTCCAGCCCAGAGTTCGAGGGTTTCTTCCGTCCCCTCAGTTCGCGGTCTGCTTGTACCTCTCCAGCAGGTCCTTGATCTCCGCCAGGTCACCGTCGCCGCTGTCCTGGTAGGCCTGGTCCGCCAGGTCGATGATCTCCTGGAGGTAGGCCCCTCGCTGGTCGGCCGGCTGGTCCCAGACGTCCGTCAGCGCCTGGGCGTAGCGGACCACGATGTTCGCCTTACGGATCTGCGGACCCGCCTCGTCCAGCAACTCCTCGAGGCTCATGCGGGTCGTGGTGACGCGCTCCTCCCGGGTCGCGGGATCGATCCACGTGGCCGTGAACTCGAACTCCTCGCCGCCGTCGTGCAGCTCGTCGGCGCAGTCGACCAGGTCGAAGTGGTAGAGCATGGCGTCGCCCGGCGCGAGGTGCTGGGGTTCCACCTCCTCGGGATCCTCGGAGTACTCCTCGCCGTGGAACTCGTCCATCACGTAGCCCGCCGGCATGGTCATCGAGAGCTGCACCTCGCGCGCAGCGATCTCCATCACCGTGAGGAAGCGGTCGTCGTCCCCGAACATCCGGCTCGCCTCGAGGCTGGAATCCACGTAGAGGTAGGCGCCCTTGCCCGCGTCGGTGATGGTGTCCATGAGCTTGTCGTCGTACCCGCTGCCCGAGTCGTCCATGCCCACGCCCACCATGTAGATGCCCTCGGCCTCGGCGTCGTCGGCGTGGTGGGCGATGAGTTCCTCGTCGGTCAGGCCGGTGTTGGCCCCGCCGTCCGACAGCAGGATCACCCGATTGAGGCGTGAGGGGTCGTACGCCTCCTCCGCCAGCTGGTAGGCCTTGGTCAGGCCGTTGTGCAGGTCGGTGGAGCCGCCGGTGGACAGATCGTCGATGGCCGCCAGCACCGTCGGATCGTCTGGGCCGGCCACCTCGTGGGCGTGCAGGACCACCGTGGCGCCCGAGTCCCAGCTGAGGATGGAGACCACGTCCCCCTCGATCAGGTTGCCCGCGGTCTGGGTCATGACGTCCTTGATCATCGCCATCGGGTGGCCGGACATGGAGCCCGAGGAATCCACCGAGAACGTGAGCGCCCGCGGCCGGCGGCCGAAGTCGTCCGTGGACGGCGCGACCACGCCGATCATCATCGTGTAGGCGCCGTCGGCGTCGGTCGTCACCTGGGGCACCAGCCGCACCTCACCCTCGGGCGCGGCCGGGAAGTAGAAGTTGTAGTAGTTGAGGAACTCGTAGATCCGCATCCCGCCGTGGATCCGCCCTCCGTCCTGGATGATCTGCCGCGCCACGACCGGCGCGGCCTGGGAGTTGGAGTCGTCCGCGGACAGGTAGAGGGTCGTCTCCTCCTCGGAGGCGTCGTCGCACACGTCCTCTTCGGTGGTGTCGTCGTCCCCTTCCTCGGGATCGTCGTCGTCGTCGTCGTCGCCGTAGTACCCGTCGTCGTCGTCGCCCCAGTCGTCGTCGTCGTCGTACGCGCCGCCCAGGCCCATGTCGGACGCCGAAGGGCAGCCCAGCATCGCGGTCGCAGCAGCCAACGCCACCAGTAGAGAGAATCGTCCCCGGTCCATGTCCACTCCTCCTCCGAACCCGTGATTGGGACCGCCCGGCGATCCCGTGCCCCGCGCCCCAGCTGGAGCAGGGATCCGTCCATCCGTGCGGGCAACTTGGTGCCCGGGCCGGAGGCTGCACGGCGGGGAGAAGGGGCTACTTGCGCAGCTCGATGAACCAGATCTTGGACGAGATGTGGTGGGGGTTGCTGCGCAGGGAGGGGTCGGCGGTGGCGGCGACCCGGTAGTCGACCTTGGCCTGCAGGGACAGGGCCCGGTCCATGTCGCCGTCGCACAGCAGCACCAGGCCGTCCATCAGCGCCGAGCCGCCGTTCTTGCCCGTCTCGTCGAGGATGAAGACCGCGCCGCAGTGTTCGCAGCGTCCGCCCTTGCAGCCCTCCACGCTGAACACGCCGTCCTGCTTGCGGGGTTTGGGGACCACTTCGCGGCAGAAGGCGCAGCGGATCGGAGGCTTGCGGCGGGCCTTGATCCGACGGTGGCGGGGCAGGGGCATCGTGGGGCTCCGTTCGAACCCGGTATAGCAACGAAGGGTCAGCGGGGCCAGGTGTGCACGATCTCCTCGAGGATCTTGCAGGCCACCTCGTGGGGGGAGCGACTCACCGTGTCGACGATCAGGTCCGCAGTCCCGGAGTAGCTGTCCAGGCGCTGGGCGAGCAGAAAACGGAGCCGGGCGCGGGGGTCAGCCACCGCCAGCAGAGGACGGGTTTCGCCCCGTGCCCGGTGGAAGCAGGTGTCCACATCGGCCCAGAGCCAGACCACCGCGGCCTCCGCGGCGACCCGGGCCCGGTTGGCGGACGAGATCAGGGCTCCGCCGCCCAGGGCGATCACCGCCGGTGGCCCCGAGACGGCCTGGTCGACCATCTCGGACTCCAGGTTTCGGAAGGCAGCCTCGCCCTGGCGGGCGAAGAGCTCGGAGATGGTGCAATCGGCCGACCGCTCCACGAGCCGGTCCGTGTCCAGCCAGTCCAGGGCCAGCTCCTTGGCCAGCCACTCGGCCGTGGCGGTCTTGCCCGTGCCCATCATTCCCGACAGGGCGATGCGGTCGGGCGACCCGGGGATCGCGGTCGCCGCCAGGGCTTCGGCCATCGCCGCCGCGGGGGGCTCCTCGCGCAGGAATACCCGGTACGCCTCCAGCGCCTGTCCCAGGAGCCAGTCCCGACCACCCGCGTAGCGACAGCCGGCCTGCCGGGCGACCTCCGACAGCCGCGGGGACTTGTAGTTGGCGTCCAGCACCACCTGTCCCTCCCTGAGCCAGGCGGGGTCGAGGGGGGCCACGGTGGTCGGGAGGCAGGAGAAGACCAGATCGGCGTCGGCCACCGCGCGGTCCGCGTCCTCCCAGGGGGCGAAGCGCGCACCGAAGTCCGCCGCCGTCCGCCGTCCCCGATCCGCGGAGCGGTTGACGATCAACACATCCGCGGCGCCGCCCTCCACCAGCGCGTACACCGCCGCCCGGGCGGCGCCGCCGGCCCCCAGCAGCGCGGCCTTGGCTCCAGCCGGGCGGATCCCGGCGGCGTCGAGCATCGCCCGAACCCCGGCCGGATCCGTGTTGTGCCCCACGAGCTTCCCCCCGCGCGCCACCACGCAGTTGACCGCGCCAATCGCCTGCGCGGCGGGATCGAGGGAGTCCAGCAACGGCAGGATCTCCTCCTTGAGGGGGGAGGTCACGTTCATGCCCCGCAGGCCCAGCTCCCGGGCCAGCCGGAGGCACTCCTCGGCGGTGTCCACCGCCAGGCGGCTGTAGATCGCGTGACGGCCCGTGGACCGGAACGCGGCCCCGAAGATCACCGGACTCAGGCTGTGGAGGATGGGACGGCCAGCGACCGCGAACAACTCGACTTGGGACACGCGCTCTCCCCTCTCCGGCGCCGTCTCAGGCGCCCTCCGGGTCCCGGTGGTCCACGAACCGCTGGGTCCGGCGGGCGAAGTGCGGCAGGGTACCGTGGGCCACCGGTCGCACGTGGACCCTCAGCCCCATGGCGTTGCGGAACTCCTCCGCCACCCGGTCGGCCAGCGGCGCTGGATCCGCCCCGGAGACCTCGATCCGGATCTCCAGCTCGTCGAGCCGGTCCCGGCGGAACACGTCCACGGCGAACTCCCCCACCTCGGGGAAGCGCCGGACCAGGTCCTCGATGGCGCTGGGGAACACGTTCACCCCACGGACTCCGATGGCATCGTCGATCCGGCCGATGACCCCCCCGTCGAGGCGGGCATAGGTCCGTCCGCAGCCGCAGCTCCCGGCCGCCCGGCGCACCCGGTCGCCGGTGCGGTAGCGGAGCACGGGCATGCCGATCCGCCCCAGGTTGGTGATCACCAGCTCACCCTCGTCCGCCGCCGAGTCGGTGTCCGGATCGAGGACCTCGGCGATGAATTCGCCCTCGTTCACGTGCAGCCCCTCGCGGCGGTCGCACTCGAAACCCCAGGCCCCCACCTCGGTGGATCCCGCGTGGTCGTAGCAGGCCGCCCCCCACAGCGACTCCAGACGCCGCTTGGTCGAGGGAATCGACGCCCCGGGCTCCCCCGCGTGGATCGTCAGCCGGACGGAGCTGGAGGGCAGATCGATCCCGATCTGCTCGGCGACCTCGGCCAGGTGGAGGGCGTAGCTGGGGGTGCCGACCACCACGGTCACGTCGTTGACCGCGATGGCCCGCACGCGTTGCTGGGTCGACATCCCACCGCCGGGGATGACCATCGCTCCCACTCGCTTGGCCGCGGCGAAGCCGCTCCAGAAGCCGATGTAGGGGCCGAAGGAGAACGCGAAGTAGACCCGGTCCTCTGCGGTCACCCCGGCGGCCCGGTAGACCGCCTCCCAGCAGCGGCTCCACCAGGTCCAGCTGTCCAGGGTGTCGAGCCAGTACAGGGGCTCCCCGGAGGTGGCCGAGGTCTGGTGGATCCGGGTGTAGGCGTCCCGGGGGAAGGTCAGGTTCGTGCCGTAGGGCGGGTGTTCCGCCTGATCGGCTGCCAGCTCCTCCTTGGTGGTGAACGGGAGGGCCCGGTAGTCCCCCGGTGACGTGACGTCCTCGGGGCGCCGGATCCCGGCCTCTCGCAGGCGGCGTCCGAAAAAGGCGTTTCCCTCGAGCAGGGGCGCCAGCATCAGCTGCAGCTTCTTGATCTGGATCTCGGCCAACGCCCGGCGGCCGATGGTCTCCAGGAAGGGCCCGGTCAGCTCGTGGGCCATGCGCTCGTGCTCCCCTCGGCCCCCCGTGGACGCACAGCGCGTCCGGGCCCGTTCTACCCCATCACTCCTCGAACAGGGAGTGCTCGATGACGGCCGGGAATCGTTCGGTGATGATCATCAGCGGATCGCCGCCAGCGATGATCCGGTAGGTCCGGACGATGAACTCCTCGCCCCGGAGATGGGCCAGCGCCGAGGGCAGGTCCCCGCCCCCCGAGCGGCCACACCACAACACCTCCCGGCGCGTCTCGAGCTCGCTGGCCAGCAGGATCCTCCCCAGCCCGACCCGCCCCTCTTCGAGCAGCCGTCGCGGAGCGTCGGGAAGTCTCCCGGGCACGATCACCGAGGTCGCATAGGCGTACTCCGTACCGCTCCAGGCCCCCTTCAACATCACGTCGCGGTCCAGCACGGTGGTCCCGGCCTCGGCCTCGAGCCAGGGATCCGTCCGGGCCAACTCCCGCGCGCTCTGTCCCAGCTGGACCACCTGGACCCGCTCCATGGTGAAGGCCTCGAGGAACTTGGTGACGGTGCCGTCGATCACCAGCAACGCACGCTGAGCTGGCGCGAGGGCCCGCAGGTTCAGCGGGCGCAGGTGGTCCGGACGGGCCTCCTGGGCCACGAACAGCCCGCTGAGGGGATCGAAGGGTTCGTCCATGGCGCCACCATAGTCCTTGCACGTCGGCGCGCCCACCCCGAAACGGTATGATGGTCGGGCGCTCTGGTGAGGAGGGGGCGCCGATGCTACGCACCTCCGCCACCGAGCTGGCTCTTCGCATGCACGCCCGCGACCTGTCCCCCGTCGAGGTGGTGCGTGCCCACATCGAGCGCATCGAGGCGGTCAACCCCCAGATCAACGCGCTGGTCGAGCGCCGCTACGACGCCGCGCTGCACGACGCCGAGCGCGCCGAACGCCGCATCGCCGGTCACCGGGCGGGCCGGGACGAGCCCCTGCCGCCCCTGCTCGGTGTGCCCTGCACCATCAAGTCCGCCTTCGCGGTCGAGGGCATGCCGTGGAATGCCGGTCTGGCGGCCCGTCGCCGGATCGTCGCCCGCGAAGACGGTCTCACCGTGGCCCGGCTGCGCAGCGCCGGCGCGATCCCCATGGGCCTGACCAACGTGCCCGAGGGGCTGATGTGGTTCGAGACCTACAACGCCCTGTACGGCCGCACCGGCAACCCCTACGACCCGGGCCGGACCGCCGGGGGGAGCAGTGGCGGCGAGGGTGCGGTGGTTGGCTCCGGTGGCTCCCCCTTCGGCCTGGGCAGCGACGTGGCCGGGAGCATCCGCCTGCCCGCCTTCTTCTGCGGCGTCTTCGGCCACAAACCCAGCGGTGGCCGCGTGCCCTGCGACGGGCAGTTCCCCCCCACCTGGGGTCCCCGGGCCAGGGTGCTGTCCACCGGACCGCTCACCCGACGCGCCGAGGACCTGCTGCCGCTCACCCGGATCCTCGCGGACCCGGACTGGCGAGACGGCCGGGGCCGGTCCCATGGCTGGGACGTAGGAGACGCCCTGGCCGCCGGTGACGCTCGGGATCTGCGGGTGCTGGTGGTCGAGGACAACGGCCGGATCCCCGTGCGCCCGGAGATGCGCGCCGCCGTGCGCCGTGCCGGACGCGCCCTGGCCGACCGCGGGGCGAGGGTCGAGCCCTGGAGCCACCCCTCGCTCCGCCGCTCCCTGGAGCTCTGGCTCGGGCTGATGGACGAGGCCCAGGGGTGGACCTTCGCCGAGATCCTCGGGGACGGGGCGGCGATCCCGCTGGGGCGGTCGATGCTGCGCGCCGCGCTGGGGCGAGGGCAACACATCCTGCCCTCGCTGATGCTCTGTGCCTTCGAGCGCACGGCGCCGACGTTCTCCGGCGACTGGTTGACCCGCTTCGCGGACGAGGGTCGAGCCCTGGCCGCAGAGCTGGAGGATCGGCTGGGGGACGACGGCGTCCTGCTCCATCCCCCCTTCCCCCGCACGGCGATGCGCCATAGGGTCGCCCTGCTGCGGCCGTACGAGTTCGCGTACTGCGCGCTGTTCAACGTGCTGCGCCTGCCCTCGACCCAGGTTCCGCTGGGGCTGGGGGCCACCGGCATGCCCCTGGGGACCCAGGTCGTGGGGGCCGAGGGCCGCGACGCCCTGACCATCGCGACGGCGCGGGTGCTGGAGGCCGAGCTCGGGGGCTGGACACCACCGGCCGACCTGCCGACGGCGGGTCCAGCGATGGGGAAGGAGGGGTGATGGGACGGCTGAAGAACAGGACGTGGCGGGGCGAGGGGCCGCTCTTGTGGCTCGCTGTCATCGCGCTTGCCGGCGCGTGCGGCGAGAGGGTGAGCCACGAGTCCCACGACTTCGGCAACGCCGTGGACCGGGTCGAGAGCGACCTGGGCCCGGCGACGGTGACCGTGATGCCGTCCGAGGCCGGGGACACCCGGGTCAACGTCGAGCTGCGGTACACCGGTGAAACCCCCGAGGTGGGGGTGGTGCTCGAGGGGAGCACGCTGTACCTCACGCTCCTGTGCCCCGACGAGGAGGTCTGCGACGGGTCGTTCACCGTGTTCGCGCCGCCCTCGCTGTCCGCCAATCTCAACAGCTCGTCGGGCGACATCGTGGCCGAGGCCGTCGACGGCGTCGTCACCCTGACCACGGACACCGGCGCGGTGGATCTGGACGACATCGGCGGCAGTGTGGACATCCACACCGGCTCCGGACCGGTGGACGTCCGGGACGTGGAGGGAACGCTGACGGCGAGCAGCCACGACGCCGAGCTGAAGGCGGCGGGTGTCGTCGGCGACCTGGACCTCTCCTCCGCCCTCGGTCTGCTGGTGGGTACGGATCTCCGGGCGGCCCAGGGGAGGGCCGAGACCGACTCGGGGCCGATCTACCTGACCTGGTCCAAGGCGCCGGAGCAGGTGGAGGTGGTGTCGGTGTCCGGGGAGGTGGACCTGGTCGTGCCCGCGGGGGCCTACCAGGTCATCGCCGGTTCCACGACGGGGGAGGTGACGGTCACCGGGGTGAGCGACGAACCGGACGCGACTCGGGTGCTCAGGGTGACCACGGAATTTGGCAACATCACCATCACCGGTGTATGACGCGGTGCCAGGTGGCGCGCGGCCACCAGCACGAGGGAGCGGGATGAGGGTCTGGGGAGGAATGGCGCTGGTCGCGACGCTGGGGACCGCCCTGGCCGCCACCGCTGCGCCCAACCCCAAGAAGATCGACCGTCTCGTGGAGGCGGAGAAGAGCGACAAGGCCTGGTCCCTGTGCGCCAAGGAGCTGGCGAAGCAGGAGATCGAGGATCCGATGCTGTTCGAGGCCTGTGCCGCGGCCCGCTTCGTCTGGCTCACCACGGCCAACCCGGACAGTGTGACCGTGCCCCACCTGGAGGAGTTCTGGCTCCGCTGGGAGGGCACGGCGGCGGCCGGCGGCGCCCGCGAGCTGGGCGCGCGCATGCTGCTGGACGAGGCCGGTGACGACGGCGACCTGCTGTGGGCCCTGGCCGAGGACTTCGCGGAGACCGAGGCGGGGGCGACGGCCACAGGGGTGCTCTTCGAGCAGGCCCTGGCCACGGGCACCTCGTCGTCGGCTCTGGCCTTCGCCGAGGGGTTCCCCGAGGCCCCCCAGGCGGAACAGGCCATGGTGCGCGCCAAGGAGCTCGCCTGGGGTGAGGCGGCCAAGCTCGGCTCGGCCGAGGGGTGGCGGACCTTCCTGGACGAGTGGTCCGGCCATCCCCGCTGGAGCGAGGGGGAGGATCGCTGGAAGCAGGCGCTGTTCGACGAGGCGTCCGCCGACGGTTCGTCCGCGGCCTGGCGCCGGTTCCTCGACGACTGGCCCGATCACCCGCTGCTGGGGGACGCGACCAAGGCCTGGCACAAGGCCCTGTTCCGGGAGGCGGAGGAGGGCGGCCCGCTGGCGCTGCTGGCCATGGCGGAGCAGTACCCGGGGCACCCGAAGGCCCTCAAGGCCCGGGAGGCGGCCCAGCGGCGGTCGGCCCAGGTCTTCCTCAAGATGACACGCGAGGGCACGTTTTGGCCGCTGACCATGGCGGACCGGCCCCCGGACCGGGCCAAGGCCATCACCTTCGACGCCATCCGCGTGCAACGCCCGCGAGAGGGGGAGCCGCCCATGGCCCGGCTGGTGCTCGTTCGCGAGGGCGCCGACGTCCCGGCCATGGAATTCGGCGCGGTGATCGCCGAGCACGGCTTCCCGGTCCAGCTGACCGAACCGAGCTACGAACCGGTATGGGGGCACGACGTGGAGGGCTCGCTGGAGGGCCAGCAGCTGGTCCCCCTGTGCCAGCCCGACGGTGACGCATGGTTCGCGGTGGTCGTCGAGGTCGGGGGCCCGCCCCAGCGTTTTCCCTTCCGGGTCCCCGGTCGGTGCGCCGATCTGGACGATCCCTTCCAGCCGTCCACGAGTTTCACGGTGACCCGGCGCGAGATGGCCCTGGGCAGCACCCGCGACGAGTTCCTGGCGAGCTTCCCGGGATTCACCGCCCGCCGGTTCGGCGATCCGGACACCCAGTGCCGGGCCAGCGACCCCTACCCCCAGCTCTGCGCCCTGTTCCACCGGGATCTGCTGTACGGCATCTTCCTGGAGCGGGCTGGCGACGGGGGCATCACCCGGGCCGAGGAGCAGGTGGGCGACGAACTCCGTGGCCAGCTGCGCGGCGGCACCACCCATTCCCTGCCCGACGACCCGCCGGGCGTCCAGCACATCCGGTCTCCGGGCTTCTGGGCCTGGGAGCAATTCACGGTGGGCCCCGAGAGCGGCGATCCCTGGGGCGAGACCTGGATCGTCCACCCGGGGCTGCTGCGCTTCGTGCGCGAGTCCGACTCCGAGTTCCAGATCAAGAAGTTCCCCCAGATCTGAGCGGCACCCGAGCGGCGCGCTTCAGGCTCGCTTCACGCGCGCCAGACGTACATCCACCCCGTGACGGAGCAGGAAATCGTGCCACAGTGCCTGCTCCAGGAAGACCTGGTCGCCGGGGCCCTTGACCTCCACCAGCAGAGCGCGGCCATCGCACCACACGAAGAGGTCGGGCAGTCCGCGACGGTGGCGCCGCGGATTGCGGCCGATACGCTCCAGGACAGGGACCAGGCCGGGACCCATTGCCCGGGCGGCGTCGGCGAGCACCTCGGGCTCCAGGGCGTCCCAGGCCACGCCCGTACAGCGCCGCGGGGCATGGGCCTGGTGGGCCTCGAGGACCAGCCCGACGGGATCACCCCCGGTGAGTTCGGCAATGCGGGCGCCGAACCGGTCGGTCCGGTGGGGGTGGAAGAACTCGGTTCGGTAGTCCAGCGGAGCGTCCTGGAAGGGGTGCTGGAACATGCCCTCGAGGGGGGCGAAGATCACGTCCCAGAACAGGAGGCCGAACAGGGTCGAGTACAGCACGTTCTCGCACCACATGCCCGGGCAACCGAGCCGGCGGTGGACCGCCTCCTCCACCGAGAGGGCTTCCTCGTCCACCCGGTACAGCGCCTTGGGTCCTTGGTAGCCGGCCGCCTCCAGTTCGAACTCCAGCACCTCCGGGCGCAGCAGTCGTGCCCGGGGATCGTCGCCCAGCCCCAGCCGGAACAGCCGCAGCTCCACCTGGTGACGGGAGATGTCGTCGAGGCTGGGGGACGCCAGCCAGGGCTCCAGCGGTTCGACCAGTCGGGTCGGGTCCTCGCCGGAGCGCTTGAGGGCCAGACCCATCCGGTCGGCCACCCGCGCCGCACGGGTCGCACTGCGCCCCGCCTGCAGCAGTCTCTCGTACAGGGCCACAGCGCGTCCGTGTTCACCCGCGCGTTCGAGCTCTCGCCCCGCCAGCTGTGCGAGCCGCTCGTCGTACCGTGAGGGATCCACCCTCCGCCGGTGGGGCGGCAACTCGGCCCGATCGTCGAGGGACCCCAGCGAGGCCTCGGCCAGCTCCAGCAGGCCATCCAGGTCCGCCTCCTCGGCCCGTTCGAACCCGCTGTCCCAGCGGGCGGCCGCCACCAGGTACTCGTCCAGATCACTCCGGTCGGGGAACAGCGGCGCAGAGCGGCTGACCGGGTAGTCCTCGAAGGCGCTGACCTCCAGGTCCACCAGCACGAACGCGGTCTGGTCCTGATGTCGGTTGCCGAAGAACAGCACCTGGCACAGCAGGAAGGGCTCTTGGTGGAGCAACTCGTGGAAGTGATCGAGCTCGCTCAGCCACCCGGCCCGGCGCTCGGCGTCGGTCTCCGCCAGACGCTCCAGCAACTCGGACTTGCGCCCGGCGGTCGCCAGCTCGAGGAGGGCTGCCAGGCGCTTGAGCTCGGGGACCGTGAGCCTGGCCAGGGTCTCGGCGTCCCCCAGGCGTTGCGGGGGATCGGTGCGGACGAACCCGGCACCCTCCAGCGCCTCGAGTACCGGTTGCAGATCTCCGATCTCCGGGTAGTCCAGCTTCGAGCTGCGGAACAGGTCGCCCTTGCGGGTGAACATGCGGACGTAGAGCTGCTGACAGGGGCGTGGCAGGGCCAGCAGGGCGTCGATCCGCTCCCGCTCCGGGGCCGAGAACAGGTGCCCGTGCTGTTCCAGCGCCGTGTCGACCACCGCCCGGAAGTACCGCCAGTAGTAGTCGGGGGGGATGTCCTCGGGGGCCACGATCTCCTCGCGTCCCGGTGCGCCGGGCTTGCGTTCGGGGCGAGTGTACCGCACCAATGGTGATGAGCCGACGCGGCCGCGCGCCGGCCGGGAATGCGTCACGGCGGCCGGGGGCTATGGGCATACCGGGGGCCGCCCCGACGACGGACAGCGATGATCCACGTGTTCCGCCGATTCCTGCCGCTCCTGCTGGGACCCGCGGGGGCCCTGCTGGGCAGCCTCTCGGGGCTGGCGTTGCACCAGCTGCTGTCGCGGAGCGTGCGCTACTTCTGGGCCCCCTGGCTCGGTTGGAACTGGCTGATCGGGCTGCTGGTCTACCCGGCCATCGGCTTCCTGATCGCGATTCCGTTCCTTTCGGCCTATCCCGGGTCCCCGTTGAAGCTGCGGTCGGAGGAGGGCAGGGCCCAGGACCTCCACCTGCGGATGTGGATCGCAGCCTTCGTGTCTGCCTACCTGCCCGTCGGCATCGGCGTGCTCTACTCGAGGTGGTGGGGCGCGCCGTCGCTACCGATCCCGTTCACCGACGTCTACCTCTACGCCGGCTCCCGGGGCGACCTGATGAGCGTGATGGTCGGGATCGCCGTGCTGGCTCCGTTCTGCGCCTTTGGCGTGGAGCGGCTGCTTCGCGGCCTACCCCGCATCCTCCGACTGCTCGTGGGGCCACCGGTGGCGGCCCTGTTGGCGGCCGGGGGCGTCCTGGCCGCCGCGCTGGCCACCGGGGCGTTCACCACCACCTGGGCCCAGGGCGAGGCCTACGGAACCCTGATGCAACCCCTGGCCCAGCACGGCTGGGACACGGGACTGATGCTGTCGCTGCTGACCGTGGTGTGCGGCTGCTTCGCGGGCGCGTTCGCGGCCATCGGCGTCGGCCTCCCGGCGCTGGCGGGTCTGCCCGATCCAACGCCCTCGGCCTCGCGGCGGCGCTGGGCCCTCCCGGTCCTCGCCGTGGGGGTGTCCGGCGTCCTGGCCGCGGTGGCGATGATGCAGGGGTTCGGCGCCGACAGCGTCCGTGGCGTCGAGAAGACGCTGAAGCCCGGGGTCACCGAGCTGGTGGGCACCCTCGTGGCCCCCGCGGACCAGGACGTCCTCGAGCTCGAGGCCGACCGGGGCGGGTTCTACCTGTTCGAATTCCCACGGCCGGGCAGCCGCGGGCGACACTGGGTCAACATCCCGGGCTACGAGCTCCCCTCCGGTCGGGCGGACCGCCTGCGCTACCTGCTGGAGATCCCCGACTACACGCCGTCGACCGAGGTGACCATCCAGCCCAGCTGGCCGACCCGGACCGGCGTGTCCGAGTACTCGGGGCGGGTGCGCTTCGAGCACGTCCCCACCGGTACGGAAGAGGCGATCTCGGGACGGCGCCAGCTCGGCGTGGGCCCGGGACAGCTCGCCCACTGGTCGGTGGACGCCAGCGAGAAGCCCACCCAGCTGGTACTGGATCCCCGGGTGGCCGCCCGCTGGACCTTTCTGGCGGGACGCGTGGGCTATACGGACCAGTGGAGCTACACGCCCGGCTGGTCCGTCGTCTTCCTGCGGGTCATGGTGGATGGGCAGGAGATCCACTCGTCGGTCCTGGGTGACGAGGGGGGCACCTTCGAGGGGGAGACCCTGCTGCTGGCGCAGGAGCGCGGGGGTACCCACACACCCGAGGTCTCGGTCTGGCTCCAGCCCGCCACCCGCCCCGGCGAGACGCTCACCGTCCCCGTCATCGCCCACGGCCTCGCCCCGGGCGAGCCCCCGGTCCATGCCCGCCAGGGGCTGAGCGTGATCACCGTCGCCGGCGGCGACCGGATCGATCTGCGCCCCGAACCCGGCGGCGCCTTCGCCAGCGTCAGCGTCCACCCCACGACGGGCGCCGACGTGGCCGTCCGCCACCTGGGCGACGACGGCGCCTGGCACCCCCTGACCGACTCCCTGCTGATGATGGGCGAGACCACCCTCGAGGTCGCCGGCCCGGACGTCGCCGGCGCCACCATCGTGCTGGCGCCGAGCGCCGGGACCACGGCGACGGGTGCGATGCCGGGGCTGCAGGGATTGGGGACATTACCGCGCTGATCCCGGCGATCATCGACGGCGAGGCTTTCCGTTGATCTCCGGAGGGTTGGCGAGTAGGCTCCATATATGGAGGTGGATATGGAGCTCGACAAGAAGACCACCATTTTGTTCAGTCAGCGCCTCCACGAGCAGCTGGCGGGGATCGCCCGCCAGCGCGGGGTCAGCCTGGGGTATCTGGTGCGAGAGGCCTGCGTCAGTCAGTACGGCCTGGTGCCGACCGAGGAGCGCCGCGCGGCCGTAGACGAGTTGGAAGCCCTCGACCTCCCGGTGGGAACACCAGAGGAGATGGCAGACGAGTCCGTCCCCGCGCCCGAGGAGTTGCTGCCGTGATCCTGCTCGACTCCAACATCCTGATGTACGCGGCGGGTGCCGAGCATCCTCACAAGGCCCCCAGCGTCGCCCTGCTGAGGCGGATCGCCGACGGCGACGTGGATGCTGCCATCGACGCCGAGGTACTCCAGGAGATCCTCCACCGCTACCGCGCCATCCGCCGCTGGGAGGACGGTCGCAAGGTCTACGACTTGGCCCGAACCCTCCTCCCCGTCGTCCTCCCGATCACCGCCCCTGTCCTCGACCGGGCCCGCGGCTTGATGGACACCCATGCCGAATGCACCGCTCGGGTCGCCCTGCACGCGGCGGTGTGCCTGGACGCAGGGGCGGAAGGGCTCTGTAGCTATGATCGGTTCTTCGGGCGGATCGAGGGGGTTCGGCGAATGGAACCGACGGACGTACCGTAGGAGGCTGTGAGGCCGCGGTCGGGCGCCGATGGGTCTGCCCACAACATGCGACTTGGAGGTGGGAGATGGCGACCGCTGAAAAAAAACAACACGTCCCGGTCTTCGTCGGGTCGACCTACACGGACATGCTGCCCTATCGCGAGGCCACACTCGACGTCCTGCATCGACTGGAGACCGTGGTTCGGGGGATGGAGTACTTCGGATCGAAGCCCGGGCGCCCGCTGGCGGAGTGCCTCAGCGCCGTGGCGTCGAGCAAGGTGTACATCGGGATCTTCGGGATGCGCTACGGGTTCGTGCCCGACGGCTCTGCGGAGTCGATCACTCACCTCGAATATCTGGAGGCCCAACGGAGGAAAATCCCCACGCTCGTGTACCTGATAGACGAACAGAATCAGCCTGTTCTCCCGATCCATATCGAGACGGGCGAGGGCGCCGACCGTCTGTCCAAACTCAAAGAACACCTTCGAAAGACTCACGTGATCAGCACGTTCACCACTCCGGAGGACCTCGCCTCGAAGATCCTGGCCGATCTCCCGCCAGCGCTCACGACCTCGGGTGCACATGTGGAAGGTGGCGTCGAACTGATGTTGCCCGAGGAGTCCGCACGGATCCTGGAGCGATTCTCCGAGCTCCCCGCGCGGTATCGCAATCGTGAGGTGACGATCGAGTTCACCGCCAACAGCCGATTCCGCGGTGCGGATGTCGATGATTGTTCGGTCTTCAACCTCTCCCAAGGCGGTACGGTTCGCTCGTATGAAAAGACGAACGGTGGCTATTTCTACCTTTACGGCGAGGGCCAGATCGCCGAGCGGTTGATGGACCTACCCAAAGGAGCACGGGTCTGGGTACGGGCTCGCACCGTTTTTGGTGTCAAGCGCGAGGTGGCCCGGGACTCCGAGTGGACGGATGAGGGTCCTGTGGTGAGTCACGAAGCTCTGAGTGGTCTGGCGGTGAAGGAGATCCTCGACGTGAAGGTGAGGTGACGCACCGAATCAGTGCCCGCCCAGTTCGAGGGGCCTCCAGTCACCGGACAGCTCGAATGCGCTCCAGAAGAAGGGATGGACCCACCGTTCCTGACTCGAGATGGCCCGCCGGGCCTTGCGCAGCGCCTCGCCCCTGGGCGTGCCGGCCAGGAGCTGGTCGTAGAACTCGGTCATCAGCGCTGCCGTTGCGTCGTCGTCCACCTTCCACAGGCTCAGGACCTGGGTCTCCGAACCCGCCAGGACCAGGGCGCGGCGCAGACCTTGAACGCCGTCGCCGTTGCGGACCTTCCCGAGGCCGGTCTCGCAGGCGCTGAGTACGACCAGGCGTGTTCCGTTCAGGTTCATCTGGACGACCTCGGCGGCGGTGAGGAAACCGTTGTCCCCATCCTCGGGCGGGTCGTTGGCCCCTGCCAGCGCGATGCCGCTGGAGAGGAGCGGATTGCTCTCCACGACCCGGGTCAACGGTGCCGAGTCGTCGAGGGTACGGGGCTGGGCGTGGACGATGGCCCCGCGGGAATCCGGTGGCGACCAGGCCAGTCCCTCCTCGAAGCAGCCGTGGGTGGCCACGTGGAGGATGGGTGGGGAGTCCAGGCTCTTGATGGCGTGTTCGCTCGCGGCCGCCCCCTGGAGCCAGGTGCTACCCGGGAGTTTCTCGTGGATGGCGCGCCCCTCGGCCTCGGTGCCGGGCAGGGCGCTCCAGGGGCCCGAACAGTGGCTGCGAGATGTCGGCTCGGCGGTCCCACCGCCGATGGAGCCACCGGCTGCCTGCCCGAAGTCCACGCCGGCGACGATGGTCGCTCGACCGGGCGAGGGCTCCTGGCTTGCGGGACGGAGCAGGTCCCGACCGGAGGTGACGGTCGTGAGCAGGCGATCCTCGCCGAGGTAGCGCCCGCTTGCGTCCAGGAGCGCGCTCCAGGGGACCAGGTTCAGCTGCCCGTCCGGGGCGATCACCAGATGGTCGACGCCCACCAGCGCGTCCTCGGCCGGGGTCAGCACCGCGTCGAACATCTCCCGACCCGCGGTCTCCGTGGGCTCCCTGCGGAGGATGGCCTCCCTGATTCGACCCACCCGGGGGTCGACCTCGTCGACCTCGCCCAGGTCGAATCCGGCCACACTTCCGTCGTGGCGCAGGACGTAGACCGCGTAGCGCTCGGTTCCCCACTGCGAACCCCGTTCGGCCATCGGATCGAGTCGTCGGTAGACGGCGAACTCGACCAGGGCCTGGTCGGGTTGCAGCCGGCCTGCCACGTCCGAGAGCCCCAGGGGGACGACCGCGGCGCGGAACGCGGCGCTGCGGCTGGAGAGCTCCTGGCGGAGTCCTTCCTCCTGCTCCTCGAGGGTGGCGAGCTGCGCGCGCCAGGCCTCCACGTCTCCGTCGCCGGGACCCCTGCGGAGAAGGACATCGAGTCGGGAGGTCGTCCCCCGAAGCTCGTCGAGCAGCGGTTCGGCCTCCTCGCCCAGATGGGCGCGGACGCGGCGGGCGATATCCGCCTCGGCGTCGACCGTCCTTCCCTTGCGGCGAAGCAGCGTTCGCAGGGCCAGGTCCGCGGCCTCCGGATCGCCGGGGCTGTCCCGCAGGTGCAGCGACAGGGCCATCCGCGTCGAGTCCGACAGGGTGTCGACCAGGTCGCGCTGCTGGGACGGCGAGCCCAGGGTCAGGTTCCGCGCCAGGAACTCGTCCTCGATCGATCGGGCCCGCTCGCTGGCTTCGAGGGCAGCAGCGAAGTTTCCGTTCGCCCCGTGGAGCATGGCCAGGTTCCCCAGGGCCATCGCGGTGTCCGGGTGGTTCTCGCCGAGCCTGTCCTCCCACACGGCCAGGGCTCGCTTGACCGGTTTGATGGCCTGGGCCAGCTCTCCCTGGTGCCACAGCACGATCCCGACGTTGTGCCGGGACATCGCAGTGCGCGGGTGATTCCCCCCGAGGGAGGCTTCGCAGATTCGTACGCTCTCGCGGCCCCACGAGAGGGCTTCGTCCAGCTGCAGCGTATCCAGGTGCAGCGCTGCCAGGTTGCCAGTCATGTAGGCCAGCTGGGGGTGGGACTCGCCCAGGGACGACCGGGTGATCTCCCCCGCTCGCTCGAGAGCCGCGAGGGCGTCGTCGTATCTCAGCTCCGCGTGGTGAACCATGGCGAGGTTGTTGAGGAACAGCGCCAGCTGGGTCGACTGCTCTCCCAATCGGGCCTCGTGGATGGCGATCGCCCGTTCGAAGTACCCCCGCGCAGCCCCGAGGTCCCCGCGTTTCAGGTGGACCACGCCCAGGTCGTTGGCGATCCGTCCGGTGTAGGGGTGGTCGGACCCGACGGCCCCCTCCATTCGCCGCAGCACGTCCTCCAGCATCGGAAGCGCCCGGTCGTAGTCGCCGAGTTCGCCCAGCACCACGGCCGTGTTTGCCCTCCCCGTGAGGGTGGAATAGTGGTCAGGTCCCAGAGCCTGGGAAAGGAGGGCAGACGCTCGCTGGCTCTCCTCGACGGAACGGCTGAGATCCCCCCGGCCACGGTGTACCAGAGCCAGGTTGGCGGCGCAGGCCGCGACGAGAAAGTCCGACGCACCCTCGATCTGCCCGGCCAGGGTCTCCGCGCGCCGCAGATCGCGTTCGGCGGTGGCGTAGTCGCCGAGGTGAGCTCGGACCGCTCCCAGGGTGACCAGGATCTGGATGGTTTCGGGGTGGTTGTCCCCCCTCTGTGACCGAAAGAGCCGGTAGGCCATCTCGACCACTTCCAGAGCCTCCGCGAACTGGCCGGACTCCATCAGCACGATCCCGAGCTCGTTCTGGATCCAGCCAACCTGCCAGTGTTCGGCTCCCAGGTTGTCTATGGTGATCTCCAGGGCGCGGGCCAGCGACTCCCGTGCTCGCCCGTGCTCGGCCACCTCCCGGTGCATCCGTGACCAGGCCATGAGCACGGTCGCTGTGGTGGGATGGGTGGGCCCCAAGGCCCTCTCCACGTCGCCCATGAGCTCGCCGTAGAGGCGATCGGCCTCGGCATAGTCGCCCAGCGTGGAGTACGTCGCGCACAGCATGGTTCGGGCCTGGATCGCCGGTTCGATGGTCGACAGGCCTGCCCGCTGGAAGATGCCAACGGCCTGTTCCGCCAGGGCGAGAGCATCCGCGAATCGACCGTGGAAGAGGTACACAGAGGCCAGGTTGGACACGGATACCGCGGTGTCTGGATGGTCCGGCCCGAGGATGGCCTCCCGGAGGATCGCGGCCCTCTCGGCGAGCGGGAGCGCCTCGTCGGGGTTCCCCGTTTCCCGGTACAGGGTTCCCAGGATGTCCAACGCCGCCGCGGTCTGAGCATGCTCCGGGCCGAACGCGGCCTCGAATCGAGGCACGCAGCCCCGGAACAGACCCAGCGCCTTGGCGGAATCACCCAGGCGGTTATGGGTGGCGGCGAGATCCGCGAGGATCATCAGGGTCTGGGTGTGGTTCTTGCCCAGGGTCTTGCGGGACATCTCGTGGGATGGGTCGAGCAACTCGAGGGCTGCTGCGAAGTTGCCGCCGGAGAGATGCACCTGGCCGAGCCCCCACAGGGATTGCGCGATCTCCCAGTGCGGTTCCGAGTAGAGCTCTCGCCTGAGGTCGAGCGATCGTTGCGCGGCGGCCGATGCTCCCTCGAAATCTCCGAGGATCCGGGCGGCGCTGCAGACGTTGAACAAACTCCGCGCCTGCTCGGCCCGATATGGCTCACCATCCGCCTCCCACAGCTCGGCGGCGCGCTCGAACCGCGGGCGCGCTTCGGCGTAGCGGCCTTCCGCGTGGTGCAGCATTCCGAGCTCGTTGCAGCCAAGGGCGTGGCCCGCCTCGCAGGCCTGCCGGTAGTACGCCGCCGCTCGAACCGGATCTGCGATCGCACCCTTGCCAAGCCGATACTGTGCTCCCGCGTTGCTGCAGCCCGCGGAATCACCGAGTTCACACGCGCGTTCGAACAGCTCCGTGGCCCGATCCTGGTCCTCAGCGACCCCTTCGCCGAAGTCGTACCGGAGACCCAGCTGGTTGCAAGACGAGGCGTGGTCCGCGTCGCACGCCCGGCCGAAGAACTCCACCGCTCGGCCCAGGTCCTTCGCCACGCCGAGTCCACCGAGATACTGGATGCCGGAGAAGTGGCAGCTCAGGCTGTCCCCGAGTTCACAGCCTCTCTCGTAGAGATGCGTGGCGCGGGTCCTGTCCTGTGCGACCCCGTCACCGAAGTCGAACTGGAGACCGAGAGACGTGCAGGCGTCGGCGAGGTCGGCATCGCAGGCTCGTTCGTAGAGTTCCGCAGCTCTGACCTCGTCCGGGGCACCGCCGAGTCCCTCCGAATAGTTCAAAGCGGCGTTGTAGCAGCCCCAGGGTTCCCCCAGCTCGCAAGCCCTCTCGTACCGTTGCACGGCCATCGCGAGATCCACTTCGACCCCCTCGCCCTGTGCGTAGCGGAGTCCCACCTGATTGCACCCGACGGCGAGATCCGCCTCGCACGCTTGCTCGAACAGCCCCAGCGCCCGACTCATGTCGACAGCTCCGACATCGCCGTCGCGGTAGAGCGTGGCGGCGTTGTAGCAGCCCCACGGCTCCCCTAGCTCGCAGGCCTGGTGGAAGAACTCGAGGGCGCGGGCCGGATCGCCTTCCACCTCATCGGCGTTGAGGTATCGAATACCGAGCTGGTTGCAGGAGGTCGCGTCGCCCGACTCACAGGCCCGCGCGACCTGCTCGGCGGGCTCCTGGGCGTGGGCTGGGGCGATCAGGAGCGCGAGAATGGGCAACACGGCCGTGGTGATGTGTCGGTGCATGCGGACCCCCCTTGGCCTGTGTGATGACAGGCCCTCGGCGACGGTAGCACGGGTACTCGGGGCGGACGTACACCCACCGCTCACACTGAAATCCAGCGACGCGGCTGGGTGCCGTGGATATCAGCCCGTCAGCCCTGCCTGAAGCGTCTGCCGGAACAGCTCGCAGCTCGGGAAGCGGGCCGCAGGATCGGGGGAAAGCGCCTTGCGGATGCACGCGGCGAGCACCGGGTCGAGGTCGTCGACGCGGCGTTCGGGGGGCTCGTAGGTGCCGTCGACGATGTTGCGCATGGTGTCGAACTCGGAGGGGGCGTCGAAGGCGGCGGTGCCGGTGACCAGCTCGTAGAGGATGGCGCCGAGGGCGAAGATGTCGGCCCGGTGGTCCACGTCGGGGAGGCCCCGGATCTGCTCGGGGGCCATGTACATCAGGGTGCCCAGCCGCATGCCGGTCTCGGTCTTCTTCTTGCCGGTGGCCACCGAGGTCTCGTCCAGGACCTTGGCGATGCCGAAGTCGGTGACGACCGGGCGCAGCTGGCCCTTGCCGTCCCGGCCGATCAGGAGGTTGTCGGGCTTGAGGTCCCGGTGGACGATGCCGGCCTGATGGGCCGATTCGACGGCCTCGAGGACCGGGAGGAGGATCGCTGCCTGCTCGGCTCCCGAAAGCGGGGCCTCCCGATTTGCCATGTAGCTGCCCAGGGACGGTCCCTCGACGTACTCCATCACCAGGCCAGGCAGGGGATCGGTGACGATGTCGGTCACCTGAACGATGTTGGGGTGCTTGACCTGGGCCTGGATCTGGCCCTCGGCCAGGAAGCGGTTGCGGATGTCCGCGTGCCTGGCCAGGTCTGGGTCGAGGAGCTTGAGGGCGTGCGTGCTGTTGAGTCCGGTGTGCCGGACGCGATACACGCTGCCCATGGCGCCTTCGCCGAGGGGGGCGAGGATCTCGTAGCGTTGATCGACGAGGGTTCCAGTGGACAACGCCGGAGGAGGGGTGTCTTGTTTCTCGGACTCCGGCGGCGGTGCGGCGCGCCCGGGATCTGGCGGGTGGGTGTCAGTTGTTCGTTGCGTGGGCGCTGGATCGACGGGCGTGTTTGTCGGAACCAGCGGCTCCTCTCCGTCCGGGGGCCCGAGATCGTCGGGACGGCCGGGCAGGGCATCCGACACGAAGACCTGGTCACAGTGGGCGCAGGTCGCCTGGATGTCGACAAGGTCGCCGGTGATGATGGCCCGTGCACGGCCGCATGTGGGGCATCGAACCCAGCGTCGACGCGAGGCCTGCTGGCGAATGAACGCGATGAAAGCCGCAGACAGCACCACCGTCACAACGACGGCCAGGAACCAGAAAAGGACATCCGGATCGAAGTACGGACGGTCGTAGTGCGGCGGATCCACGGCCGTGAGTCTACCGGAATCTCACGAGACGCAAGGGCGGTTGAACCTGGAGTTGAACCACGATAGAGGTTGTCCCGGTGGCCCGACTTCCCGTCCATAGCGTGGAACCCGGATTTCGCGACGCGCTGTCCAATGGCCCCGTCGTCCTCACCGCCCCCACCGGCAGCGGCAAGTCCACGGTCGTGCCCACCTGGTGTGCGGACGCGGCGGGCTCGGTCCTGGTCGTCGAGCCGCGTCGGGTCGCTTGCCGGAGCCTGGCGAGGTACGTGGCGGGGCCGCTGGGGCCCGGGCGGGGGGAGGGGGGGGGGTTCGCGGTCCGGCCCGCCG
>CAZITQ010000115.1:0-24285 GCA_964542165.1 uncultured Rickettsiales bacterium
CTAGGAACCCGTCCCGCTACTCGACATACAGGTCGTCCGTCAGCACCGTGAATCCGATCACCGTCCCCGGCTCGTCGGTGGACAGGTGGGTGACGACCTCGCCGTCGGGGGTGATGCGGTCGACCTGGCCGTGCATGCCCCAGACCGCCAGGGTGTCGCCGTTTTCGAGGCGGTGGACGTCACCGAGGACGACGTTCCACGAGTCGAAGGAGTAGCTCCACACCTCGGTGGCCGTGCCCGCCGCGGGGTCGAAGTCGTACTCGATGACCCGGGATTGACCGGGCTGGCCGTCGTTGTCGAACACCAGCATCGTGTCCTCGGTCCGCGCGAACTGGTGCTGGTGCTCGAAGGTGTCGCCGGTGATGTCGATGGTGCCGGCCACGTCGCCCAGGACCCAGTCACAGCTGCCGCTGGCCCCGTCCACGGAGACGATGGATCCGAAGTTGCGGAAGCTGAGGGTGTAGACGTCGGCCGCCTCGTCGTAGTCCAGGGCGTTGGCGAAGGTCCAGCCCATGGTCATCTCGTCGTGGGTGTGGATGGCGGGATCGAAGCAGTCCCAGCTGGACCAGATGTCGGTCTGGGTGCCGTCCAGGGCGACCTCCACCAGCTTGGTACCGACCGCCTCCTCGCGCTCCTCGAAGGCCACGGTGACGAGGGTCCCGTCGACCTTCTGTACGAAGTCGTGGCCCATCAAGTGGACCTGCTCGGTGCGGGTCTCCTCGCCCTCCCAGGAGACCCAGACCAGCTCCTGGGTCTCGTGGTCGTGTCCGTTGAGGTCGGAGGAGTTGTAGACCAGCCCCGAGCCGTCCCGGGCCAGGCGGACCCGCGTGACGTACAGCCCCCGGGGATCGGAGTAGTGCCACACCGTCCGACCCCGACCATCGAGGATCACGGGACCGTCGGCACCTTCGGGGGCGTACAGGGGCGTGAGCATGAACGGCTGTTGCGGATCTCCGTCGAGCACGAAGTCCGGGAAGACGTCGTCCAGCGCCCCTGTGTCGACGGACATCACGTCGCTCTCGGCGTCACCGGCGACCACCTGGAACCGGCCGCTGGTGGACGGCGGCAACCCCAGCAGCAGCGCGCTGTGCTCGGTGGCCGGTTCGCCGAGGGGGGTGACCTGGCCCAGGGCGTCGTCCTCTCCGAACCGCACCTGCGACGCGACCGCCTCGCTGGTGGACCAGGTGACCCTGGCGAGGGTGGGCATGCCGTCCAGCACCTCCACCTCGATGTCCCCGATGGTCACGCCATCGGGGCTCGCGTCGTCGTCCGCTTCCCCACCGGGACAGCCGACCAGCCACACCACCGATGCCCAGGGCAGCCATCGCTTCATCACGTCCGACCTCCTCCCGCGTGCCCGAACCCGCAGGCCCCGGCGACGCCTCGCTCAATAGGTGTGGTACCCGTCCTGCCAGTCGTAGTCGAACGCCCCGCTGCCCTCGTCCCATGAGGCGTGGCCGGCCGAGTCCCAGCTCCCTGCCTGCTCCACGCGCAGCACCTGGATGTGGCCGAAGTAGTCGGGATTGTAGCCGTAGCTGACCGCGGTGCCTTCCAGATCATCCAGCGCAGCGCCGTCCACGCCCACGGTCGACAGGCAGCCGGGGTGGGTCTCGGAGAGCAGTTCGGGTGCTCCCAGCACCAGGTCGAAGGCCCACACGCAGTCTTCGCAGTCCTCGCGCACGGCGACGGAGACGAGGGGGTAGCGGATGCGGCAGATATCCTCGCCCTCACCGTAGTCGGCCGCGAAGTAGAGGTCCTCGCTCCCAACGTAGCTGTCCTCGGTCACGGTCGCCGCGCCCACCCGCCCCAGGAGACCGAATCGCTCCCCCGCGCTGTCGTCGTCATCGTCGTCATCGTCGTCGGCGGTGGTGTCGTCGTCCCCCGTGGCGTCGTCGTCGCCCGCCGGGTCCTCTGCGCAGGCGGTCAGCGACAGGGCCAGCAACAAGATCGTGATTCGTCCTGGTGTCGCCAAGTTTTCAGTCCCCCAGCCAGATCTCGAACCAGGCCCAGTCGTACTCGTGCTCGCCCCAGGCCTCTTCCTGGGACTGCCACCCCTCGCCCAGGTCGGCCCACACTTGATCGCCGTCGTGGCCCACGCCGAGGCTGCTGCCTTGAAGGCCTGTCCAGCCCTCATCACCGCAGGTCCCGTCGACGTCCGTCCAGATCTCCTCTTCGCCGCGGGTGATGGTCCAGGCCTCCGTACACGCTTCGCAGCCGTCGGTGCTCACCCAGGACTCGACCTCGTACATCAGTTCGCACAGCTCGCCGCCCTGCTCCGGATCGGCGTAGGAGTAGCCTGTCCAGCCCTCGTCACCGTCGAGTTCGCCCCACAACCACTTCTCGTACTCCAGGTCGTCGTCATCGTCATCGTCGTCGTCGTCGCCACCGTCGTCGCCCGCCGGGGGCGCGGTGTCGTACCTCCAGGTGGCCTCGTCGCCGGAACAACCGGCCATCAGCGACGCCATCAGGAGCCAGCGCAGGTGCATGGCGGTCCTCCGTTTCAGAACCAGGGGGTGAGCTCGTCGAGCCGCGCCGCCAGCGCGGGACAGCGGGATGTGTCGGCGAACAGGTCGCAGCCGCCGATGCGGTCGGCGCTGTAGATGGCGTCGGTCTCCTCGGTGAAGCTGAGGCGCCAGACCACCGAGTCGTCGCTCCGGTCCACCTCGATGACCTCCGACGGGCCCTCGCCGTGCCAGTCCGGGACGTGCCCCTTGGTGATCACCACGTGGTCCTCACCCAGGTAGTCCACGTCTCCCCAGCCCCACGCCTCCTGGAAGCCGTCCTCGGTCCAGGACCAGGTCTCGCTGGCGGTGCCCGCCCCGGCGTCGATGGCGAACTCCACCGCCCGGGTGGTGGGGACGGCGCCGTTGTCATACAGCAGGATGTGCCGGCCGTCGATGTCCAGGCCGTGCTGGATACGGGGCAGGTCGCCCTGGGTCAGCTCGAGGCTTCCCCACTCGGCCAGCGACCATGCGGCCTCGCCGGTGGCCACATCGATGCCCACCACCGCCTCGCCCTCGCACACGCTGATCACCAGGGTTTCCTGCCCTCCGTCTCCCACCATCATCCCCGCCCAGTTGGCGTCGCCCACCTCCAGGCTGCCGGCGTCCAGGGCCTGCTGGAGGTTCCACGACCACAGCAGCTCGTCGGCCTCCACGTCGATCCGGTGGACCTCGAAGCCGTAGACATTGTGCCCGTCGACACTGGCGTCGGACTCGATCAGCGTGATCACCGAGCCGTCGTACTGCCGTTCGGTCATGTGGTGGTAGTTGCCCTCGCTGGCGCCGGGATAGTCGGCCCGGTAGTGCTCCTGGTGACTGACGTCCACCAGCCGCGGCACGCCCGCGCCTTCGTCCGAGCCGCTGACCCCGCCCCACAGGAACAGCCCATCGCCCCAGTACTCGGCGCCCATGTCGGCGTAGCCCTCGATGGGCAGCGGGTAGTACCAGCGGACCTCGCCCTCGTTGTCCATCAGCACCAGGCGGATCGACGGCTCGTCCAGCACCAGGCGCTGGTGGGGCATCAGCGTGTAGGCGGCGCCGGGGGTTCCGGTGGTCGCGGCCGACGCGCTGGGAATGGACTCGGGCAGCGCGGCCGTGGAGAAGACACCCTGGCTGGGTGCCGCCAGGGCCACGTCCACCGGGGCCACCGCGCAGGTGTAGTCGGCCTCGGGCGCCAGCCCCTGGACCGCGACCTCGTGCTCCAGCGCCTGCGCAGTGGACTCCACCAGGTGGACCTCCCCGGGTCGGTCGTCCCGGGTGCACCGCACGGCGAGGGCGGCCGGCTCGGACAGGGTGACCGAGAACGTCTTCTCCAGCACCAGCGACGGGTTGTCCGAGACCAGAACGTCGATGACCACGGCGCCCGCGCAGCCGCAACTCCCGCTCGCGATCGCGAACAGACAAGCCGTGAACCTCAGAACCTTCGCCATCCTTCGTCGCCCTCCGAATCCGGCCATACACGGCGCAGTTTACGTAACGAGGTACGGGGTCGCGGCGGTTTTCGGGCGCGAATCGTGGCCGGGCCCGAGGTCGAAGCGCGGATTCCCCGCGGCGCGCCGGGCGAGATTGCGCGGCGGCGGCGGGCTGGATACGATCGATCGGGACGGGGAACGAACCCCGATCGGGAGGAGATCACCATTCCGACGGACAACAAGGCCACTCAGCTGGCCAACGCCATCCTCGAGAAGAAGGGCGAGGACGTCGTCCTTCTCGACGTCTCCGAGCTGGTCGGCTACGCCGACTGCTTCGTCATTGCCACCGGCACCAGTTCCCGCCACCTGGAGGCCATGACCGACGCCGTGGTCCGGGCCGCGGCCGAGGCCGACGCCCGCCCGGCCGGGGTCGAGGGCCGTGGCGGCCACAGCTGGGTCCTCATCGACTGCGGCGACGTGCTGGTCCACCTCTTCTCGGTGGAGGCCCGTGGGTTCTACGATCTGGACGGGCTGTGGTGCGACGCGCCCCGGGAGGAGATCGCCGCCGCCACGGCGCCGGCGCCCACCCCGGCGACCGCCAGCGTCTGATCCCTCCCCTCCTCCGATGCGCATCCAGGTGCTCACCGTCGGTCGCCCCCGCGACCGTGGGCTGGTCGACCTGTGCGAGACCTACATCCGCCGCAGCGGACCTCTTTTGCGCGTCACCTGGGACGTGGTGTCCGCCGGAGATCCGCGGGGGAGTCAGATCCCGGCGCGAGCCGTGGCTGCCGAGGGCCAGCGCCTCCTCAAACGGATCGACCCCGGCGCCACTTCGCTGGTCCTGGACGAGGGCGGCAAGCGGCGCAGCTCCCGGGAGCTGGCCCGCTGGATCGGCGCCCTGAGGGACGGCGGTCAGCGCCTCCAGCTGATCGTCGGCGGGGCCTTCGGACTCTCCCGCGACGTCCGTCAGCGCTGCACCGCCCGCCTCTCCCTCTCCCCCATGACCCTGCCCCACGAACTGGCCCTGCTGGTCCTGCTGGAACAGCTCTACCGGGCCAAGACGATCCTCGCCGGGGAGCCCTATCATCACTGAGGGCCGAGGCGGACACCGAAACCCGTCCCCATCCGGCACATCCCTTGCTGCATCTCCACCTGGAGGTGCCCATGCTCGACCTCACGTCCCGGCTGGATTCCTGCTGCGAGCTGCTCGCCCCCGATGTGTGTTCGGCCTGTGACGGACCGGCCGACGGCCTGCCCGGGTGGTGCGGGGAATGCCTCGCCCACCTGCCCTGGTGTGCGCAGGGCCGCTGCGCGGTCTGCGGTGGCGCCCTGGTGGCGGGGCGCTGTCCGGCCTGTTTCCGGGCACCGTGGGCGGTGGCGCGGGCGCTGCTGCGATACGAGGATCCCGTCGTCGGCCTGGTCGGCCGGTGGAAGTTCCGGCCCGATCCGAGCCTGTCTCGGGGGCTGGGGGCGGTGTTCCGGGCCGGAGTCGGTCGCTGGAGCCGCGGACGGGGCCGGCCCCTGGTCGTGCCGGTGCCCCAGTCGACAGCCGCCTGGATCCAGCGGGGGTTCTCCCCTGCCGTGGACCTGGCGGCCGCGCTGGCCGGGCCCGCTCGAGGTGGGGTGGCGCACGCTCTGCGGCGGGGACGGCGGGCCGGGCCTCAGGTGGGATTGACCGCCCGGGAGCGGAGCCGTAATGTACGCGGCCTGTTTCGCGTACCCGCCCGCATGCGCAGGCGGTTGCGGGGGCGCCGGGTGGTCCTCGTCGACGACGTGATCACCACGGGCGCCACGGCTCGGGAATGCGCCCGCCACCTGGGCGAGGCCGGAGCTGCCGAGGTGGTCGTCGCCGCCCTGGCGCGCGCCGACCGCCCGTGAGGTGACCTTGTACGACGTCGTCCGCCATCGACTGAGCACCGGACTGCCGGTGCTGATCCTGGTGCGCCCGGGGCTCAACGCTCTGGACGTGTCCCTGACCCTGTCCGCCGGTCCCCGCTACGAGGACGCGGCCACCAGCGGACTGAGCCACATGGTCGAGCACATGGTCTTCCGGGGCACGGAGAGCCACCCGGAGTCCCGCGCGTTCCATGCCGCGGTGGAGGACCTGGGGGGTACGCTGCAGGGGAGCACGGGGCGAGACCTCTCCCTCTTCGGCCTGACCGTGAGCCCCAGGGATCTGGGGGAGTCCCTGGATCTGCTGGCCGAGGCGACCGTCCATCCCACGTTTGGCGACCTCGACCTGGAGCGGAACCTGGTCCTCGAGGAGATGTTGCAGGACCGGGACGAGGACGACCGTGAGCTGAACCTGGAGAACCTCTCGCGGATCTTGATGTGGCCTCGGGATCCATTGGGGCTGCCGATCGTGGGCAGCCGCAGCAACGTGGAGGGATTCACCCGCGACGACGTGGTGGCCTTTCACCGGCGGTTGATGCGCCAGGGCAACGCGTTGCTCACCGTGGCGGGTCCGGTGGACCCCTCCGCGGCCATCGAGCGGGCCGAGGCGGCGTTCGCGGGCATGGCCCGGGGCGAAGCGCTCCGGCGTACACCCCTGCACTCCCGCAAGCCGGGGCTCCGGACGGATCACGTGGACCACGACGCGAGCCAGGTGGAGGTGATGCTCTCCTTCCCCGCGCCGGGCCTCCTGGAGCCGGATCCCCAGGGGGTCGCCCTGCTGCAGATCATCCTCGGCGACGGCGTGACGTCGCGGCTTCAGTGGCGGGTCTGCGAGGAGAGGGCCCTGGCCTACACCATCGAAGCCCATTACGAGGCCTTCGCGGACGCCGGTGCCCTGGACATCGAGGCCGCCGTGGCGCCCTCGAGCCTGGTGCCCCTGATGCGGGAGGTCGTCCGCACGGTGCACGACCTCAAGGAGCGGGGGCCGACCGCCGACGAGCTCCAGCGGGCGATCCGGCGGTACCGGCTGGCCCTGGAGTTCGCCCTGGACAATCCCACGGCGCTGGCCTCCTACCACATCCCCGCGCTGTACGGTGCGGACCGGACCATCGAGGAACGGATCGCCAGCATCGAGGGCTGGACGCGGCCCAGGATGCGGGCGCTGATTCGACGCCTGATGGCCCGCGCCGGCGCCACCCTGGTCACCGTCGGCCCCGCCGATGCCCTCGACCTTCGCCGGGTTCACCGGCTCCTCCGTCAGATCTAGTGTCCCGGATGTCGGCTTCGGGCCCTGTCCGGAATCCGGTCGAGGGGTCCGAAATCCGGTCCCGGCAGGTCGCGCGCGCGGATGTGCGGGGTCGAATTGACGGGTGGTCGGGCGGGCCGTACGATGGAGAACCCGCGGCGCCCGCCCCGGACCGCTGGCGACGGGCGCTACGACAAGCCGACAAAGGGGCGAAGCATGGCCAGTGCAATCGGAATCGATCTGGGCACCTCCAACTCGGTGGTCGCGGTGGTCCGCGACGGCGCGCCGGTGGTGGTGCCCGACAGCGACGGCAACCGGATCCAGCCCTCCATCGTGACTTTCGGCTACGGGGAGTCGGTCCTGGTGGGGGCGTCGGCCAAGGCGCAGCTGGTCTACAACCCCAACGACACGGTCTACTCGGCCAAACGTCTACTGGGGCGCACCATCTTCTCCGACGAGGTCTCCAAGGCCCAGGACTTCCTGCCCTACGAGCTGGTGGCAGGACCCCACAACGACGTCCGGGTTCGGGTCCAGGGCAAGTCGTACAGCCTCCAGGAGATCTCCGCGTACATCCTCTCCCACCTCAAGAAGGTGGCGGAGAACTACCTGGGTGAGCCGGTGACCCAGGCGGTGGTCACCGTCCCGGCCTACTTCAACGACAACCAGCGCCAGGCCACCAAGGACGCCGGCTCCATCGCCGGACTCGAGGTGCTGCGCATCATCAACGAGCCCACCGCCGCGGCCCTGGCCTACGGATTCGGCGCGGGCATCAACCGCACCATCGGCGTCTACGACCTCGGCGGCGGGACCTTCGACATCTCCCTGCTGCGGATCATGGGCGACGTCTTCGAGGTGATCTCCACCGCCGGGGACACCTACCTCGGCGGCGACGACTTCGACCTCAACGTGGTCGAGCACCTGCTGGCGATGTACAACGAGGAGGAGCGTCGGGCGATCGTCACCAACCTGCCGGTCATGCAGCGCCTGAAGAAGGCCGCCGAGGACGCCAAGATCGCGCTGAGCGAGAGCCAGGACACCGAGATCCACGTCCAGGGCATCCTCAAGGACTCCCGCGGCTTCGATCAGGACCTGTCCGCGGCGCTGACGCGCAACCAGTTCAACGAGCTGGTCTTCCCCCTGGTCAGCCGGACCTTCGGTGTGTGCGACGACGCGCTGCGGGAGGCCAAGCTCAATCCCCACGAGCTCGAGGCGGTGATCATGGTGGGCGGCATGACGCGCACCCCGCTGATCGTCGAGGCGGTCGCGACCTATTTCGGCCGGTCGCCGGAGAGCGGGGTGAACCCCGACGAGGTGGTGGCCATCGGCGCGGCGATCCAGGCCCACAATCTCACCCATGCCGCCTCGGTCCGCTCGGGGGGAGGTCCCTCCCCGTCGACGTCACAGCCCAGCGCGCTGCTCATCGACGTGACGCCCCAGTCCCTGGGGATCGGCACGGTGGGCGGGTACACCGAGCGCCTCATCGAACGCAACACCCCCATCCCCACGGGGCTATCCAAGGTGTTCACGACCTCGGTGGACAACCAGGTGGAGGTGCGCATCTCGGTCTACCAGGGCGAGAGCCGCATGGCGGACGACAACGAACTCCTCGGGGAGTTCGTGCTGGGCGGGATCAACCCGGCCCCCCGGGGAGAGGCGCGGATCGACGTCAATTTCGACATCGACGCCAACGGCATCGTCCACGTGACCGCCGAGGACACCGAGACCCGCAAGTCCCGTTCCATCGACCTGCAGGCGTCCACCTCGCTCAGCGCAGATGAAATCGACGACATGAAGTTGGATAATCTGAACTTCTAGACCGTTCTTCGAGGAGCCGCCGATGGCACAGGAACTGGACCTTCGCACCCGGATCGAGGTCGAGACACTGCACGAGATCCTCGACGAGGTGGACTTCTACGCGCTGCTCCAGGTCCCCCGAACGGCGGGCCAGGCCGAGATCGAGGGGGCCTTCGCGCGGGAGAGCCGACGTTTCCACCCCGACGCCTATTTCGGTGTGAGGGATCCCCACTTCCTGCGCAAGATCACAGCCATCTACCGCAAGACCAGCGAAGCGTACTCGGTGCTCAAGGACCCGGAACTCAAGTCCAGGTACGACGGCAAGCTGGGCATCGGCGTCGTGGACGCCGGCAAGGAGGATCTGGAGGAGGAGGCCGAGGAGAGCGCCGCTCAGCAGGGAGAGGTCTGCCAGACCCGACAGGGGCGGCGGTACTACGAGCTGGCCATGACCGCCCGCAAGAACGGCGACTACAACGGCATGGCCATGAACCTCCACTTCGCCCTCAGCTTCGAGCGGGGCAACGCGGTGATCGAGGAACAGCTCGCCGAGGCCAAGGCCGTGCTCGAGGAGAGGAAGGCCAAGCAGGCCTTCAAGGTCCGCCTCCGCTGAGCCCGGTCTCGTGCGTTCGCTCCCCCCAGCCCTCCCCCTGCTGCTCGCCGCCCTCGCGCTCGCCGGTGGCTGCCGACCCGATCCGCCCGCGGTGGTGCCCGATCTGGACAGCGCCGGAGAGGTCCAGGCGATCATCGAACTCGGCGAGGGGGGCGGGATGCCCTTCCTGGCCGAACGGAGCGTTCTGGCCGCCCTCTACCCCACGGGCCCCGCCGGTGAGCTGGTGATCCACGCGGGGAACGACCTGGACCGCCTGGCGCTCGCCCTCGTCTTCGACCTGGCCGATCCGGACCTGCCCGGATCCTTCGACCTGTCCCGTCACTCGGTGGTGCTGATGCAGCTCGACCACGCGGGCGAGCCGGAGCTGTTGCTGGACGGCGTGCCCCAGGGGACCGCCGAGCTCCACGGGCGCATCGAGCCGGGCCAGGAGATCAACGGATCGTTCAATCTCGTGCTCCCCGGAACCGATGAGCTGGGGGCCGCCCTGACCGCGCGGATCGACGGAACGTTCGCAGCGGTGGTGTCGACGCCGACGCCCGGGTTCTAGCGCAGGGGCGGGAATCAGGGGGTCTCGACCACCAGGGTCACGGGGCCGTCGTTGAGTAGATCGATGTGCATGTGGGCGCCGAACTCACCGGTGGCCACCGGGATGCCTGCGTCGGCGATGCGGGCGGCCACGGCGGTCACCAGGGGCTCGGCGTGGTCCGGTCGGGCCGCGGCGACGAAGGAGGGGCGGCGGCCCTTGCGGCAGTCGCCCAGCAGGGTGAACTGGCTGACGACCAGGACGGCGCCGCCCGCGTCGGCCACCGAGAGGTTCATCTTGCCCGCGTCGTCCTCGAAGACGCGGAGACCCGCCAGCTTGTCCGCCAGCCAGCGCGCCTGGGGCTCGCCGTCGTCGTGGCCCACGCCGACCAGGACGAGGAGTCCGCGCTCGATGGCCCCCACGCTCCGGCCATCCACGGCCACGGCCGCCCTCGCCACTCGCTGCACGACCGCTCGCATCGGATTCCTCCCGGTTCCCCCTCGACCGCGGGCGATCGTACCCACCGCATGCTAAAATGTGCGCGCTTTTCGCGGGGGACGCGAGCGGCGACACCAGGGACCAGGATCGAGAGGCGGGACACCATGACGGACGTCAAGCCCCTGGACGATCTCCTTCAGGAGCTCGACAACCTGCCCGCGGTGGACGAGCCCGAGGCCGCCCCAATATCGTCGAGCATCGCGAGCAAGATCGACTACCGGGACTACCCGGTGCTGGTGGTGGACGACGAGGAGGAGAACATCCTCGCGTTCCAGCTGAACTTCCGACACGACTTCACCGTCGACACGGCACTCAGCGGTCCCGAGGCTCTGGACCTGCTCGCCCAGCGGGAGTACTCGGTCGTCGTCACGGATCAGCGGATGCCCGGCATGACCGGTGTCGAGCTGCTGGAGCAGACCGTCGACCTCTATCCCCACCTGATCCGGATCATCGTCACCGGCTACACGGACAACCAGTCGCTGATCGACGCCATCAACATGGGGCGGATCTACAAGTACGTGACCAAACCCTGGAGCCGGGACGAGATGGCGGTGACCATCAAGCGGGCCATCGAGGCCTACTCCCTGGCCCTGGAGAACGACCGGCTGTTCCACGAACTACAGACCAAGAACGAGGAGCTGGAGCGGACGGTCGCCGAGCGCACACGCAAGCTGCGCGAGGCCAACGCCAAGCTGCACCAGCTCGCGATCACCGACGGCCTGACCGGACTGTTCAACCATCGCTACTTCCACGAGAAGTGGCGGGAGGAGATCAAGCGCAGCGAGCGCTACGGCGAGCCGGTGGCCCTGCTGATGATGGATGTGGACTGGTTCAAGAACTACAACGATCGCCGCGGCCACCCCCGGGGAGACGTGCTGCTCCGGGACCTGTCGATGTTGCTGGAGCAAAACTTCCGCGAGGTGGACGTGGTCGCCCGCTACGGCGGCGAGGAGTTCGCCGTGATCCTGCCGCGCACGCCCAAGGGGGACGCCGCCCGGCTCGCCGACCGGATCCGGGGACAGATCGAGGTCACCGAATTCCCGGATCGGGAGGTGCAGCCCGGGGGACGGCTCACCTGCTCGTTCGGACTCGCGGCCTTCCCCGACGACGGGGGCACCGCCTCCACGGTGCTCGAGCGGGCCGACCAGGCGCTGTACGCGGCCAAGCAGCAGGGCCGAAACCGGGTCGTCACCTACCAGCCCGGGCTCCCGATCCCCCACCCGGACGCCCCCGTATACACGTCCGAGGAGATCGCGCCCCCCACGTCCCGATCCAAGGACAAATAACCCCCGCGCGGGAGGCTACCTTGCTTTCTCGATCCTCGTTCCTGTTCCCCCTCGCCGCGGTCGCGCTGTTCGCGGGCGCGTGCCAGGAGTATGCCCTGGCCCCCCTGCCCGGGAACTACGTGGGCAAGGTCTTCTACTCGGTGGACCTGAACAACTACGACGGCGACGCCCTCAACTCCTCGGCGGACGCGGCCCCGTACACCCTGACCATCAGCAATCCGGCCAACAACCAGGAGCGGGCCACGGTGGAGATCCGCCAGATGGGCGGCGAGGGACTCAACATCAAGGAGAACATCGAGTACGGCACGCTGGAGACCTTTGACATGCCCCGGTGGGACGCCGAGGACAGCTTCCTCGGCAACCGATCGGTGCACATCGAGAGCACGGTCCCCGTGGCCGTCCACCAGTTCAACCCCGCCAACAACGTCGGGGTGTATTCCAACGACGCGTCGCTTCTGCTGCCCGAGGTCGCCCTGGGCACCCGCTATCGCGCGGCTTGCTGGCCCCAGGGCACCGTGCCCAGCCTGCTGGGCAAGGCCGACTACGTCACCATCGTGGGCACAGCCGCTGCCACGACGGTCACGGTCACGCCGACGGCCGACGTGCGCGCCGGGACCTCCGTGCCGGCCACCTCGGCCGGTACGCCGTTGACGGTGACCCTCGACCAGGGAGGTGTCCTGCAGCTCGAGGGGGACAACACGTCCACCGGCGTGAGCGACCTCACCGGATCCCTCATCGAGGCCAGCGCCCCGGTGGTGGTGTTCTCGGGCAACGAGTGCGCGGAGATCCCCGCGGACTACGACGCCTGCGACCACGTGGAGGAGCAGCTGCTCCCGGTGGAGGCCTGGGGCACCCACTACGTGGCGGCCAAGTTCTCCCCGCGGGGCGCCGAGACCGATGTGTACCGCGTCATGGCCGACCAGGACGGTACCACCGTCGAGGTCTCGCCCACGCTGGACGGGTTCCCAGCCACCCTCGACGGGGGCGAGTACCTGGAATTCGACACGGACCAGGACTTCGTGCTGAGCGCCAGCGGGCCCGTCGCCATGGTGCAGTACATGACGGGATCGACGTGGGGCGAGGCGGACGTGGGCGACCCGGCGATGGTGGTTCTGGTTCCCGAAGAACAGTACCTGGCCGAGTACATGTTCCTCACCCCGAGCGGCTACCAGGCGGACTACGCCAACATCATCGCCCGGGCAGGGGCCGAGGTGACCATCGACGAGCAGCCTGTCGAGGCCTCCCTGTGGACCGACGTGGGCTCCGGTGAATTCGCCGTCGCCCGTGCCCGCCTGGAGCCCGGGATCCACCACCTGGTCTCGGACCAGGACGTGGGCCTGGTCGTCTACGGCTACGACCAGGAAGTCAGCTACGCCTACCCCGGTGGGGCGAATCTGGGGGGCGAAGAGTAGGCGTCAGGTGTCAGGCGTCGGGCGTCAGGGGTCGGGGACAGGTGATGCTACCTGGAGATCAGGGGCCAACATCCAGCCCCAGCGGCCCCTCCCAGCAAAGAGCTCTCGCAAAGTGGCAAAGACGCCAAGGTCGCTGCCGCGGCATCTGGGTCATCTCAGCCCCTGCGTACTTGGCGCCCTGGCGAGAGGCATGACTTCTCGATCGGCTGTCGAGCGAAGGGCGGCGACCACTCCGCCTGACGCCTGACGCCCCGGAGTGGCTCGCAGTCAGCCCTTGGACCTGAGGCCGAGGAGGTCGGCGAGGCCTTCGAAGACGCCGCTCTTGTCCTCGCCGGCGAGGGTCTCGAGCTCGCCCTGGTCCAGGTAGACCCCACCGCAGTTCGGGCAGCGCTCGACCTCCACGCCCCTGAAGGGCATGGTGTCCATCTCGTTGCCGCACTTGGCGCAGCGCATCCAGTGGGCCTGTCGCAGCGCTTCGGCCGCTGCAGCGGCCTCCTCGTCCTGTTTCAATGCCGCAGCCTTGTAGAGCTTCTCCTGCTCCTGGCGCTGGAAGTAGTCCTGCTCGTCCTGACCCGGCTTGCGACTGCCCCGTTCGCTGGTCATGTTCGTCCTCGAGGGGTGGCGGACTCGCGGTCCGCTCAGGGATTGCTCTCCAGGAGGCGCCTGAGGAGGATCCGGACCTCGGTCGCCTCCCTCCCGTTGGGCGCCAACCCGATGTACGTCTGATACTCGTTGATGGCCTGCTCGCGCCGTCCCAGCTGTTCGTAGGCCAGGCCCAGCCCGTAGTGGGCCTCCGCGTTCATGGACTCCAGCATCACCGCCCGCTGGAAGTGCTCGGACGCCTGGACTGCGCTCCCGATCTCGATGTAGGCCCACCCCAGGCCCCGCAGGGCGCGGGTGTTCTTGGAGTTGGCGTCCAGGGCCTTCTGGTACGCCTGGATCGCCTCGGCGTACTGCCCCTTGCGGGACAGATCGTCGCCCTTCTGGGTGGGGTCCTCACCTCCGGTGGGCTCGGGGGAGCCGTCCCCCACATCGATCAGCTCGAAGGCGGGGGCCGGTGTGACCGGCTCGGGGCGGTCCTCTTCGCGCTCGTCACGCTCCGGAGCCGGCGTGGGGGGCTCGGGCGTTACCGGCTCGGGCTCTTCGACCGCCTCGGTCGGCTCCTCGGCCTCGGGCTCCGGGGTCACCTCCTCGGCGTCCACGGCGTCCGCGGCCGCGTCCTCCCCGGGCGTCTCCTGGCCGGGCTCGCCGGTGCCGGCCTCTCCCCCGGCGACGGCCCCGTCGCCGGCCACATCTGCAGGGGTGCCGGCGCCGGCCTCCACGTCTCCCGCAGGCGTCTCCTCGGCCACCCAGTCGAGCTTCCGGTCGGTGTTCGTCTTCATGGCCCGGACCGCGTACCAGGTCCCGCCGCCGATGGCGAGCACCAGCACCACCGCCCCCAGCACCATCCACAGCCGGGAGCGATCGGACTCCTCGTCCACCGAGTCCTCGTAGTCGAACTGCTGGTCGTCGAAGTCGTCGGATTCCCAGGCGGCCGCCGCCGGAGCGACGACGGAGACCGAGTCCTCGTCGTCGCCGTCGACCTTGCTCTCGCGGAAGGACCGCTCGAAGCGCTCGAACTCCTGGCCCAGCTGGTCCGTGTCCCCGGACGGGGTGGAGGGTGACGGCTCCTGGGATTCTCCGAAGTCCGGCTCGCTGCCCTCCATGGAGTCCCACATGGATGCGATCCGGTCCTCGAGAACCGGGGTGGAGTCGGGCTCCGAGGATTCCGCTGCCCCGGCGTCCCCGGCGTCACCCTCGGTCGCGGCGTCCCGGGAAGGCGCGTCCGGCCGAGGCTCGTCGTCCGCCGACTCGCTCCCCCAGTCCAGCGAGGGCGGCGGTGGCGGGCGCTCGTCGCGCACCGACGGCTCCCCGGAGGGTTCGTCGTCCGCCGATTCGCTGCCCCACTCCACCGAGGGTTGCGGAGCCGGGCGCTCGTCCGACGGCGACGGCTCTTTGGAGGGGTCGTCGATCTCCTCGGAGGGATCTCCGCCCCCCGGGCCATCGCCCTCCGCAGCGGCCTCGGCGCCGTCCCCGCTTCCCAGGGTTCCCCAGTCCATGTCGGGCTCGCCGAAGGACACCGGGGGAGGTCCGCTCTCCTCGGAGTCCTGATCGTCCGCGCCATCGACGCTGGACCAGGCAAGGGGGGCCGGTCCCGCCTCGAGGTTCTCGGGCTCGGCCCGCTGGTCGAGCTCGACGGGTTCGTCCCCGTCTTCCGCGAGCGCCGCCTCGTCCCCGGACAGGGAGGGTTCGACGATCACGCTCTGGGCGGAGGGATCGTAACGGGGCTCCTCGATCCCCTCGGCGGCCAGGCGGGACATGGTCTCCCGGGCCAAACGGGGGATCGGTCCCGACCGGGCATCTCCGGCGAGCGCTTCGAGGAGTTCGGCCTCGGTGGGCGCCCCCTCGTCCGTCGAGTCCGCGCCGCGGTCCTCGACCTGGGGGGATTCCGCGGTGACCATGTCGGCCGTATCGCCAGCCTTGCCGGCCCCGTCCACGGAGATCCCGGCCGTCACCTGCTCGTCCTCGGAGACGGCGTCGTCCGCCAACGGCTCCTGGGACTGAGGCTCCGCGCTACCGACCACCTGCTGGCGCAGGGACTGCGGCTCCTCGTCACCGTCGGCCCCCACGTGGGCGTCGCCGGTGCTGCTGTCGACCACCTCCGAGTAGCCCTCGCTGGAGATGGCGTGGAACTCGGCACTCTCGGGTTCCACCAGGTCTTCGGGGTCCGGCTGTGCGCCCGGGACCGAGAGATGGACCAGGCGGCCGTCGTCCTCGTCCGCCGGAACGTGCTCCATCACCTCGCGCGTGGCATGCACCTCGGGCTCGCCGGCGTCGTCCTCGTCATCCGCCGAGACCTGCGCGTGCTCACCGGTGACGTACCCCCTCAGGCGGTCGCGGGTGTACTGCAATTCCCTGCGTGTCTCACGCAGCTGGCGGATCAGGTCGAAGAACGGGCGCAGCTCGGCGACCCGGACGACGCTCTCCCAGGTCTCACCGTCCGCGGAGACCTCGTCGGTGGCCAGCACCCGCTTCTCGATGATCCATCGCTGGAGCGTGGACAGGTCGCGGACGGGGTACGTCTTGCCCTCCTGACGGAAGAACAGCCCGGGCCCATGGGAGCCGCTGGTGTCCCGCAGCCTCCTGACGTCGTCGATGCTCTCGGGTCCCCGGTCGGGACGGAAGACGGTGAACACGTGGGCGCAGGCCGAGCACTTGACCTTGGTTCCGTTGCCGGAGACCCGGTCCCGGTCGAAGGCGTACTCGCTACGGCAGTTGGGGCAGGTGATGCGCACGGCTCGATTGTACCCCCAGGGGGAGGTGAGTGCGTGGGGTGGGCGCGCCGGCGGTGGGCTGGGTGAGTCCGAACACACCCCGCCGGATCAGTCCCCGCCGCCTCCCTCGATCTGCTCCAGCAGCTCCTTGGCCGCGGGGATCGACCCCGCCGCCTTGTTCAGGTACTTCACCGCGGAGTCGGTCTGACCGCAGCGGTGGTAGGACAGGCCCAGCTTGTAGTTGTAAGTCGCGTTGCCCGGTGCCAGCTTGACCGCCTCGCGGAAGCTGTTGATGGCGTTGGTGCAGCTGCCGCCGCTCAGCGCGCTGTCCCCCAAGAAGGCGTGGTCCTCGGCGGAGATGTCCACCACCTCGACCGTCTCGCCACCGTCGTCGTCGGAGCCCGACTCCGTGGTCGCGGCGGCTCCATCATCGGCGGGTGTGGGGTTCCGGTCCCGATCGCGGTCCCGATCCCGGTCCCGGTCTCGATCCTTCTCCCGCTCTGCCGCCGCCAGGCGCTCGCGCTCGGCCCGCGCCTCGGCTTCTCGGCGTTCGCGTTCGAGCCGCTCGGCCTCGTCGGGATCTCCGGAGCCGGCGCCGTCGATGGGCTGCGCCGTCGGCGGCTCCACGGACACGTCGGCGAGCCCGCCTTCGGTCTCCTCGTGATCGAGGATCTTCTGGGTCTGATCCTCGAGCTCCTTGCGGATCCTCTCCCGCTCGCGCTCCCGGATCTCTTCCAGCTCGCGGTCGGAGATGGAGCTCTGGGTGCCGGTATCCGTCTCATCCTTCTGCAGCGCCCCGCGAACGAGCACGAAGACCAGCAGGATCGCCAGACAGACCGCCACCCCCAGCAGCAGGGGATTGTTGGCCCGCAGCGTCGGCTTGGAGGCGGCGGGGCTCTTGGACCGCTTGCGGCGGCGGCGGCGACGACCCAGGTCGACCTTGAGGTCATCGGCGCCCTCGGCGTCGGCGAGCGCCGCGCGGTTGAGCTCGGCCAGACTGGTGGAAGACGCGGCCACCGAGGGTCCGGCCGGTTCGTCCGCCTCCGGTGCCGGGGCGGCGTCCTGGGCTTCGTCGGTACTCGGGACCTCCGCGGGCGGAGCCGTCTCCGGCGTCCGGGCGCCCACGTCCGCCTCGACGATGCCCTCCGCGGCCGTGATCTCACCGTAGATGTGCTGGAGGTAGGCCGCCAGCTCCTCGTCGTCGCCGATGCGCTGCCAGCTCTGCCCGTCGTGGGAGATCTGGTCGGCCGGGGTGACCTTTCCGTTCTTGATCGACCGCCGCAGGGTCGCGATATCGGCGAAATCGTAGGTCAGCCCGATGGCGACCTTGACCTTCCAGGTGCTGATCCCGATGGACTTGAAGTCCAGCTCCTCGGCAGCGAAGCCGCCGGACACGCCCTCGACGTTGTCGGGTTCGGTGACGCTGGGCACCTCGCCCTGGATCAGCTCCTGGGGGCCCGAGGGGACCTCCTCGGGCCGGGGCCGACCGCGCTGGACCCCGAACGAGGGGGGCTCGAAGCTCGAAGGCGCCCGGGCGCCCCGCTTGTGCTCCTCCTCCTCCGCTTCCTCGGCGTAGTCGGTCGAGAAGATGTCCTCGGCGCGAAGACCTCCGGGGAGCCCCGCACCCGCTGGCGAGGGCCCGGTCCCGGGAATGGTCCCCGGTGTGGGACCCAGCGGGTTGACGCGTCTGGAGGCGGGCTGCAGCGCGTCGGTCTCGACCGATACGGCGGCGTCGCGGCCGTTGGTGTCCCGTTCCTTGTTGAAGATGACGAAGACGTGGGAGCATCGGGGGCAGGTGATCTTGGCCCCCCTGCCCTCGAGCCTCTTGCCCGGGAGCTTGTACTTCGCCTGGCAGTTCGGACAGGTGATGACCATGAGAAATCCCGAAACGTCTCCTTGGGACCGCGTCAGTCCTAACCCTTGGACTCCCTACCGCGACTTTTGTTCCGGCCGCGGCACCGGACCCATCCCCCAGGTGCACACCACATAGAGTACCACACCCGCAGTGGGAATCCCCGGCACGGGGCGGCGGCGAGGGGGCTCATCCGAGGATCTGCAGATTCGCGTATCGGGCCACCAGCCGGCGGAGGCCGGCGCGGCGGAAGAACACCGAGAGCTTGAGCTGGGGACCCTGCCCCTCGACGCGCCGGATCTCCCCCACGCCGAACGACGGGTGTCGGACCCGCATCCCCACCCGGAAGGGCTGGTCGCCCTCGGGCTCGAGGATCACCTCGTAGTCGTCCTCCGGTTCCTCGACCACCCCGGCGGCCGAGTCCTCGATCGGGCCGAGGTCGCTCCGCCACGACGAGGCGGAGATCTGCCTGGGTTCCTCGGAGGGCGACGAGAGAAATCGCAGGAAGGGCGACGGGCGGGTGTTCTGCCACCGGCGGTAGGACTGGCCATCCCCCTGGACCAACAGCAACCGGCGACGGCAGCGGTAGAGGTGCAGCCGGTCCTCGGCCCGGGTGGCGGCGACGTAGCAGAGCCGGTACTCCTCCTCGATGCCCGACTGGGTCGAGGCGGCCCGGCTGTTGGGGAAGATCCCCTCGTCCAGACCCACCAGACAGACCACGGGGAACTCGAGCCCCTTGGCGCAGTGGATGGTCATCAGGTGAACCCGGCCCGCCTCGCGCTCCCCGTCGGCGGCGTCCTCCGGCGAGCTCCCGGCGCCATCGGCGATGTCGTCCGCATCGGAGCGCAGGGAGGATCGGTCGAGCATGGCGGCGATGGCCTCGAGCCCCGTCTCCTCACCGGGATGCTCGGATGCCGAGCGGATCAACTCCTGGAGGTTCTCCGCCCGGCCGAGCGCCTCGTGGGATCCGTCCTCGCGGTACGCCGCCTCCAGGCCGCTGCGCTCCACGACCAGGGCGACGGCCTGGGGGAGGTCCAGCCCCCGGATGTCTGCGCGCATTCCCTCGATCAGCGCGCAGAATGTCGTGAGCCGCTTGCCGATGGCGGGCCCCACCACCCGCCGTTCGACCACGGCCGCGCTGGCCTCCTCGGGGGTACAGGACCCGGACGCAGCCGCCGACCGGACCTTGGTCACCGTGCCGTCGCCGATTCCACGGGCCGGCGCCCGGACGGCCCGCTCGAACGAGACCGTGTCCCTCGGCTGGATCAGCAATCTCAGATAGGAGAGCGCCTCCTTGATCTCCCGGCGCTCGTAGAACCGCATGCCCCCCACCAGGACGAAGGGCAGTGCCGCGCGGTCGAAGGCCTCCTCCAGCACCCGGGACTGGGCGTTGGTTCGGTAGAGGACCGCGATGTCCGCGGGCGATGTGCCACGGCCGATGGCGTCCCGGACCCGCGCCGCCACCCGTCGGGCCTCGTCGGCCTCGTCCTCGGCCTGCTCCAGTGTCGGGGGCTCGCCATCGTCGCGGGCGGTCCACAGGCGCTTGTCCTCCCGCCCACCCCCACCTCCGTTGACCACCCGTGCAGCCGCGCCGAGGATCGCCGTGGTCGACCGGTAGTTCTGCTCCAGCTTGACCACCCGCGCCTCGGGGTAGTCCCGGGCGAATCCACGGATGTTGGCCACATCGGCTCCGCGGAAGCTGTAGATCGACTGATCGTCGTCGCCCACCGCGCAGAGGTTGTCCCCGGGCCGCGCCAGCATCCGCACCAGCTCGTACTGCTGGGCGTCCGTGTCCTGGAACTCGTCCACCAGCAGGTAGCGGAAGCGGTTCTGGTACTGCTCCAGGACGTCCTCGTGATTCTCGAAGAGGTCGACGACCCGGAGGATCAGATCCGAGAAATCCACCGCTCCGGCGTCGCGGAGATGGCGCTCGTAGGCCTCGTACGCATCCCGGAGCACGCCGCGGATCCGCCCGGGATCGTGGGCGGCGATCTCCCCGCCCCGGCGGCGCTTGGCCTCCTCGATCCGTGATCGGACCAGCCCCGGAGCGAGGCGGCGTGAAGGATCCACCTCCTTGAGCACCCGCCGGATGAGCTCCCGCTGATCCCGCTCGTCGTAGATGACGAAGTGGCGGTCGAGGCCCACCCGGTCGCCGTCCCTGCGCAGGATCCGGAGGCAGGCGGAGTGGAAGGTCTGCACCCAGGCCCCCCGGGCAGCGGGACCCAGGAGGTCCTCGACCCGTTGCTTCATCTCCCCGGCCGCCTTGTTGGTGAAGGTCACCGCCAGCACCTGCCACGGCTGGGCGAGCCCCTCGTCGAGGAGGCGCGCCAGCCGGTAGGTGAGCACCCGGGTCTTGCCCGATCCGGCGCCGGCGAACACCAGCAGCGGTCCCTGGTCGTGCTCCACGGCCTCCCGCTGGGGTTCGTTGAGGCCCGAGAGGTCCAGGCTCGTCACCTCGGCTCTCCGCCCTCGTCCTCGCCACGCGGCTGCGCCGCGCGCCTGGCCTCCTTGCGCTCGCGGATGCGCTCGGCCTTGCGGTCGCCGTACCCGGTCAGGACCTTCTCCCGGGCCCGGGTGACCACCAGCGCCCCGTCCGGCACGTCGCGTGTCACCGTGGTACCGCTGCCCACATAGGCGCGGTCGCCGACGATCACCGGCGCCACCAGCTGGGAATCGCTGCCCACGAAGACGTCCGCACCGATCCGCGTTCGGTGCTTGTCCATGCCGTCGTAGTTGCAGAAGATCACGCCGGCGCCGACGTTGGTCCGCGTCCCCACCTCGCCATCGCCCAGGTACGCCAGGTGGTTGGCCTTGGCGCCCGCATCCATGGCCGTGTTCTTGGTCTCGACGAAGTTGCCCAGGTGGACGCTGGGCCCGAGCCGGCTGCGCATCCGCAGGTGGGAGAAGGGGCCGATCCGGGCGTCCTCGCCCACCTGGACCCGATCCTGGGGTGTGGAGGCGCCGGGTTTCTTCTCGTTGATGCCCATCATCACGGTGTAGGGACGGACCTGGACGGCCGCGGCCACGTCGGCGGCCACGAGCACCGAGCCGACGCCGATCACCGTCCCCTCCCCCACCGTCGAGTCGTCTAGCTGGGCACCGGTCTGGATCACGGCGCCGTCGCCGATCCGGGTGCCGCCCCGGAGCTGGACCCGGGGTTCGAGGACCACGTCTCGCCCCAGCTCGACCTCGGGATCGATGCGGATCGATCCGGGGTCGTGCAAGGTCACGCCGTCGGTCATCCATCGCCGGGCGATCCGGCCGTAGAGGATGTCCTCCACCCGGGCGAGCTCGGACCGGTCGTTGATCCCCAGCACCTCGGTGGGGTCCGCGTGTTTCCTCGCCTCCGGGGACGAACCGGCCCCGCCGGCGCGGCGCCGGACGGCCTCGGCGACGATGTCGGTCAGGTAGAGCTCCCCCTGGTCGTTGTCGGCGCTCAGGCTCGCCAGGGCACCCCCGGTGCCGTCCTCGCCGAAGAGGAAGGTGAGGTCCGCGGCGTACAGGCCGGTGTTGACCTCGCGGATCCGGCGCTGGGTGTCATCGCAGTCCCGAGCCTCGACGATGGCCTGGACGTCCCCCTGCGGCGTCCGCACGATCCGCCCGTACCACCCGGGATCCTCCAGCTCCATGCTGAGCACGGTCACCGGCGCTCCGCTGGCCTCCCCCTGCGCTGCGAGGTCCGCCAGGGTCTCCGCCCGGATCAGCGGGACGTCTCCGGGGAGCAACAGTGCACGTCCCTCGAAGCGCTCGAGGGCCGTCCGGGCGCAACGCACCGCGTGGCCGGTTCCCCGCTGCTCCTGCTGGACCGCGAAGCGCACGCCGGGCACTCCCTCGAGCTCGGCCCGCACGGCGTCCCCCTGCCGTCCGACCACCACCACCACGGGATCGCAACCGGCCGTCCGGGCGGCGTCCACGACCCGCCGGACCATGGGACGACCGGCCACGGGGTGGAGCACCTTGACCAGGGACGACTTCATACGGGTGCCCAGGCCGGCCGCCCGGACGATCGCGCATCGGGTGTCGCTCATCGGCTCTCCTCGGTTCGAAGGGGCGGATTGTACCGCGGGTCCGGGAGAATGCAGAGGGGGTCCCGTCCGCCCCTCAGTCCAGGAGCAGGACGTAGCTGATGGGATCCCCGTACGTGCCGGCGACGGCGATGGCGTACGCGGACTCGCCTTCCAGGGGCGTGGACATGGTCTCGGGGGGGTAGAGGGAGTACTCGTCGGCGCCCGACTTGAAGGTGCCGTTGCCCTCGAGCAGGAACATGCCCAGGTCGTTGTCCTTGGTGGGCCAGTACAGGGTGAAGCTGAAGTTCCCCCCGGTGATGGGTGCGAAGCGGTAGTAGTCCAGGTCGCCGCCGTACCCACCCTCGCCGCCCTTCGTGAGCAGGGACAGGTCGCCGACGATGGCCAGGGGGCGCTCGATGCCGCCGAGGTTCTGCGGCTGCTGGGCGGTCTCGTTGGGTTCCTGCTCGAAGTAGAAGGTGCGCCCCAGGTCCACGGGCCCCTCCAGGGCCGCGGAGGCGTTGCCGTCGGTGTCCACCAGGACCAGCCCGACCTGCACCGGCTGGTTGGTGGCGAACGGGGTCAGGTCGGCCTTCACCTCCCCCACGTCGGAGAAGAGCACGACGGCGGAGTCGGGCAGGTCGTAGGTGGCCTCGACGTTTCCGTCCACCAGCACCCGGAGCTCGCCCTCGCGCACGTTGCTCTGCGGGTCGGTCCAGGCGAACTGCACCCGCAGATGCCACTTCTCGTAGTCGGGTTCGAAGGCGAGTTCGTCCAGCACCGGGGCATCCGCGGGATCGCCGGTCCCCATTCCACCGTCCACGGACACGAACCCCACCTGACACCCGATACACAGGGCGACGAGCAGGGGGAACAGGGCGGCGAACGGTCTCGGCATCGTGGGCGCTCCGGAGCCCGACGGCACAGCTAGCCGTCTACTGAATGGAACCCCCCGGGGACGGTCGTGTCAAGGGCGAGACCGTGCGTGACGGCCCCCTGTCGGGTTGGTAATATGCGGGCCTCATCGAGGAGGTGGACATGGCCGGACCGGGCGTCAACAAGGTCTTCCTGCTGGGCAACGTGGGCAGGGATCCCGAGCTCCGCTACACGGGGAACGGCAAGGCGGTCGCGACCTTCACCCTGGCCACCTCCGAGCGGGGACGAAGCGAGGGCGGCGAGGCCCGGACCGAGTGGCACCGCATCGTGGTGTGGGACCGGCTCGCGGAGCAGTGCAGCAATTTTGTCTCCAAGGGCCGCCAGGTCTTCGTGGAGGGGCGGCTGCAGACCCGGTCCTGGGAGGACCGCAACAACCAGAAGCGTCAGACCACCGAGATCGTGGCCTACCAGGTGGTCTTCCTCGGCTCGGGACGCGGCGGCGACGGCGGTGGCGGTGGCGGCTACCGACCGCCCCCCCACGGTGACGACGAATATCCCTCGTTCGATGCACGGCGCAGTAGCGGCGGCGGCGGGGGTGGCGGCGGCGGCGGCGGCGGTGGCGCGAGCGGCGGCAGCGGCGGCTACCGCCAGGCCCCGGCCCAGGACCGCAGCGGACCCCCACCCCGGCAGGACCGAGGAGCCCCCCCGGCCCAGAAGGAGCCCGAGGTCCCCTACGTGGACGAGGACGACGAGGACATTCCTTTCTAGCTCCGATCCGGGGCCACCGCACGATCGGCGGCTCCTCAGGCGTCGGGCATCGAGAAAGCGTGCCCCACCTGGGGGCGCCACGTCCGGACTCCGGACCCTTCCCACCCCATCCGAAAAGAACCTCTCGCAGAGCCGCAGAGTACGCAAAGAGCGCAGAGATCCCCGTAGGCGACCTCTTCTCTGCGGCCTCTGCCACCTCTGCGGCCTCTGCGAGAGGATCTTCTGCTTCCGGATCGGATGCCGAGCGCCAGCGAGACGCCCCAATCACCCGAAGCCCGCCGGCCTATTCGGGCTCC
>CAZITQ010000115.1:24385-29149 GCA_964542165.1 uncultured Rickettsiales bacterium
CGAGCGCCAGCGAGACGCCCCAATCACCCGAAGCCCGCCGGCCTATTCGGGCTCCTGGCGTCAGGCGACGGGCGACGGGCGACGGGCGACGGGCATCGAGAAAGCGTGCCCCACCTGGGGACGCCACGTCCGGACTCCGGACCCTTCCCAACCCATCCGAAAAGAACCTCTCGCAGAGCCGCAGAGTACGCAAAGAGCGCAGAGATCCCCGTAGGCGACCTCTTCTCTGCGGCCTCTGCCACCTCTGCGGCCTCTGCGAGAGGATCTTCTGCTTCCGGATCGGATGCCGAGCGCCAGCGAGACGCCCCAATCACCCGAAGCCCGCCGGCCTATTCGGGCTCCAGCGCCACCACGGGCACCAGGAACCAGTCCTTGGGTAGGGACTTCTCCGAGTAGTACCAGAGCTGAGTGTCGGTTCGGTCCCCGAGGGTGCGGGAGATCTCGTCGACCTCCCGCAGGGAGACCCGGATCTCCGCCCGCTCGTTGGCCTCGTCCACCAGAACGAAGTCGATGGAGGCCTCTTCCACGGTGGGGTGCTTGGCCATGGGGTCGGTCATGCGCTGCAAGAAGACCACCTGGTCGTTGGTGTCCTCGTAGTACCGGGAGGCCTCCTGGAAGTCGCGCCAGCGCATGGCGAGGAGGAACTCGTTGGCCCGCTCGGTCACCTTCTTGATGGCCTTCTGCCTCAGCCGCTCCTTCTTGCGGTACTCCATCTTGGCCTTGCGCTCGGGATTGCACGAGGCGGCCATGGGGGCAGCCAGGGCCAGGGCGAGCGCCAGCAGCGATCCGCAGCGCAAGCGCCGGAGGAAGGATTTAGATCCCATCATCGATCAGGTCCTTCTCCGGGGGCTCCGGAAAGCGCGGCGGCGACGGCCGCGCCTGGAAGCCAACGCGGATACCCACGTAGCCCGGCTTGGGCAGCGAGGGGGTCACGACCCACTCGTCCAGCAGCGCCGAGTCGGGGTAGGGGTCGACGGTGAACACCCGCGCTTCGGGCGGGCGCAGAGAGAAGGCCATGGTCACGTTGGCGGTGATCGCCAGATAACTGGCCAGTTCGATCACGACGCCGGGCTCGACGACCATGACCTGGTCGTTGTAGGCCTCCGAGGGGGCCCAGTACCACGGTCCGCTGAAATCGTAGCGATCCGGGTTACCCAGGTGGGGCCAGAACATCACACCGAAGCCGGCGGCGATGGTGGGTTTCACCCGCCAGACGGCGATGGGGTAGAAGCGCAGCTTCCACATCATCGAGTACGTCTTGATCTGACCGCCGCCCTGGGTGGGCAGCGGAGCGGGCTCCACCACCGTGGGATCGTCTTCGTCGAACTCGTACTTCTGCAGGGTCACGTGCAGGCGTGAGAACGCCAGCGTGCCGGTGAACTCGAAATCCAGGAAGGTGGTGATCCCGAAGCCCAGGGTCAGTCCGGCCCAGAACCCGGTGCCCCGGCGGGGTTGCAGCGTCGACACGCTGTCGGCCACGTTCCGGGGATCGTCGGGTTCGAAGATCCAGTTCCCCTGGTAGTCCAGGTCGATGGGTCCGAACAGCGAACCCACGTCCAGTCCGATGATCGGCTGGAGGAAGTGGTTCGCCGCGCGGGTCTTCCAGGTGTCCAGGTCCAGGCGGGAGTTGTGCCAGCGGACGTACTGGGCCTTGGTGAGACCCGCGTCCTCCCAGCGGGTGGAGACCAGCTCCGCGTCCTCCTGGTCCTGCAGATCTTCCTCGCTGATGCGCTGGCGCCGGACCTCCATGCTGCCCTCCAGCGCCTGGTAGGCGGTGTTGGGCAGGGCCAGGTCGAGGGCGCGCATCGCGGCGCGCTCCTTCTGGCGCCGGCGCCGATCGAGTTCCGCGCCGTCGAGGGTGCTCTCATCGATCCGCTCGTTGCGGTCGAAGGGATCCACCAGCTCCTCGAGGGTGAGCTCGACGGCCTCCACCAGGGTGGCGTCGTCCTCCGGCCCCAGCCGAACCTCGAAGCTGTACTCGAGTTCGGAGATCGCCACCCCCAGAAACGTGATGACGATGACCCGGCCCTCACCGTCCAGCTCCAGGGCACCGCTGACCACCCGGTCCGCGCCGGCCTTCTCGCCCACGATCAGCTGGCAGCCCAGCTCCTGGTCCGGCGGGCATCCGCGCATGTACAGCGAGGCGTCGATGATGGAGTTGCCGTCGTAGATCGGATCGACCTCGCTCAGCCGGACGATCGTGAGGTGTCCGCGGGCCCCGAGGCCCTCGATCAGGGCGCGGGTCACGGCGGCGGACGCGTCGACCGAGTCCACGTTCTCGGGAAGGAGGGGCACGACCAGGACGGTCTGCTCCGTGCGCGCCTCGAGGGCATAGTCCTCGGGTGCGTCGTCGTACGCCCGGGGCTCCCCGCCACCCTGGGCGGCGGCCGTCCCGCAGCAAATCAGCAGCCCCGCAACCAGGGGCACCCACTTCAGCTCACGCACCACGCTCCCATGCGGCTTCCACGCGCGCGCTGTCAGCGTAGCACACACGGCGATTTCAACGCGTGCGGGCGGTCTAGGGTCCGAGGGCGACCCGGTGGGCGGAGATCTCGCCGGACATCGTGACCCCCAGGATCTCGCCCTCGAACGAGCCCTCCATCTCGTCGGAGGCCACGAAGGAGCCCGTGTAGCTGGTGGGTAGATCGAACCAGCCGTACACCGAGATTCCGATGGTTCCGTCGATGAGGTCCCCGTCGATCTCGCCGTCGATGACCAGATCCAGGTCCAGATCCAGGTAGCCGGCGATGCTGGCGATGCAGGCGCCGGTACCCTCGAGGAGTTCGCCGTAGGGATCGACGATGAAGTCCACCGCGCCGACGCAGTTCCCGGAGATCGGGTAGCCCTGGATCTCGATGTCGATGCCCACATTGACGGTACCCGAGTACACACCGGCGTACTCGTGCTGGACCAGCACGCCACCGACCGCGTAGGTCAGCCGGTCGCCATTGGGCAGCTCGGTCTCGGCCTTGACCACGTGCTCGCCGACGGGGAAGTCCTCGACCTCGGCCAGGGGACCGATGAACTCCCATTCCTCGTCCTGATCGGTCGTCCAGAGGATCTCGTCCCACTCCATGGCCTGACCGTCGGCGTCGACGATCTCGGCGTCCAGGAGGACGGGGGAGCCGAGGGGGAAGAAGTCCCCCGACTCCGGCGAGTAGACGACCAGCTCGGCGTCCTCCCACATGCTGTCGTCGTCGTCGTCACCGGTGGTGTCGTCGTCGTCCGTGGGCGTGTCGTCGTCATCGTCATCGTCGTCGTCACCGGTGTCGTCGTCGTCCGGTTCGTCGTAGGTGTCGTCGTCGTCGGGGGGCGCGACGATTCCGGTCTCGGAGCAGCCCAGCGATCCGAACATCAGCAGCCAGCCGGCGAGGATCGCGATCCACCTGTACACCATCGGGTACCTCCAGGGCGTTTCGTCCGGCACGCAGTATGGCCCACCGGGTGCCACGGGACAAGGGTTGCGCCGGGCCCTGCACCCACGGATACAGACGCTCCCGTATACTGGCCCGACCCTGGAGGCGCGGCATGGAGCAGCTCTCGTTCGAGGAGGCGCTGGCACGACTGGAGGAGATCGTGGGGCGGATGGAGGCCGGGGAGGTGTCCCTCGACGCCTCGCTGGCCCTGTTCGAGGAGGGCGTGGCCCTCTCCCGCCTCTGTGCCACGCGTCTGGACGAGGCGGACAAGCGGATCGCGGTGCTGCTCGAGGCCCAGGACGGTACCATCCGGGAGACCGCACTGGACGGGGACGGGGAGTCCGACGGCCAAGCCGGGGACTGAGCCCGCACCGTGCCCGACCGCAAGTCACGGCTGGATGTGCTGCTGGTGCAGCGGGGGCACGCGCCCTCGAGGGAGCGGGCCCGGGCCCTGATCATGGCCGGTTCCGTGCTGGTGGACGACCGACCGGTGGACAAGCCGGGGACCCGGATTGCCGCGGACGCGAACCTGCGATTGCGGACCCCCGATCACCCCTATGTCGGGCGCGGAGGCGTCAAGCTCGCCGGCGCTCTGGACGACCTCGATGTGGAGGTGGAGGGGCTGCGCTGCCTGGACGTGGGCGCGAGCACGGGCGGATTCACCGACTGTCTTCTCCGGAGGGGGGCGCCCTCGGTCACGGCCGTGGATGTGGGGACCAACCAGCTGGACTGGCGGCTCCGGTCCGACCCCCGTGTCCTGACCTTCGAGCGCACCGACATCCGTCAGCTCGATCCCGGCGCCGCCGGCGCCCCCTTCGCCCTGGTGACCATCGACGTCAGCTTCATCTCCCTGCGTCTGGTCTTACCCGCGGTGTTGCCGATGCTCGGGGACGAAGGGCGGATCCTGGCCATGATCAAGCCCCAGTTCGAGGCCGGCCGGGACCGGGTCGGCAAGGGGGGCGTGGTGCGGGATCCCTCCGCGCGAGCGGAGGCCATCGAGGAGGTGATCGCCGCGGCGGGGGAGCTCGGCCTGGGTCTACGTGGGCGGGTGGACGCCCGCATCAGCGGCGCCAAGAAGGGCAACCGCGAGCACTTCGTGCTCCTGACACTCGACCGTTAGCCTGTCTATCTCACCGCGGGCTGTGTGGCGAGAAGCCGCAGGCAGGCGCAAGGGTGCCACGCGCAGGGCTGCGCAGGTGGGGTTCAGGTCAGTCGAGGGCTGGGGTCAGCCGGAAAGGGCTGGCCTAGAGGTCGTCCATGGGGCGCATCGTGCAGTCGCAGAAGTCCCCATCGTAGAAGTCGCAGCAGCAGTACCAGACCTCGAAGTTGTGGCCCAGGTTCTCGCAGA
>CAZITQ010000116.1:0-29135 GCA_964542165.1 uncultured Rickettsiales bacterium
CACGACCGGGGACGACGACGCGACGGGGGACGACGACGCGACAGGGGACGACGACACGACGGGGGACGACGACTCCGCCGAGGGGGAACGTGGGTGTGCGTGTTCGTCCGCCGGTAGCGGGGCACCCGCGGGAGGGCTGACGATGCTACTCGGCCTTCTCGTCGCCAGCCGCCGCCGGTTCCGCGGCGTGTGATACATCGGTCTTGGCCTCGGCCTCGGCCTCGGCCTCGGCCTCCTCCTCGAACCCGAACCACCCGTTGATCTTCTCGCTCTTGATCAACCCCACCGAGTTCAACGTCACCAGCAGCACCAGCACCGGGACCACGTACTTCAGCAGGGTGATCCAGATGCCGTGGAAGGTGGTCCACGGCCCGTCCTCACCCCCGGCGCCGGCGAGCAGCTCCTCCCGGCGGCGTCCGCGGTCCATGAACCAGCCCACGTAGATGGCGATCAGCAGCCCGCCGACGGGGAGCATCCAGTTCAGGGCCAGGTAGTCCATCAGGCCGAAGAAGCTCTTGTCGAGGAGCTTGAAGGCGCCGAAGAACGTGTCACTTCCGGACAGGGCCGAGGGAATCCCGAGAAGGAAGATGAGGCCCGCCGCGATGGCCGCGGCCGTGGTCCGCTTCATCTTGAGGGTGTCGATGGCGCTGGACGTCACCACCTCGAGCAGGGAGATGGTGGAGGTGAGGGCAGCCAGGGTCAGCAGGCCGAAGAACATGATCGACAGGGGCCAGCCGGCGGTCATCTGGGCGAAGAGCACCGGCATGGTCGAGAACACCAGCCCGGGGCCGCCCTCGGCCTCGAACCCGAAGGTGAACACGATGGGGAAGATGGCCACCGCCGCGATGAGCGCCACGCCGGTGTCCAGCAGGGTGATCCACAGGGCCGAGGTCGCGATGTTGGCCTTGCGGCTCAGATAGGAGCCGTAGGTCAGCATCGCCCCCATGCCCAGCGAGAGGCTGAAGAAGGCCTGGCCCATGGCCTCGAGTACCGACGAGGGCTTGAAGTTGGCCGTGCTGGGCCAGAACACGAAGCGCATGGCGTCGCCCGCGCCGTCCATCAACAGGGCTCGTCCCGCCAGGAGCACCAGGGTCAGGAACATCACCGGCAGCAGGATGCGTGACGCCCGCTCGATGCCGGACTGCACCCCACCGAGAATGACCCCCAGGGTGAGCGCCATGAACACGAACAGCCACAGCAGGTTGCCGCCCACGGACGCCTCGACGGAGGCGAAGGTGTTGCGGATCTGCTCCTCGCTCTGGCCGTCGAAGGTGTTGAAGATCGCGAACAGCGAGTATCGGCACACCCAGCCGGCGACCACCGCGTAGTACGAGAGGATCACGAAGCCGGCGATCACCCCCATCACACCCACCAGCCGCCACGGGCTGTACTTGCCGGCCAGCTGGCCGAAGGCATCCACGGGCGTGGACTTGGTGGCCCGCCCCATGATCACCTCGGCGACCATGATCGGCAGACCCACGAGTACGACGCAGATCAGGTAGATCAGGACGAACAGCCCGCCGCCGTTCTCACCCGCCGCGTAGGGGAACCGCCAGACGTTCCCCAGGCCCACGGCGCTGCCCGCCGCGGCGAGGATGAACCCCAGCCTCGTGCCCCACATCCCCCGCCCGCTGCCACCGCCGCTCATCGCCATCGAATGTCTCCCCGTTCGCGCCGGATCCTAGAGAGGCGACACGATCGCTGCAACAACGTTGGGTGCCACGGCGGGCTGGCAACCGGCCGTGGTCGCCCGATCAGCGATCGTCCCCACGGAGTCGCTCGAGCCGGCGCGAACAAGCCGGATCCTCGGGGCAGCGGGCGTACAGCTCCGCTGCCTCCGTCGGCCGGTCGGTCTTCTCGTAGAGCAGACCCAGGTTGGCCACGGGGGCACAGTGGCCCGGCAGGGCCTCCAGGGCGGCGACCAGATCGCCCTCCGCGGCCTCCCAGCGTCCCTGACGCGCTCGGATCACGCCGCGCTCCAGATGGACCGTGCCTGGATCCGCACCCAGGTCGAGGGCGCGGCTCAGCGCCACGTCGGCCGGGTCCAGCTGGCCCAGGTCGGCCAGCGCCAGTCCCAGGTTGTAGGCGATCCCCGCATCCCCGGGGTCCCGTTCGGCGGCGGCCACCAGGATCGCCACCGCCTCGTCCGGCCGTCCCCCATCCCGCAGCGCGCCACCGAGGTCCTTGGCCAGGTCCGGATCGTCGGGATCCCGCGCCGCGGCCCGGCGCATGGCCTCGAGCCCCTCGTCGGGCCGTCCGTGCCGGATCAGGAACAGCCCGTAGGCGCTCTCCGTCTCAGGCCCGAATCGCTCGAGGTCGATGCCGGCGAGGTACCTCTCCTCGGCCCCCTCCACGTCCCCGGCCCGTTCCAGGACGTGGGCCTCCATCTCCAGCACCGACGCGATGCCGTAGTGCCGCAATCCCAGGTAGTCCGGGGTCGACAGCACGACACCCAGGACGAGGGCGCCCAGCAGAAGGCCGATGGTCCTGCGGTCGCGCTCGCCCGCGGCGCGCAGGAGCGCGGCGACGCCGACGCCAGCGTAGACCGCGAGCACCGTGGCCGCCGGTAGCCGGTAGCGTCCCGCCACGAGGATCGCCACGAAGCTCGCGGACCAGGTCAGCCCCCAGCCCAGCGGCAGCACGTGGGTCCTCCAGCGGGGTGCCACCGACGCCAGCCCCGCCAGGGCCAGCGCCAGCAGGCCGCCGAAGCCCACCCACAGGGGGAGCCCCAGCACCGTCGAGCGGGCGCGTCGCCACTGGACGGTGTAGTTGTTGGCCACCTCCCAGGTGGAGAGGTAGATCAGCGCCTTGCGCAGCTGCAGGCCCGCCAGCGCGCCCGGCTCCTGCACGGCGAAGTCAATCAGATCCCCGCGCAGGGCGCCTGCGATGGCCTCGGTGTCGTCCAGGTCGTCCCACACCCCCCAGTCCTCGATCCGCTCGAACTCCTGGATGAAGGGGTTGATCCCGTCCGCCTCTCGCTGGTTGCCGTCCCACAGGGTCTTGGTGGCGAACGAGGCGGTGGTGTCTCCGGAGTCGCCCTCGAAGAGGAGGGGACCGAACGCCAGGGCGATGGCCGCGGCCAGCGGAGCCGTCAGCCCCAGCAGCGCGCGGCGTCGCCGCAGTCCAGCGGCCAGCTCGGGGGAGGCGAGCGCGGCGATCGCCGGCCAGGGGGTGAGCAGCAGGGCGTTGGGCTTGGCCAGACAGGCCAGGCCGAGCCCGAGCCCGCCGGCGATCCAGGCCGGGGCACCGCCGCCCCCCAGCGCGCGGACGTAGGCCAGCAGGGCCACGGCCAGGGCGGTACAGACCAGGGTGTCCGGGAGCAGCTCCCCTCCGTAGAACACCGCCGGCCAGAACAGGGCGAAGCCTAGCCCGGCCAGCCGCCCCGCCCGTCGCCCCGCCAGGCTGGCACCGATCAGGGTCACCAACGCTGCCGTCAGCGCTCCGAGCAGGGACTGCGCGAGCCGGGCGATCTCCGGTCGCGGCCCGGCGAGGGCATAGGTCCCCCCCAGCGCCCAGGCGAACAGGGGCTGGAAGCCCGTGTCGCGGGCCAGCTTGCCCCCGTCGGCGATCTTCACCGCCTCGGTGTGGTAGAGCTCGGCGTTGCTGATCAGGTCGTGGCCGAAGGGATCGTCGGCCAGCTCCACCGCGTAGAGCACGCGAAGCCCCAGCGCCAGCGCCAGGATCACGCCGGCGTCGAGCCAGTGACCGCGGGTCAGGGGCACGCTCACGAGTTCAGCGCCTCCGGCGACGACCGCTCAGCGGCGCCCTCCCTTGGCGTTGCCCGTTCCGCCCCCGTCTCCCGAGGAACCCTTCTTGCTGCCCGACGTCCCCTTCTTCGAGTTGCCGCCCGGCTTCGCCCGGCCGCCAGGCTTCGCCCTGCCACCGCTCTCGGCCTCCGCCAGCTCGTAGGTCAGGGTCGCGCCCAGGCGCCCGTCGCCGATGTTCAGGCGACTCAGACGCAGGGTCAGCGGCTGGCCCGCGATCTCCGGCTGCAGTACCCGGGGCAGGATCTGGGTGAACTCCAGGGGCGCGCCCAGGACCCGCTCCTGATGGGCGATCACCAGATCGACGAGCTTGCCCGCACCCCGCGCCTCGCCCACCTCGAATCCGCTGAGCGTCATCTCCAGCTCGTCCCGGCCGCTGGCGTCGGTGGCCAGGTCGGCGCGCACGTCGGACCATCCGCAGGGATCGTCACAGCGATAGACCCGCACCCCCAGCCGGGGCTCGTCGCCCAGCTCCACATCCAGGGGTTCGAGCCGATAGGGGCCCTCGTCGGCGGGGGCGCCGGCGTCGTCCAGGGTCCGGGGGATCAGCCCCTCCACATAGGCCATCTGGATCGCCTTGTTGAGGAAGGCCTCGCTGGTGCGGAGCTGGATCGTGCTCCGTCCCCGGGCCAGCGGCGGGGTCAGCATCAGCGCGCCCGCGCCCGTGTCCAGGTCGGTCCGCAGGCCCACGCCGATCCATCCGTTTCCGGTCCGCAGGCCCACGGTCTGGGGGACGATCTCCAGCTCCGCCAGCTGCAGTGCCCCCAGCTCCATGACCTTCACGTCGCCGATGTGGTCCTGGACCAGCTTCTGGACCACGGTCGCCAGGTGCCCCTGCACCGCCTGCCGGGTCGCCTCCTCGAGGGGGCCCGTGAGCTCGCCGGCGTCCACGCCGATGGCGTCCAGGACCCCCTTGAGGCCGCCGGTGGGGAGCAGCCCCTCCAGCGCGGTGACGAAGGCCTGACCGAGGACTTCGCCCTCCAGCTCGATCTCCGCATCCCGGAGATCCCCGAGGCGAACGTACAGCGAGGGTGTGCCCCCCTTGGCGGTCTTGACCACCAGCTCCACGGGGCCATCCACCGCCGCGTCCACGTCGAACAGCTCGCGGTCCGTCGTACCCCGCAGCCGCAGCTCCAGGTGGGCCTCCAGCAACGCCGGATCTCCGTCGACCGCGCGGAAGCTGGCGGCCTCCAGGTCGGCCCGGAAGCGAACGTTCATCCCCGACGTCAGCTGGGACAGGCCCAGGTCCAGGGTCATGTCGTGGGAGGCGGGGATCTGCCCCGCGGCCAGCATCCGCTGGAAGGACTCGTCCACCAGGGCGGACGGGACCGTCAACGTCAGGTCGTAGCCGTCACCCGTCGGATCCCGATCCCGGCGCAGATCCTCCTCCAGGGCCTCGTAGCGCCGGTCGGCCTCGGCCTGGACCTTGGAGCAGGGCATGGTGCAGCCGGACCCCACCGCGATGGTGAGCGAGGCGGCGAGGGCGAGTGCGGGCCCGCGCAGGCTCCGGCGGGGACCGGTGGGGCGGGAACTCATGGGACCACCTCCAGCCATGGCCCGCCAGCATAGGGTATCCTGCGCGGCGATCCCAGGAGCCGGAGCACGGGCGGAGGGAGGACCCTGGTGAGGACCGTTCTCGCAGTCGCGTCGCTGTTGGGCGTCATGCTGGTCCTCCACGCCTGCTGCGGGGAGACCGCGGGCGAGGATCCCGGGCCCGAAGGCGGGGTGGAGGCCGGGGAGATGGCGGGCGACCCGGCGACCTCGGCGACCCCCGTCGACGCGGATCCTGCAACGCCGGAACCCCTGACCCCGCCCGCCACCCTCGAGGAGGCCGCCGTCCGCGTCCTGGGTCCGGACGACGGATTCATCGCCATCGACCCGGCGAGCGGCGAGGTCCGGGCGCTGGTCAACCCGGCCGTGGCGGTGCGCGGCCTGTACCCGCCGGGATCGACCTTCAAGCTGCTGACTGCCTACGCCCTGCTCGACGAGGGCCGGCTCGGGCCCCACGACGAGATCGAGTGCGGGGGATCCCACAGCGCCGACGGCACCCTCTACCCCTGTTCGCTGAGGGCCGGCCACGGCCGTGTGGACCTGGTCCGGGCCCTGTCCCACAGCTGCAACGTGTTCTTCTACTCCCAGGCCCATCGGCTGGGGGTCGACGGGATCCGCCAGGTCGTGGAGGACTTCCGCCTGCTGGAACCCACGGGGTTCGATCCCGCGGAGCCCGCGGGCCGCTTCCCCGACGGTCTGGCCGAGGAGGAGGCCTTCCGGCTCGCCGCCGGCAACGTCTCCTCGCTCCAGGTGACGCCGCTGGGGATGCTGGTCGCCTTCGGCGGCCTGATCGGCGATGGCCGCTGCCGGACGCCCTGGCGTGGGGAACGACCCCGGGGAGGGGTCCACGCGTCGCTACCCGCCCTGTTCGAGTACCAGGCGCTGTTGATGGACGGTCTCGAAGGGGCGGTGGAGGGGGGCACCGCCGTGGACGCCCGGGTCCCCGGGGAGACGGTCCTGGGCAAGACCGGGACCCTGTTGCGCAGCGACGACCCCACCGCTCTGGTCAACTGGTTCCTGGGATATCTCGTGGAGCGCCGGCTCGCGGTGTGCGTGATCCACACCCGGGCCTCGGGCACCGAACCCGCCGCCGCGGACTTCGGCGAGATCTTCGAATCGTTCCCCCGGGATCCGTCCTTGGACCCGGACCCCGAGGACTACTGAATCCGGATCAGCCGTCCAGGACCTCGACGACCGCCTCGATGACCCGGTCGTGCAGCGCGCCGTTGGTGGCGACGACGCCCTTGTTGTCCCGCAGGGTCCGTCCCAGGGAGAAGTCCAGGTCGCGGCCCCAGGCGTCGGTCACCCGTCCACCGGCCTCGGTGACCACGCACCAGCCCCCGGCGTGGTCCCAGATCTTCTCCTGGTAGTCCTTGCGGGTGGGCAGCCGCAGGTAGATCGCCGCGTCCCCGCGGGCCACGGCCGCGTACTTGCACTGGCTGTCGATGCGCACGGGAGGGGCCTCCACCCCCAGGAGGCGGGCGATCTCCGCGGCGTCGCCGTGGGAGGAGTGGCCCGACTCCACCGATTCGACGAAGGAGGCCATCCGGGCGTCGGTCAGGTCCGAGACGGCGATCCGGGTCTCGGCGGGGTCCTCGAGACCGCGGACGAAGGCGCCCTCGCCGGCAACGGCGGCGAACACGCAGCCCCGGGGTCCGTCGGGGTCCGCGAGATCGTGGGGGAGGTTGGGACACCCGAGAACGCCGAGCACCACCTCGCCGTCCACCAACAGGCCCAGGGCCACGGCGTACTGGTCGCCCCGGAGGAACCCCTTGGTGCCGTCGATGGGGTCGAGAACCCAGTGCCGGCCGGAGGGTCCGCCCTCGTCGGTGCCCCGGTCGATGGCATCCAGGACGGCGGCGGCGTCCAGATCCGGCATCACGGTGTGGACGTGCTGCACCACCCGGTCGCGCATCGGGGCGCCGTCGGGCTGGCGCAGGGCCGCTGCATCCTCCTCGCCGACCAACGGATCCGCGGGGAAGGCGCGCTGCAGGGCCGTGGCCACCACCGCCTGGGCACCAAAATCGGCCACGGTCACCGGCGAGCGGTCCTTCTTGGCCAGGGAGTCCGCGGTCACGAGCGCGGCCTGTACGGAGCGACAGATGGAGCTGGCGGCGACCACCGCTTCCACGGCGACGCGACGTTCGGCTTCGTAGGACATGGTGCGACCTCCGGATGGGGAAAGGCGCATTGTAGTCGGGAACGACGAGTCCGCGTAGGAGGGGCGGTCGGCCGGTGGGATCAGTCGTAGTCCGGGCGCGTGCCCTGGGGTCCCGAGGAGCCGCCGTCGCGGCCGAAGGGGCTGATCTCGCGCAGCCGGTGGATCACCGGGGGCAGCTTCTCGAGGATGTAGTCCACCTCGTCTTCGGTGTTGTACCGACTGAGGCTGAACCGGACCGAACCGTGGGCCGCCGTGTACGGCACACCCATAGCCCGCAGGACGTGGGACGGCTCCAGGGAGCCGCTGGTGCAGGCCGATCCCGACGAGGCGCAGATCTTGAACTGATTGAGCATCAGCAAGATGGCCTCGCCCTCCACGTATTCGAAGCTCACGTTCGCCGTGTTGGGGAGCCGGTGGAGCGGGTGGCCGTTGAGGCGGGCGTCCGGGGCGCTGCTCATCAGCCCCTGTTCGAGCTTGTCCCGCAGGCGCCGGACCTCGGTGTTCTCGTGGTCGATGTTGTTCCTGGCCAGCTCTGCCGCCGCCCCGAGCCCGACGATGGACGAGACGTTCTCGGTGCCCCCCCGCCGGCTCTTCTCCTGGTGCCCGCCGATGAGGAAGGCCCTGAAGGGGGTGCCGCGGCGCACGTAGAGGGCGCCGACCCCCTTGGGTGCGTGGATCTTGTGGCCCGACATGGCCATCAGGTCGATATTGGAGCGCGCCATGTCCAGGGACACCTTGCCGGTGGCCTGGACTGCGTCCACGTGGAACAGGACCCCTCGCTCCTTGACGATCGCCCCCGCCTCCTCCACCGGGAAGATGGTGCCGGTCTCGTTGTTGGCGTACATGATCGAGACGATGGCCGTGTCCTCGCGGATGGCGTGGCGCAGCTCGTCCAGGTCGATCCAGCCTCGGCTGTCCACCGACAGGTAGGTGACGACGTAGCCCTCCTTCTCCAGGTTCTTGCACAGGCTGAGCACGGCGGGGTGCTCGACCCGGGTGGTCACCACGTGGCGCTTGCCCGGGCGGACCCGCAGGGCGGAGCGGATGGCCGTGTTGTCGCTCTCGGTGCCGCAGCTGGTGAAGAGGATCTCGTCGGGAGAGGCGCCGATCAGCCCCGCCACCTGCTCCCGGGCCTTGACCACGGCACCGCCCACCTGGCCGCCGAAGGTGTACATGCTCGAGGGGTTGCCGTAGTAGTCCCGCAGGTAGGGGACCATGGCCTCGACCACCTCGGGCGCGACCCGGGTGGTCGCGTTGTTGTCCATGTAGACGACGTCGGTGATCACGCCTGCACCTCCAGCACATCGACCTCCTCGCCGATGAAGTCACGGATCTTGGTCTCCACCAGGGACTTGAGGGTGAAGCCCGCGGCCCGACAGCCGTGGCACGCGCCCCTCAGGGCCACGTAGACCTTGGTCCCGTCCACATCCACCAGGTCGATGTCTCCGCCGTCCTTTTGCAGCGCGGGCCGCACCTCGCGCTCGATGGCCTGCTGGATCATCTGGATCCGCTGCAGGTTGGTCATCGGCCGGCGCTCCGCGGGCTCGGGCTCCTGGGCGGTGCGCAGGGTCGCCTCGCGGGCGATGGCCTTGCGGATCTCGTCGAGGATGTCGCGGATGTTCTCGTGGCACCCCTCGCAGCCGCCGCCGGCCTTGGTGTAGTGGGTGACCTGCTCGAGGGTCGACAGGTTGTTCTCCCGGACCACCGCCTCGATCTTGCCCCGGGTGACGCCGAAGCAGGTGCAGACGATCTCGGTGTCGTCGTGGGCGTGGTCGTCCGCCTCGTACTCCTCGCCGCGGTAGTTGGCGGCCGCCGCCTCCAGCGCCTCCTTGCCCATCACCGAGCAGTGCATCTTCTCCTCGGGCAGCTCGCCGAGGAAGCTGGCCAGGTCCTGGTTGCTCAGCTGCATCGCCTGGTCGAGGGTCTTGCCGACCACGAGCTCGGTGAGCGCCGACGCGGACGCGATGGCGCTGGCGCAACCGAACGTCTGGAACTTGGCGTCGGTGATCTCCTCGCTGTCCCCGTCGATCTTCAGGAAGAGCTTCATCGCGTCGCCGCAGGTGATGTTGCCCACCTCACCGACGGCATCGGCGTCGGGGATCTCGCCGACGTTGCGCGGGTTGAGGAAGTGATCCATGACCTTGGGTGTGTAATCCCACATAGATTTCTCTCCGGCCTCCGTGCACGCAATGTTGGCACGGGGGGGGCTGTGTCAAGCCGCGGGCTGCCCGAGAGCGACGCCGGGGCCCGGTGGATTTCCCATCGAAATCCTCACCGATCCAGTTAATACTCGCTGCACGTCGAGAAAAGTGCGTCGTGTACGGGAGGTTTGGATGCGAAGTGCTCGGATGGCTCACCTCGGAACGTGGTTTCTCCTCCTGTGCCTGGGGCTGGCGGGCGCACTGCTGGCGCTCGGGTGCCCCACGGACGACGACGACGACAGCGCCGCCGACGACGACGACGCCACCGGCGACGACGACGACGTGGTGGACCAGTGGACGCTCGGGACCATCGTCGACACCGAGGGCGCGGGGGTCGTGGCCCAGATGGACGGGCCGTGGGGCAAACCCCTGTGGGTCGTCCGGGTCGAGGGAACCCACTACGAGATGGGGTACCAGTACGGCCGGATGATGGGCCCGACGATGATGGACATGTGGTGGCTCTACATGGACGTTCTGGGCCAGGAGATGGGGGCCGCCAACGCAGAGGACGCCGACTTCATCCTCGGTAACGTCCTGGATCTGGCCTGGAGCCACTTCTCACCCCACGTACCCCCGACCTTCGCCGAGGAGTTCGAGGGGCTGGCCGACGGGATGGCGGACGCCGGGGTGGAGTACGGCTCGGGCGACGAGGACCTGGCCAAGATCCCCCTCCGGATCGTGACGCTGATCGACATGGCCATGTCGTCGGCCCTGGACTTCGACGACATCGCGGGCTTCGTCTCCTTCCTCCAGGACGGGTACACCGACGACCTGCTGGCCTATTACGGCGTGGACCCGGCCACCGGCGGCACGTCCAGCGACGAGCTTGGGCCACTGATGGAGGCCATCGCTGCGCTGCAGGGCCAGGGCGACGGCGTGGGGCCGCGTGGCCCCTTCCTCAACTGCTCCTACTTCGCCGGGTGGAGCCACCGGACGGTGGACGGGGGGCTCTACGCCACCCGCAACATGGACTTCACCACCGACTCGGGGTTGAACGACTTCGCCTCGATCGTGGCCTTCGTGCCCGACGATGGCGTGGCCCACGCCTCGGTGTCCTGGGTCGGGGCCAACCTGGGCGTCCTGGCAGGCATCAGCCGCGAAGGGCTGGCGGTGAGCGCCGTGGGCGCGTCCAGTCCCTTCGAGCGGGCAGCCACCGAGCCCCAGATCCTCAAGGCCCGGGAGGTGCTGCAGACCGCGGTCGACATCGAGACCGCGCTGCCCTTCATGAGCAACGAGATGGACGACGGCATCGTCCGCGCCCCCACCATCGGCTACAACGCGCTGCTGGCCTGGGGCGACCCCCGGGGGGGCGGTGTGGGGGCCGAGGCGGCGATCCTGGAGACCAACGGCCTGGAGATCGGGGTGTTCCACCACCGGTCGGACTGCTCGGTCGAGGAGAGCCTGGTCCGGTTCACCTACGAGGGGGACGTGGACTACGTCTGGACCCCCGACGACCACCCGGAGTGGGTCCCCGCCGAAGGGGACGCCGTCGAGATCGACAGCCAGGGGCAGCCGCGCCTGTTCGCCCACGACGGCGCCGGGAACCTGCTCACCGACGCCCACGGAAACTACCTCCCCGATCCCGTGGACGGCATCCCGATCCAGACGGGCTACCCCCTGGACTGCGCCCTCTACCGGGGGGACGAGGCCATGAACTACGGTGTCCGGACCCACCAGACCGCGGCGAACGGTCCAGCCGACGGGGGCGACGGCCTGATGATCGACAGCGGGAGCTACCGGGGGCGCTACCTGCCCATGCGGGACATGACCCTGGCCTACGCCGGCGGCGGCGAGTTCGTGTGGGAGGACGAGGTGGTGATCCCCGACAACGGCGGCACCCCGGTCCTCATCGGCCTGGACGAGGCCGAGGCCATCTCCCGGGTCGCGGCCATGGACAGCAACGTCTACGACGTGGTCTACGACGCCACCAACCTGGTCGTCCGGGTCTCCTTCGAGAGCGGGGCGGGCGACTCCTGGCTCCCCGCCTCCGAGCAGCCTCCCTTCCTGGAGATCGACCTCGCCGAACTCTTCTTGGTGCCCTGAGCCAGCCCCCGGGAGCGGCCGCGCGACCGGGCTACCCTGCCCGCGGGGGGCGCGCCCCCCGGGGGCGCACGGCAACAGGGGCCACGATGACCGGGAACGAACGCAGGGACACGACCCGCAAGCCGCTGCCGGTGGGCGTCTACCTGGTGGTGGACGGCGTGCGACACCCCGGCACCCTGCGGGACCTGAGCTCCGGTGGCGCGGGATTCGCGGACCCCGTCCTCGCGGTGCGCCTGGACCTGGCCGCCGGCAAGCGGGTGGAGGTGGAGATCCCCGGGGATCTCGACGGGGAGGACTCGCTTCGGCTTCCGGGTCGGGTCGCCCACGTGGCCGGGGGTATTCGGCCGCGGTTGGGGATCCGGTTCGAGGAGCTCGGAGGTGCGTCCGAGGATCGCCTGCTCGCCCGACTGGGCCGGCAGACGGCCCCCCCCGACGGCGGTGATTCCGCCGGTGTCTCGACGGACGCGGCCGCGGATCGCGACCTGCGCTTCGTGCTCGTCGAGCCCACCCGGGCGGAGAACCGCGGCCGCGCCCTCGTCACCATCTTCGCCCTGGGCACGATCGTGGTGCTGGCGCTGCTGCTCCTGCTGTACCTGGTCTCCTGGATCGGCTAGCTGCTCGACAGCGCTCCGAGCGCCTCCGCGATCTTTCCCTGGATCAGCCCGACGACGTCCTCGACCGCGACCAGCTCGCGGTCTCCGCCGGCGCGCTCGCTGAACTCGACCTTGCCGTCCTTGGCAGTCCGTCCGGCCACGACCCGCAGGGGCAGCCCGACCAGGTCGGCGTCCTTGAACTTGATGCCCGCCGAACCCTTGCGATCGTCGAACAGGACCTCGACTCCAGCGGCGGTCAGCTCGTCGTAGAGCCGGGTCGCCACCTCGGTCTGGGCCTGGTCCTTGATGTTGAGCTGCAGCAGGTGGACCTGCCACGGCGCGATGGGCATCGGCCAGACGATCCCGTTGTCGTCGTGGCGCTGCTCCACGGCCGAGGCCGCGATGCGGCTCACGCCGATGCCGTAGCAACCCATCACGAAGGGTTCCTGCCCGCCGCTCTCGGCGGTGAACGTGGCGTCCATGGCCGCGCTGTACTTGGTGCCCAGCTTGAAGATGTGGCCCACCTCGATACCCCGGGCCGCCTCGAGCGCCGCGCCGCAGCGGGGGCAGGCCTCGCCGGCCTGGGACTCCCGGAGGTCGACGAACTCCGGCGCGGGCAGGTCCCGGTCGAAGTTCACGTCCAGGCAGTGCACGTCCGTGGTGTTGGCGCCGCAGAGGAAGTTCGTCATCCCGCGGATCGTCGAATCGCCGAGCACCCGGACCTCGTCCGACAGCCCGATGGGGCCGGCGAAGCCCACCTCGGCGCCGGTGACGCGCTTGACCGTGTCGTCGTCGGCCAGGCCGATCGTCAGGCAGTCCAGGGTATTGGCCAGCTTGACCTCGTTGATGGGCAGGTCGCCCCGCATCAGCACGGCCACGATCTCGTCCCGGTCCGCGTACTCGGCCTTGTACAGCACGGTCTTGACCATCTGGTTCGGCAGCACGTCGGGGAAGAACGCGTGCAGCTGTTCCACCGACCGCACATCCGGCGTGTCCTCCCGCCGCAGCGGCCGGGGATCGCCGTTGGGCACGCCCTCGGCGGGTACGCTGGCGGCCTTCTCGACGTTGGCGGCGTACGCGCAGCCGTCGCAGTAGAGGATCGCGTCCTCGCCGGTGTCGGCGATGACCATGAACTCCTGGCTACCGCTGCCACCGATGGCGCCGGGGTCGGCCTCCACCGCCATGAACTTCAGCCCGCAGCGGCGGAAGATGGCGTGGTAGGCCCGGTCCATGGCCTCGTAGCTCGCGTCCTGGCCCGCGGCGTCCACGTCGAAGGAGTAGGCGTCCTTCATGATGAACTCGCGGGCGCGCATCAGGCCGAAGCGCGGCCGGATCTCGTCCCGCATCTTGGTCTGGATCTGGTACAGGTTCAGCGGCAGCTGGCGGTAGGTCGTGACCTTGGAACCCACCAGGTCGGTGATGACCTCCTCGTGGGTCGGTCCGAGGCAGATCTCCGAGTCCTTGCGGTCCTCGAAGTGGAAGAGGATGCCGTCGGTCACGTAGCGGTCCCAGCGGCCGCTCTGGTCCCAGATCTCCCGGGGCTGGACGATGGGCAGCATCAGCTCCTGGGCGCCCGCCCGGTCCATCTCCTCGCGGACGATGCGCGTGACCTTGCGCAGCACGCGCCACATGGCGGGCGTGTAGTCGTACAGCCCGGCGGACAGCTTGTGGATGAATCCCGCGCGCGCCAGCAGCACGTGGCTGGCGACCTCGGCGTCCGCGGGCGCCTCACGCAAGGTGTACAGGAAGGCTCGAGACATGCGCATCGAGGGACTCCTCTCCCGGCTCGGGAAAGGCGCATGGTAGGGCAAAACCGCGGGACCGCCAAGCGATGCTTGGGCGCCCGGGGGAGCGATCGTGCCCGTGGCACGAGCCGGGAGTGCTGCTACTATGCCCGACCGATGAGACGTCGACCGTTGCTATGGCTCCTCGCGGCCCTCTTCACCGCCCTGTCCTGCAGCACGGGGGAGGGACCTTTCGTGGACAACTGCGCCCTGGAGGGGAACATCCGGGTGCTGGAGAACCCCACCAATCCGTTCTCGGCGGTGGCCCGCGTCACCGTGGACTGCGAGGTCGAGGTGCGGGTGGAGTACGGGACCGGCGAGGTCTTCGACCGCAGCACCCCCGTCCAGACGCTGCGGGCCAACGAGCCCACGGACTTCCTGGTGCTGGGACTGCACGCGGACAGCCAGTACTCCATCCGGGCGGTGGCGGCGGATGAGCACGAGAGCTGGACCTCGACGATCCAGACCTTCCAGACCCAGTCTCTGCCCGACGGCTGGCCGGTGTGCAACGTCACGGCGGATCCCGCGGTCGAGTTCGGTGCCGAGGAGGTGGTCTGCAGCAACCACCGGCTGGACGACGAGACGCCGATCTACGTCTGCGTGGACCGGGAGGGGATTCCGGTGTGGTGGCTGCGGCACCCGGACGGCGAGCGGATGCAGCAGGTGAGCGCCCTGTCCGACGGCAGCTTCGCCGCGGTGGGGGACAGCGACTCCTTCGTGGCGTTCTTCGACCGCTACGGCGAGTTGACCGGCGAGTACATCGACCTGTGGTTCGAGGACAAGACCCGTTTCTTCCACGACTGGGTCGACATGCACGAGGTGTTCGAGATCGTGGAGGGGCCCTGGACCGGCGCCGTGGCCTTCACAACCGCCACCGTGGACGTGGTGGACGGCGAGGAGCGGGGCGGCACGGGGCTGATGGTGTTCGATCCGCGCACCGAGGAGGTGCTGTGGGACTGGCACATCCACGGGGAGATGGGGGACGACACGCCCATCGATCCGTCGATGATCGACTACGACCGCTACGGCATCCACGACGAGGGGGGCGTCCGCTACTGGAACCACGGCAACGCCCTGCTCCACGGTGTCGACGACGGCGGAGAGTACTTCTGGATGAGCCTGCGGGCCCAGGACTGGGTGATCAAGATCGACGTGGAGACCGACGAGGTCCTGTGGCGCCTGGGCTACGGCGGGGACTTCGAGCTGGTGGACGACCTGGACGCCGACGACCCCCAGCCCCTGGATCCGCGCCGCTGGTTCTTCCAGCAGCACGCCCCCGAGTGGCAGGCCCGGGACGGGAGCCGGACCCGATTCCTGATCTACGACAACGGCGTGACCCGCCCCGACGAGGACGGCAACCCCGATTCGTCGAACCAGCACAGCCGGATCGTGGAGCTGGAGATCGACGAGGCCACCCGCCTGGCCACGGTGCACTTCGAATACGGCAGCGAGGACTCCGACGCACCGGAGCACTTCTACTCCAAGCAACTCGGCGACGCCGACATGCTCCCCGGCAGCGAGTCGCTGATGTTCGACGAGGGCCTCGGCGACCCCTGGATCGCCGAGATCACCTACCCCGACGGCCAGGAGATCTGGCGCTACCACTGCCCCGACATGCCGCGGTTCTACCGGTTGAACTACTTTCCGAGTCTGTACGAGACCACCTGGTGGTACGGGGTGGATAGGTAGCGCCTGGGGCCGAGTCCGAGACCGAGCCTGAGTCCGAGTCCGAGTCCGAGTTCGAGACCGAGTCCGAGCCCGAGACCGGTCAGTCGGGGCCCTGTAGTAGCACCGGGGCGTGGGGCGCTTCGGGGCGGCGAGTGGCAGCGGCCGAGTGACCGTCTTTTTGGGCGCTTCGGGGCGCCTCCTCGTCGGTCCCGACGTTCCGGGGGTGGATTCCGGGGGTTTGGGATCCGCTGTACGAGTAGCGTCGAAGGCGGCCTTGAGTGCGAGTTCGAGATTGGTCAGTCGGGGCCTTCGGTAGAAGCTCCGGGGTCAGGGGGGCGGTTTGGGGGGCGGCAAGTGGCAGCGGCCGAGAGTCGGTCTTGGGGGGCTCTTCGGGACGTTGCGGTGTCGGCCCCGACGTTCCGGGGTGGATTCCGGGGATCTGGGATCGGGTGTACGAGTTGCTTGGAGCGGCGGCCTTCCCTCTCGGTCCTGTTGCACCGCTGACAATCACCCGCTCCACCCCGTTGTCACCGCGACAACGACAGCCAGGCACGAGTACGCAACCCTGACTCGACATCCCTCGATCCCACCCCCTGGCACACCCCCTGCTACTTCCCCTTGCCATCGAGCGGAGGTCGAGGTCGGGCGGGGCGATGGTGCCCCGGACTCCCGGCGCGGTGGCCTCCCGGAGAAGGGATCGAGACGATGACGAGTTTCCGTGCGATGCGAACGATGGCTGCGATGGTCTCCCTGGGCGGCGTCCTGGCGCTTTTCGGCTGCGACCCGGATTGCGAGAAGCCCAACGAGGAAGAACCCTCGGCGGAGGATCCGGTGGTCCGCAGCGAGGGGGCGGCGATGGAGGTCGGGGCGGCGGCGGATGCGACGACCACGGTGGCGGTCATGGCCGTCGCGGACTCCCTGGTGATGGTGATGTCCGAGGAGCAGGCGATGACGGCGCTGGGAGAGGCCCCCGACCTCTACACCGCCTCCTTCGACCGCCCCTGCTGGGAGGCGGATCGGGTCGACACCGGCACCCTGGAGATCGACTTCGCGGGCTGCGCGGAGGACGGCATCACCGGTCTCGCCACCCTGACCTGGGACGGGGACGGCCACGCCAGCCTGGCCTTCGACGACGAGACCTTCGCCTTCCACGGCAACGACGTGGACGGCACGGTGGAGATGGACCGGCTGGGCCTGCATCCGCTGGAGCTGTCGGTCTACACCGGCGCCCTGGCGCCGCTGGGCGTGTACAGCGCCGCCGCGGCGAAGCGGGCCGAGATGGGCTTGGCCGGGACCCTGGTCATCGACCGCTCCGGCGGCGCGGCGACGCTGGTCGCCACCGGGTCCACCGACGTGTACTCGGGCGCGGATGACGACGAGGCGGACGAGGACGAGGTGCACTTCGCCCACAACGCCTTCGTGGTGGGCGGCGCGAGCGCCCAGACCGCCGGTGAGGATCCCCTGACCTGGACCCTGCCGCTGGACGGCTGCCTCCGCGCCAGCTCCGGGACGGTGGTCTCGGAGTCGACGCTGGAACTGGACCACGTCACCCTCGACCTGGACCACTTCGTGGACACCGGGATCGATCGGTTCCTGCCCACCGAGATCGAGGTCTTCGACGTGATGTACGACGGCACGATGGAGGTCGTGTACAGCGGCGGTTGTGGCGACCGGGAGGCCTGCTTCACGGCGAACGACCTCCGGGCGACCGTCCCCATCGACAAGGACCACATCACCGAGGTCGTGGCCGAGGTCTGCGCCGGCTGGGACGAGGACTGCGGACAGCTGCTGTGGCTGATCGACACCTTCCTGCCGGACGTGATCCAGGTGGACGTCCAGGACCACGACTTCTGCGAAGCCGCCGAACAGGCCCTGGACGGGTAGCGTCGAGGGCGACCTCGGCCCGATCTCTCACTGCCCCGCGCCCCCACGTCGCACGAAGCTCACGAACACCACGGCCGGTCCCAGCACCCGAACGCGCCCAGGCACAGATCGGCCTTGTCCGGGCAGCAGTCCCCGTAGGTGGCGCACAGCTCGTCGCAGTAGCAGCCGCTGGGGGCCGGGATGGCGCCGCAGTGACCGTCGCAGGTGTACCCGGTGGTGTCCCCCAGGGCGCCGTCGCCGGGAAGCTCGGTGCGCATCACCGTCACCTCCCGATCGACGAAGAAGGGATTGCCGTCGTCGTTGAAGGCGCGGACGCGCAGGGTCACGTCGATGGACTCGGGGGGTAGCAGACCGGGATCCCCGCCCTCGCACATGCCCCCATCCCAGGGCACGACCTTGCACCAGGTCTCCAGCACGTCCCACTCGGCCTCGAAGGTGTGGGCGTCGCCGTGGGCGGCCTCGTACGCCAGGCCGACGAAGTCCGCGGCCAGGGGATCCATCTCCCCGGTGATCGCGGCGATGGGAGCCACCGAGACGGACGCCGGATCCGCACCCACCGTAAACGTGGTGATGGGGAAGCTGACCAGGTCGGTGCTCCAGACGTTGGCCGGGATGTCGATGTCGGCGACGTCGGGCACCGGGTCGGGGTAGGTCCGGCCCATCTGGTCCTGGTCGATCTTCATGACGAGCACGCGCCGGTCCGCCGTCTCGCCCTCGTGGTCCCCCTCCACCTGGGGATCCCGGGAGGTGAAGCCGCCGCCGATCGTGAACCAGGCGCCCGCAAGGTCGGCGTAGCGGCCGGTCGGCTCGGTCAGATCCCCGAGCACCCACCGGTGGTAGTAGGTCAGGCTGATCCGCTCCTCCGCGGTCGGACCTTCGTGGTCGAACACCTCGTGGACCGCGCCATCCTCGGTGACGTACGCCCGCGTGACGATGTCGTCGTGCTCCTCGTCGTCCGGCGGGAACACGTCCGCCCGCAGCGCGATGTCCCCCGCCGACCGGGAGACGTGGAACTGCTCGGTGTAGTCCGGGGTCAGGGGGCCGTCGAGCTCGATCCGGAGTCGCTCGGCCTCGGCGCGCAGACCGGCGTCGGAGAGCTCGGCCCAGCCCTCCGGGGGGACGTAGATCACGTCCCGGTCGCGCAGCCCGTTGCGGGGCAGCACGAGATCGTCGGCGAAGGTGCCCCGGTAGTACGACAGCTCCATGTCGTCGGCGCCGTGGCTGCCCTGGGCGATGGCGCCGGCCACCCTGCACTCGGGGCAGTCCATGGCGTCCCACAGGCCGGGGCAGGCCTCGAACTCGTCCCACATGAAATTGTAGGGTCCGGACCCCGAGAAGCCGTCCGGAACACCGATGTCGTAGAACTCGAAGTGGTCCGCATCCGCGGTCTTGTGCAGCTCCGACGAAGCGCAGGAGCGGCGGGTGTTGTCCGAATCACTGCAGCCCTCCGGCCCCGCCCCCGACGCCCGCACCAGCTGGATCTTCGTGGCCCCCGGACGCTCGTCCAGGTTGCGCCAGATGGCGTTGTAGGTGGATTCGGGGGACCAGTAGAACCACTGCATCGAGTGGTCGTACATGCGCTTCTTGAAGGGTTCGTTGCTGTACCACAGCTTGGACGTGCCCCCGGGACCGAGGGAGGTGGTCTGGGTCTCCAGGTCCAGCAGCAGGTCCAGGTCCTCGTTGGGATCGTCCCAGACCGCCGCATCCCAGGGGTCCGCGTCCTCGTCCACCGAGAAGATGGCCGAGTGCTCGGGGTTGTTGGGGATCCCGCAGGTGCTGGACGCGGTGAGGTCCATGGCGACGTCCCCGTCGGTGAACGCCAGCGCCGCGCCGAAGTAGTACTGACTCAGACAGTCGCCCCGCGACACCAGCATGCACTGGGTCACCGTGGAGTGCTCCAGGTTGGTCAGCCAGTCGTGGACGTGGGGGTTGGGGTTGCAGCTGGCTCGCTCGGTGTACCCGTGCCAGTCGGTGCCGCTGGCGCAGGCCGACAACAGACACCGATCCCCGTAGGTGTCCCAGCCGTCGTACACGAACGCCCCGAAGGTGGGTGCGATGTCGTACCTGAACACGTTGGGCTTGTCCCGGATCACCTCCAGGACCTGGTGCGACGAGTAGCTGTTGGAGCTCACCACGATGCTGTCGTCGAAGGTCGTGCCCACGGTGGCCCCGTCGATGAGGGTGTCCAGCACGGACTGGAAGTCCGGATGGTCCACCGGGTACTTGCCGCACATGGTGCGCAGGACCTCGTCGTAGCGTTCCTTGTCGGGGTTGGGGCCCTCCCAATCGACCACCGCCTCGGGACCCATGGGCAGGTACACCAGCAGCAGCCCGCGGACGGGCTCGCCCGCCTCGTGGAACCCGAAGCGATTCACCAGCTTGCTCAGGGCCACGACCTGGGCCGTCCCGAGGCTGGTGAACGAGGGATTCACGTCGATCCAGCGGTGGAGCCGCAGCAGCCGCTGCGCCTCGGCCATGTCGTCGATCCTGCGGACCCCGCAGAACGGGTCGGCGAACGACCCCGGATCCTCCCCGGGGGGGATGTACGTCGACGGACAGCCCTCGACGGCCCCGTGGATGACGGTGTCGTCGTCACCGAAGGGGCAGTTCGGTGGCACGGGCGGCGGCTCCGGCGCGCTGTCGTCCCAGACCTGGCAGTGATTGTCGAGCAGGTAGATCTCGCCCTCCTGGCTGTAGTCCACGAAGTTCACGGGCTCGAAGGAGTCGGCGAGCTGCCAAACGGCGTCCTCGTAGTCCTCGAGGCCGCAGCTCGAGCCCATGAGTGCCTGGGCCAACAAGCAGGCGGCGACGATCTCCAGGGGTCTCCGGATGCGGTGGAAAACGGACATGAACGACCTCCTCGATTGCGTGGATTCCATGGACCCAGCCTAGCGGTGACCGGGTCGATGTCCCACGGTCGAAGACCGTTGTGTCGCGTTCGTCCAAGGAGTTGTCGCGTCCGGTCGGGTCGCGGGGGATATCCGGGGTGGATCCCGGTTTCCGAAGGTCAGGACTCGGTCCGGCGGTCGTGCATCCGGACGAGCGCCCGGCTGACCCCCCACGCGGTCAGCGCCAGCGCACCCAGCACCAAGCCGTGCTCCCACGGCCCCAGGAGGAGCTTGCCCAGGCCGATCAGGGCCGCGAACACGGCCACGACGCCCGCCAGCCAGGCCCCCAGCAGGATGGGGAGCCCCCCGTCACCGGGACCTGTGGCCGGTCCCCAGTACCCAGGGGGGCGCACTCGCCGGACGAAGCTGCGGAGCACCTCGACGTCCGTGGCCGGCCCGAGGACGACGGCCAAGGCCGACGCGGTCACGCTCGCCCCGGCCGTGATCCACACCCGGTGGGCGTGGATCAGGTCGGGGGCGGCGGTGTAGGTGATCACCGCGGCGGTGGCGCCGACCAGCATCCCCAGCAGCTCGGCCCAGGCGGTCATCCGCCACCAGATCCACCGCAGCAGCGCCGGCATCCCCATCCCCGCCCCGGCGGCGGCCAGGAACTTCCAGGCGTCCTCCACCCGGTCGATGAAGCGACCCACCGCCAGGGCCAGCAGGGCCATGCCCACCATGCTGATCCACGAGGCGATCATCAGCTCGCGGCGGCTGGCCTTGGGGCGGATCAAGCCGCCGTACAGATCGTTGACCAGGTAGGAGGTCCCCCAGTGGATGTGGGTGTCCACCGTGGACATGAAGGCGGCCAGCAGCGCCGCCACGGCCACGCCCAGCAGCCCCACGGGCATGAGCTGCACCAGCAGCAACGGGTACGCGGCCTCCCGATCCACCTCGCCGTCGTCGAGCAGGGGGAGGTGAGCGAGTTCGGACGCGGAGCCGGGGGGGAACAGGGCCAGCGCGGCCAGCCCGACCAGGATCCAGGGCCAGGGACGGACCACGTAGTGGAGCCAGACGAACCAGCCCGCCGCGGTGGCCGCCTCGCGGTCGGTCCGGGCGGCGAACATCCGCTGGGCCAGGTAGCCTCCGCCGTCCGCCGCCATCCGCGCCCACCACTGCACCAGGACGTAGGTGGCGAACACGGTCACCACCAGTGACCCCGAGCCTGCCCCCGGGACCAGACGCAGCGTGTCCTCCCCGCCGGGAATCGCTCGCACCCGCTCCACCAGCTCCCCCAGGCCGCCCACCTCGCGAACGGCCAGCCATGCCAGGGCCACCGATCCGGTCATGGCGAAGCCGAACTGGGCCAGGTCGGTGAGGACGACCGCGCGCATGCCCCCCAGCGAGGCGTAGAGCAGGGCGAAGAGCACCAGGCCGACCACGACCCACTCGGGGGGCCAGGGCAGCACCTGGGCCGAGACCTTCTGCATGGCCGCCAGCCCCCACCCCAGGACGATGGTGTTGACTCCCACCGCGTAGAAGCAGGCCTGCACGGACCGCAGCACCTTGGCGGGGGTACCCCCGTAGCGCAGCTGTACGAGCTCCGCGTCGGTGAGCACCTCGGCCCTCCGCCACAGCCGCCCGAAGAGCACGATGGCGCCCACGTGACCGATGGCCGTGGACCACCAGAACCAGTTGCCGACGATCCCGTCTCCTGCGACGATGCCGGTCACGACGAGCGGGGTGTCCACGGCGAAGGTGGTGGCGACCATCGATACGCCCAGCAGCCAGCCCGGCAGGGAGCGGCCCGCCGCGAAGAACGCCTCGGTGGATCGGGAAGCCCTCCGCAGGGAGAGGAGTCCTACGATCAGCGCGAAGGCGAGGTAGGCCAGCACGATGCTCAGGTCGAGGAGGGACAGGCGCATGCGCGACCAGTATAGGGGCTGGCAAGCCCGCGCGATCGCGCTGGTGATCCTGGTCCCCCTGCTGGCCCCCGGGTGCGCGGTCCGCAAGCTCCAGGGCGCGCTGGACCGGCGGATCGAGACCCTGTACGCCGCGCCCGTCGACACGCCGGACAACGACCGTTTCGGCGCCGGTGCGGCGCTCACCGTGGACGCCGCGACCGAGCTGGTGCGCCGGGAGATCCTCCGCACCGTCGACGAGCAGGAGCTCGAGTCCATCCTGCTGTCCGACGGACCGATCCCCGGGATGGCGTCGGTGGTCTTCGTGCCCGACTGGGAGGCCCTGGCCGTGGAGCTGCGCGAGGCCCCGGGTCGGGGGCCGGCGTCCATCGACCTGCTGGCGGCCATCCCCGGCATCCTCACGGCGGAGGCCGGCCCCCTGGCCGTGGAGCAGACGGTGCGGGTGGCCGCCCGCCTGCCCCTGGAGCTGGGGGCAAGGGTGCTGGACGAGGGCGGGCTCTCCCTGGTGGCCGTGGTCAGCCACCCGGACGCCGCCCAGGTCTCGATCCAGCTCCCCGCCTTCCCGCCGGGCACCGGCGCCCTGGTCTCCGGGGCTGCCCAGACGGCCCTGAGGGACCACCTGCGGCAACGGCCCCCGGAGGCGGAGGAGCTCACCCGCATCGAGCGACTCGGCCCCCAGCCGGATCTGCTCGCCCTCTCGGGGGCGGTGGTACGCACCTTTCCCGGCGGCCAGCCCACGATCTTCATCGGGCTGCAACCCGATCTGCCCCGGATCGAACCGCCCGCGGTCGATCCGGCCGGGCTGTCCCCCGAAGAGGGGGAGGACTGGACCCTGCGTGTGGACCAGGAGGTCCTCGCACTGGTCCTGGCCCGCCTGGCCCTGGCCGGGCACCTGGGGGGCAGCATGATCGCCCCGCCCGACGTGCCCGATCTCTCCCACCTGCACCTGGACGGGACCGGCTTCGCGGCCGGGATCCGGATCTGGCGCTTCCGGCCCCCACCGGGGACCTACGACCTGGAGGTCAACGGCGCCCTGTCGTGGAACGTGGACCACCTGGAGATACGCGTGGATTCGCTGGAGATGGAGGGTAAGGGGGAGCTGAGCCGTTGGAGCCTGCCGATGCGGATCCCCCTCCCCCCCACCGAGATGCTCTGGCCCCTGGACCGCGTGGACACCATCGACGGGGCCCTGGTCGGCGGCGGCAGGATCCCACCGCGGGAGTGACGTCTACTTCTTCTTTTTCTTGTTCTTCTTCTTGGGTTCCGCCGGCGGCGGCGGGGCATTCGGGTCCGGGTCGACGGCGAAGTCGAAGAGGTAGGCGTTCCAGGTGCCGGTGGTCTCGCCGGCGGCCTTCCAGATGGCGTACTCGCCGGGCTCCAGGGCGGCCTCGGGGACCAGCTCCCACACGCCGCCCCCCAGGTCGGTGACCTCGTAGCCCAGGGTCCAGTCCGAGTCGGGGCGCATCACGCTCTGGGCGCCCCACATGCCGATCTGACCCGCCTTGACCGATCGCTTGTCGTCGTCCTCGTCCTGCTCGGCCTTGCACAGGAAGTACGCGCTCTTGGGGTTTCGTTCCGTGGCGACCCGGAAGGTGGGCGTGGCGTCCAGGGTTCGGATGTCCGCGTCGGTGCCCACGTAGTCCATGAAGGCCAGCACGGTCACGAAGGCGTGGGTCATGCTGTAGTTGCCCGCGTTGCCCAGCAGCTCGAACTCGCCGTCGTCGGTGATCAGGGTCACCTCGGCCGTTGCGCCCGGGGAGGTCGTCCCGAGCACCGACGGTGCCTGATCCGCGGTCGCCCGGGCCAGCATGGCGGCGATGACACCGGGCGCCACACCCCGGTCCTTGAGCGCCACCAGGTCGTCGGTCTCCAGGGCGAAGCTCACCACGGGCGCCTGCCGGACCTTGCCGACGATCACCGCCTCGTCGAGCCCCAGCTCGGTGAGGGTGACCACATCGTCGTTGGTGAACGGCTCGTCGGCGAAGGCGGTGGCGGGCAGCAGCGCGCAGATCGCGAGCAGCACCACGAGGTGGGCACGGCAGGCCCAGGGGTGTCGGGATGGCATGGCGTGTCCTCCGGTGGGGGTGGTTCTCGTCGGCGGAGTCTACACCACCGAGCGGGCACCGGGCTCCGGGGCCTGCGACGGCGGCCGGCGGCCGAATCCCTGGCGGTCCAGGAGATCCCGAAGCTCCTGCACGTCGGCGCAGGTGGAGTCACCCACCCCCGCGTCCTCCAGGAGCACGAGTATGTCGAAGTGACGATCCGCCAGCTGTCGGACGCCCGGTAGCAACTGCCGCAGGGTGCCCGTTCCGTGACGGGCCTGGGGGCGCCGCGGAGCCGGGATGCGGATCACCCCCGGCGAGCCGGCGATGATCGGAGGGTCGAGCCTCCGGGGATCCGCCTGCCAGCACACCGCGACGCCGATCCGCTCCAGCCAGGCCACCACGTCCGGATCCCGCCACGGCCCCCGGGGTAGATCGATGACCAGGCCCAGATCGGCGAACACCTTGGCCAGCTTGCGCAGCTGGCGTGCGTGCGTCCGGCTGGGGGCCAGCCGCTCGTGGAGGGGCAGCCGCACCCCGGCCAGGGTACCCCGGGTCGCCAGCTCCTCCAGCAGGTCCAGCCCCGGGTGGAAGGGCAGACGCCCGCCGGGCAGGTGCAGCCAGGCCCGGGGCAGGGTCACCAGAACCCGCAGCAGACGCCCATCCCAGCGGGCGACGGCGCGCAGATCGTCCAGGTCGTCCAGGGGGATTTCCACCGCATCCATCCGGCCGGCGAAGGCCGCAAGCTGATCGTGGGCCGTGGCGTGGGCCGGGTACAGCCCACCGATCCAGTGGGGGTGACGGAAGCCGACCGTGCCGACGTGGAGCCGCGTGACCATGGAGCCAGTTTACTGAACAGATGTTCATGGTCAAGGAGAACTCGCTGCCGCCCACCCTCCGCAGAGGGTGGCGGGGAGGGGGGCAGCGGTTCCGATCCGCTCGAGGTCCTCCACGCACGGCCTCCGGGAGGCGTGGGCGGGAGCGGAAAGGGAAGGGGTGTCAGGGCGGGGGCGAGCTCTCAGTCCTCGGCTTCGTCCACCGGGGTGGAGAGATCCTCCGCAAGCGGATCCCAGGAGAAACCCTCGCCGCTGCGCCAGTAGATGGCGATGGCGCGGCCCCGGAGGTTCTCCAGCGGCAGGAACCCCCAGGCGCGGCTGTCCTGGCTGTTGCCCCGGTTGTCCCCCATCACGAAGCAGGCGTCATCCGGCACGGTGACCAGGGCCTGTTCGGGCCCCCCGCCGTCTTCGAGGCGGAGGGTGTACCGCCTCTCGTCGAGGATCTCGTGGGTCCGTCCGGACTTCTTCTCCCAGCGGGTGGGTTCACCGTTGATGTAGATCCGGCCCCGGACGACCTTGATCTTGTCCCCCGGGATGGCGACCACGCGCTTGATGAAGACCGATCCGTCGGTGGGGGAACGGAACACGGCGACGTCCCCGCGCTCGGGGAGCTCGGCGCCGGCGAGGGTGATCGAGGTGAAGGGCACCCGAAGGCCGTACGCGGCCTTGCCCACGAAGACGCGATCGCGGATGTCCAGGGTCGGCAGCATCGATCCGCTGGGGATCACGTAGTGGTCCGCCAGGCTCGACCGGGCGGCCAGAGCCACGACGACCACCACGGCCAGCTGGACGATGGTCTTGGTCCAGCTCTCGGCCTTGGACTCCCGGCGTACCTCGGGCTTCGGCCGTTTCTTCCCCATCGGAACACTCCTCGCGCGACGCGTCCGCGCATGATCCCCCAAGAACCCACGGCCGGCAAGGGCCGGGCGTGCAGCGCCGTCCCGGTGACCGCAACTTTCCCTACCGATCCCCCCATGTGCCTGGTATACAACAGCCGGCGCCCTCGGGAGGCCGCGCCACACGGGAGATCGCGATGAATCTGCGTACAGGACACCTGGCCGCCGCCATCGTTTCCCTCGTGGTTCTCGCGCCCATGCAGGCCGGTGCGCAGCCCTGCACCAACGGGCAGGTCCAGTACGACATCATCCAGTACGGCTGCGGCGCCTACACCTTCGCCGGGTGCTGCGACGGCCAGCAGCTGCTGTGGTGTGACAACCAGAACGACGTCATCTGCGGCATCGACTGCACCCAGAACCCCCAGTGCGGCTGGGACGATCCCAACGGGTACTACAACTGCGGCACCGGGGGGCACCAGGCCCCCGGGGGCAATCCACCGCTCCAGTGCCCCCAGGCCGGTCCCGAGGACAACGACAACGACGGCTTCGACGAGGACGTGGACTGCAACGACAGCAACCCCAACGTGAATCCCGGAGCGAACGAGAACTGCAACAACGGCGTCGACGACGACTGCGACGGCTTCGTGGACAGCTGGGACAACGACTGCGGCGGGGGGGACGACGACACCGGGGACGATGACACGGGGGACGACGACACGGGGGACGACGACACCGGTCCGGGTGACGACGACACCGGGGACGACGACACCGATCCGTTCACGGATGACGACGACGACGACGACGATGACGACGACGACGACGACGACGACGACGGCGTCGAGATGAACGGGAGCCTGGGCATCCTCTGCGGCTGCCGCCAGGACGGCGCCCGGGCCGCTCCGGCCCTCGCCCTGCTCCTGATCGCCGGTCTGGCGATCATCCGTCGCTGGTAGTCGGCGACGGCAATCCCCGCCGGGCGAACACGTCCTGCAGCACCAGGGCGTCCCTGAGGACCTGGGGGTCCAGCCACCCTTCCGAGCCGCCCGCCGAGGCAACCGCCACCGGCGCGTCCGCATCCTCGGGGCCGCCGACCACGGCGCCTCGCAGGACGGGCATCAGGCCGGCGCGCCACTCGGGGAGCCCGGCGGCCGCCAGGGCGCAAGCGGCGACGATCACACGGGGATCGTCGTCCGAGGGCCGGAGGCCCCGTCGGATCTCCTCGAGGGTCCGCTCGACCTTCCGCTGACGGTCCAGGGAGTGATGGAAATCCGGTATGTCGAGCAGGTGCATCCCGGCCAGGGACGGCAGCTGGTGCTGGCCGATCACACCGGCCAGGGTTCGCACCGGCTGCAGGTACAGATCTTCGGGGACGGAGGCGAATCGACCCCCGCCGGTGGGGTAGAAGAACTCCATGCCCAGGGGGTGATCGTCCGTCCAGGGCACCGTGAGTTGTTCGGCCTCGGCCGCGAATCCCATCCGGGACAGGACCTCCGAGGCGACCTGCACCCTCAGGTCCGCCGGCGGACTCGACGTGGCGCGCGCGCCCTGGAGCTCCACGAGTCGCACCTTGTAGGGCTGGTCCGGGCTGCGGTACAGCCGGGTCAGCGAGGCCAGGTAGCTCGGTCCGAGGAGCAGGGCGCCCACCGCATCCGCGCTGAGTTCGAGCTGCCACGAGGACAGCGCCTGGAGCACCTCGTCCTCGGTCAGGTAGCCGGTGTCGATCGTCGGGCTCGGGGTGGGGAAGCCCGCCGCCACCCGAACCTGCTCGAGCATGCCGTCGGTGCTCAGCACCAGGTCACGCCCGACCTCCCGAGCGATCAGGGGCCACGCCAGCACGTCGTGCTGGAGCCTGGCGGAGACCTCCACCGGCGCCACCTCGGTGCGCGCCAGCAGGGGGGACAGGGTCCCCGGCGTCTCCCCGAGGAAGGCCACCGCCTGGCGGGTCGCCAGGGGAAATCCCCGCCGCCGTTGGCTCTCGAGCAGGGGCTGGTAACAGGCCATCGCGACGGCGTCCAGGTCCCGCAACAGGCCGCGGCGCACCGGATCCTCCCGCTGGGCCGCGAGGCGCCGCAGGGCGGTGAGCATCCGGGCGTGGAACTGCAGTCCGGCACCCAGGGAGTCGAGCTGCCAGGGCTCGACCCGGGGTGCCTGCCCCGCGGCGCTGTCGGCCGCGGCGAGGACCTGCCCACGGGCCACGTCCTGCAGCGCCCGTTTCGCCGGACCGCGGGCCGGGGCTCCCACGAAGGCCTGGACCTCGCGGGACAGCTCGCGGCTCGCCTCGGCCACCGCGGCCGCGCGGTCGACGGCCGCATCGGCCGTCACCTGGACCTCCGCCTCCCCGTCACCGCCCCGCTCCCCACCCGGCTGGCGGATTCGCTCCTTGCGCTTCCGGTACGCCTTCGTGCCGGCCTTCACCAGCCAGATCACCAGGTAGATCAGCTCCTCCACGCCCTACTCCGTGGTCCCTGGGTCCGTCGGCGTGGGTGGGGGAACGGGCGGTCCGCCCTGCCGGCGCCGTCGGGACAGGGGGGGACCGAGAACCTCGGCCATCACGAAGCGCCGTAGCAGCGCTTCGGGATCGGCGAGGGCCGGTCTGCCCTCCGCGGTGAACGGGGGCGGCAGGGGGGGAGGCGCCGTCGCGCCCGGGCGGGACTCTCGGCTCACCAGGCCCTCACTTCCGATCGACGGACGGCGGGCCCCCGGTGGCCTTGCCGATGGACTCCCGCATGCCCGTGTCGGCCTGGACGTTGCGCAGGTTGTAGTAGTCCATCACGCCCAGGTTGCCCTTCTCGAAGGCCATCGCGATGGCCGCAGGGATCCGGGCCTCGGCCTCCACCAGCCGCGCCTGCATCTCCTGGACCTTGGCCAGCATCTCCTGCTCGGCGGCCACGGCCAGCGCCCTGCGGGACTCGGCCTTGGCCTGGGCGACCTGCTTGTCCGCCTCGGCCTGCTCGGTCTGCAGCTTGGCGCCGATGTTGGCCCCCACGTCCACGTCGGCGATGTCGATGGACACGATCTCGAA
>CAZITQ010000117.1:0-29097 GCA_964542165.1 uncultured Rickettsiales bacterium
AGATGCACGGCAAGTTCCCCTGGCCCGAGGGCACGGCCACCACCGAGATCATCCTCTCGGGGCAGCGGGCCGGGAATCAGGCCAAGCTGCTGGCCGTGGCGGCCGGTCTGGGCGCGGCCTACGACGGGATCGTGGCCACCCTGCACGGCATGTCCGAGGTGGTCTCCTTCCGGGCCATCGGCGTCTCCCAGTTCCTGGCCAAGCACTTCATGGTGCTCCACGTCCTCAACAACGCGGCCATCGTCGGCATCGGCTACATCGTGGGACTGCGCTACGCCGCGGTCATCGCCGCCGGGTCGTTCCTGTCCATGTTCGTGCTGGTGCCGGCGGTCCACGCCATCGGCGTCCACGTACCGATGGTCCTGCCGCCGGGCGAGGTCCCGATCTCGCAGATGGACCCCGAGACCCTGTTCCGGGACTACGTCCGGATCGTGGGCGTGGGCGGCATCGCCGGCGCGGGGATCCTGGGCATCATGGGTTCGCTGCCGTCGATGGTGAAGTCGATCTTCGCCAACATGAGCGCCCTGGCCGCCAAGCGCGACGGCCAGGTGGTGGCCACCCGCCGGGTGGACCGGTCGCTGTCGGGCACCGTCGCGGTGGCCGGCATCGCCATCTTCATGGTCTCGGCCCTGTGCTTCTTCAGCTTCGGGATCGGCGCCGCGTCCTCGTTCAAGTACGCCCTGGTCTGCACCATCCTGGTGACCGTCATCGCGTTTCTGTTCGCGCCGGTGGCCGCCCGGGCCATCGCCATCGTGGGCACCAACCCGGTGTCGGGCATGACCATGCTGACGCTGATCGTCACCGGTGTGGTGCTGCTCAAGATGGGGCTGCGGGGCGGCGACGGGATGTTCGTGACCATGATGGTCGGCGGGGTGGTCTGCACCGCCCTGGCCGCATCCGGCGCCCTGGCGTCGGACCTCAAGATCGGCCACTGGATCGGCGCCACGCCGTCCAAGCAGCTGGCGCTCAAGTTCCTGGGCACCCTGGTCGCGGCCGTCTTCTGTGGCCTGGCCATGTGGGTCATGTCCCAGGCCGACCCAAGCGAGAGCTTCGGCACCAAGGCCATCCCGGCGCCCCAGGCCTCGGCCATGCGGACCATCCTCGAAGGCATCTTCGGGGACACGGCGGCTCCCCTGCGCTGGTACATGTTCGGCCTGGGCTCGGTGCTGGCGGTGATCCTGCGCATGGCCGGCGTCCCGGCCCTGGCCTTCGCCCTGGGCATGTACCTGCCCATGGAGCTGAACACCCCGGTGCTGCTGGGCGGCTTCCTGTCCTACCTGGTGGCCCGCAAGCGGGCCGGGGACACGGACGCGTCGATCAAGGCCCGCACCGATCGCGGGGTGCTGATCGCCTCCGGCCTTGTGGCCGGGGGTGCCATCATGGGCGTCCTGGACGCCATCGCCAACGCCATCATCAAGGGGGTGACCGGGAGCACCGAGGCCAAGGGCATGGTGCACATCCTGTCGGAGCAGGCCTTCGAGGGCATCCCCGGCGAGGCCATGGCCCTGGTGGGCCTGGTGGCCCTGTGCACCTTCATCGTGGTGTACTCGAGGCGCGCCAAGCCGGCGAGCTGACGGCTACTCCTCCCCCTCCTCGTCTCCCTTGCGGCGGCGGTAGTCGCCCCTGCCGGTGACCCGGTACTGGGTCAGGATGCCGGCCACGGTCACCACGAACCAAGCCACCGCCATGAGGGTCACCTGACCCGAGGTCTCCAGCCTCCCCGGGTCGCTCAGCAACGCCAGCGGCGAGAAACCCGCGCCCATCAGGATGGCAACCCCCGCAACGATCCGCGCAGCCCCCCAGGCGGCCGTGGTCAGCACGATGACGACCTTGTGCAGGACCAGGGCGACCACGCCGAAGATCAGCCCCAGCACCAGCCCCGCCACGTCTCCGGACCCCGTGTCGAAGGCCACCGCCCAGGCCATGCCGGTCACGTACCCGGCCGCCACCCCCAGGCCGAAGATGCCCACGTAGTACAGCACCACGAACAGGCCGCCGCCGATCACGCCTCCCACCACGGCGATCAGCATCGACGGCAGGGTGTCCAGGCCGAGGGAGACCTGGGCGATCCCGTAGCCGACCATGGCGCCCACCGCGAAGCCGAACATGCCCAGGATGGCCTTGTGGATCCGGTACCCGGCGAAGCACACCAGCGCACCCACCAGGATCGAGACCAGGGCGAACCCCGCACCGAGGCCCTCGAACAGGGCGCTCAGGTCCTTGCCAGCGGCGAACAGCTCCTCGACGAACATCGACGCCCCTCCTGCGTGCTCGCCCACCACTGTAGAGCACCGGGACAAGGATGTCCCTTGACGCTCCCCCCGCCCACCCGCCAACGTGCATGCGCACAAACTCGACCCGGAAGGCACCATGACGCGATTCGTCGTTCCCCTCCTGGCCCTCCTCGTGCCCTGGTCGGCCTCGGCCGCCGGCTCCACCTTCTGGACCGACGGCGGCCGGATCGCCGCCGCCCTCGACGCCGGCGAGATCGACGGGACCGAGGCCCTCTGGCTCGGCTACCTGACCCATTTCGAGCCCGAACGGCTCCCGGACAGCTTCCGCGGAGAGCCGCGCCCGGGCTGGCACTGCGCCACCGGGCTGGTCATGGCCCTCGAGAGTTCCTGGGACTCCTTCACCCCGGCACAGCAGTCGCAGATGGCGCCCCGCGTCCGGCCCCTGGCCGCTGTGACGCCCCCGCCCCCGCCGCCACCGGAGACCCTCGAGGACGACACCTGCTGGGGTCAGTACGGCGAGCACAGGGTCATGGGAGACCACTTCGTGGTCGAGTGGGACGGCAACACGGTCAACGTGGGCACCGCCGAGAGCTTCCTCGAATCCCTGGAATACTCCTGGGAGAAGGAGGTCGAGGAGCTGGGCTGGCGGGCCCCCAACGGCAGCGACGACTACCTGATGCTGACCTTCATCTCCGACTCCGAGTGGGGCGGGGCCTACACCACGGTGGACATGTGCAACGGCGACCTGTTGCCCTACATCGTCGCGTCGTCGTCGAGCTTCTCCGATCCGATCTGGGCCCAGGACATGGCGGCCCACGAGTTCAACCACGCCATCCAGTTCGGCTACAGCTTCGCCCACGAGTTCTGGTGGTGGGAGGCCACCGCGACCTACATCGAGGACGACGTCTTCCCCGAACACGAGAGCTGGGCACCCTACATCTACGGGTTCTCCCAGAATCCGTGGATGGCGATGAACACCAACTCGGACACCGACTACGACCGCTTCATGCACATGTACGGGATGGCGATCTTCGCCTTCTACCTGGACCAGCACGTGGGCGGCGAGGACATCGTGCGCCAGACCTGGGCCGCCACCGAGGGCTCCCACGAGCAGTACACGACCACGCTGGAGGACCTGGCCGAGGAGCTGGAGTTCGACTGGGACGAGGCCTACCAGGGATTCATGGTCGCCAACACGGTGATGGACTACGACGACCGCGAGCACTACCCCCCGCTGGACATCGAGCGCACCGTGGGCTCCCTGCCCACCGACGGCGAGGCGTCCGCCGGCACGACCCCCGAGTCCTACGGCCAGAACTACATCCGCTTCGACACCGACGAGGCCGAGGACGACGAGCCGGACCTGTGGATCGAGTTCGAGGGCGACGAGGACGGCGAGTGGGTTGTCGTGCTGGTGGGCTCCGAGGACGACGAGGTGGTGGAGGTCGTCTCCCTGGAGCTGGAAGACGGCGCGGGCGAGGGACGCCTGGAGGGATTCGGCGACTTCGACCGGGCCTACATGGTGGTGTCCCCCACCCGGCGTTCCCTGTCGGCCTTCGACTACAGCTGGACCGCCGAGACCGTCGAGGCCCTCCCCCAGCAGGACGATGACGATGACGACGACGGCGACGACGACGACGACATGACGCTGCGCCCCGGCGAGGGCTGCCAGTGCACCCAGTCGAGCCCCCGCCCCCTGGCCGGGCTGCTCCCCGCCGCCGTCCTGGGCTGCCTGCTGCTTCTCCGCCGACGGTCCTGAGCTCCCCGCGCCCCCTCAGAGCAACTCCACCAGCTCCGCCATCGTGGCCCGCCTCTCCGGGTCGGCCTGCAGGGCTCGCCTCACCGGCTCCTTGAAGGGCTCGGGGACCCGCTGCGCCAGGGCGTCCACGTCGGCGGCGTGGAGCTGACACAGGACCTGCAGCAGGCTGTCCCCTTCGAAGGCCTGCACGCCGGTGGCCATGTGGAAGAGGGTCACGCCGAAGGAGAAGACGTCGCTCGCCGGCGTGGCCTCGGCGCCGAACAGGCGCTCCGGGGCCGCGTACTCCGGCGTGCCACAGAAACAGGGCGGGGTGCCCCCGGACGTGCCCAGTTCGCAGTCCTCGTGGCCCAGGTGAGCACCGGATCCCTCGCGCATCCGGATGAAGGCGGGGATCACGTCCGACGAGCTGACCGTCGCGGTCCGGGCGGACGGCTCGGTCGGGGCGGGGGGCGGCGCCGGCACCACCTGCCTCCCGTCGCGCACCGCGATGCCGAAGTCCAGCAGCTTGGTCTTCCCGTCGCGGGTGAGCATCACGTTTCCGGGCTTGAGGTCGCCGTGGACCACCCCTGCCCGGTGACACGCGGCCATGGCCTTGGCCACGCTCCGGGCGATGCGGGACACCCCGCCGGGCCCCAGGTCCCTCCGGCCGAGTCGCTCGTCGAGCATCTCGCCGCGCAGGAGCTCCATCACGATCACCGGCAGGCCCTCCTGCTCCTCCACCGTGTAGACCTTGCAGATGTCCGGGTGATCGAGGGTGGCGGCGGCCCGCGCCTCGTGGAGCACGAAGTCCAGGTCCAGCTGACTCCCCGGGCGAAGCACCTTGAGCGCCACGTCCCGCTCGAGCCAGATGTCCCGGGCGTGGAAGACCTGGGAGAAGGCCCCCTCCCCCAGCTTGCGCACGATCTTGTAGTGGCCCAGCACGACGCCCTCGCGCAGGTGCTGGCTCGGATCCAGGGTGCCGTCGCCCAGGGTCCAGCCGTAGGGGCACAGGCCACCCTCCCGCAAGGCGTCCAGGACCCGCAGCGGCTCCTCCGCGCTCCGCCCCACGCTCAGACTGTGGACCACCTGGTACTGGAGCTTTCCCGCGGGATCGATGATGAACAGGCCCCGCAGCGCCACCCGCTCGTCCTCGTCGTATACACGGTAGGCCCTGGCCACCGCCGCGGCCTCGTCGCTGGCCAGGGGAAAGCGCAGGGGTCCGACGCCCCCGAGATCCTGCGGGGAGTCGATCCAGTCCTGGTGGGTGTCGAGGGCGTCGACGCTGATGCCCACCACCTCGCAGCGCCGCTCCCAGAACTCGCCGATGCGCGCACTGATGGCGGTCAGCTCGGTCGGGCAGACGAAGGTGAAATCCCTCGGGTAGAAGACGACCATCACCCACCGGCCCCGCTGATCGGCCAGCCGGAAACGCTCCGGATGGTCGAGCATCGGGCGGGTGCAAGGCAGGTCGATATCGGGCGCGGGGTGTCCGATCCGCAGCCGTTCCGTGTTCCAATCCATCGCCGGTTCCATGGGTACCCCACCCTTGCTCGCGGTTTCTCCACTAGTCCAGTAGGATATTCCCGTCCTCCAGAATTTGCCATGACTAATTCGTCCCCGCGCTACACTGCGGGGTCATGGCCGAGACCACCCTTCACGGAATCGTCCTGCTGACCTGGATCGGGCTGGCAGCGATCAGCTTCGTGGCCCTGCTCTTCATCTCCGCGCCCTACGGCAGGCACGGTCGAAGGGGCTGGGGCCCGACCCTGGACCGGCGCCTGGGCTGGCTGATCATGGAGGCCCCCCCTGTCCTGGTGATGGCCCTGTGCTTCGCCGTCGGGACGCGGCGCGCCGACCCGGTGGCGCTCACCTTCCTGGCGCTGTGGATGCTGCACTACCTGCACCGGGACCTGGTGTTCCCCTGGCGCATGCGGGGTGTGGGCCGACGGATGCCCTGGACCGTGGTCGGCATGGCCATCGTGTTCAACGCCGGCAACGGCTACCTGCAGGGGCGCTGGCTGTTCACCCTCTCCGAGCCCTACCCGGGATGGTGGTTCGCGGACCCGCGCTTCATCGTGGGTACGGCACTCTTCCTGGCCGGATTCGGGATCAACCTCCACGCCGACGAGGTCCTGCGGAGGCTGAGAGCCCCCGGGGAGAGCGGCTACAAGATCCCACGGGGGGGGCTGTACCGGTGGGTGTCCTGCCCCAACTACCTGGGCGAGATCCTGGAGTGGACGGGCTGGGCGGTGCTCACCTGGTCCCTCCCCGGGGCCGTGTTCGCCCTGTGGACCGCGGCCAACCTGGTCCCCCGGGCCGTCTCCCACCACCGCTGGTACCGCGAGACCTTCCCCGACTACCCGACCGGGCGCCGGGCGGTGTTTCCCTTCGTGCTGTAGCGGGCGGCCCTCTCAGGCCCTCTTGCGCAGGATCTGCTGGACGGCGTCGAGCAAGGTCGACGCGTGGTAGGGCTTCTGGAGGAAGCCGGCGAGCTTCTCGCCACCGAAGCGGGTCAGGGCGTCCTGCTCGCTGTAGCCCGACGACAGCAGGACCCGCACATCGTCGCGCACGGACCGCAGGGCGCGGAAGGTCTCCAGGCCGTCCATGTCGGGCATGGCCAGGTCCAGCAGCACGCAGTCGATGTCGTCGCCCCGCTCGGCGAACAGATCCACGGCCTGCTGGCCGCTCTCGGCGGGGATCACGTCGTAGCCCCCGTGGATGAGCATGGCCTCGGCCACTTCCCGCACCATGGGTTCGTCGTCCACCAGCAGGATGGTCCCGACCCCCATGAACTCCCCGGTCTCCAGGGAGAGGGACTCCTCCATCGCCACCGCGGCCGCATCCAGGGCGGGGAACAGGACGCGGAAGGTCGTCCCGGCACCCGGCTCGCTCCAGACCTTGACGGCCCCGTGATGGCCCTTGACGATGCCCAGCACCGCGGCCAGACCCAGGCCGCGGCCGGTGAACTTGGTGGAGTAGAAGGGTTCGAAGATCCGGGCGCGGGTCTGCCGGTCCATGCCCTCCCCCGTGTCGGCCACCTCCAAGAAGGCGTAGGTACCCGCGGGCAGCTCGTCTCCGAAGTAGGTCTCCCGGAAGAAGTCCGGGTCGCACTCGAGGGTGCCCGTGCTCAGGGTGATCGTCCCTCCGCCCTCGCCGATGGCGTCGGCGGCGTTGGTCACCAGGTTCATGATGACCTGGCGGATCTGGGTGGCGTCGCCCTCGATCACCGGGACCTCGTCCCCGTGGGCGATGCGTAGCTCGGCCCGGCGGGCGATGGTGGCGTCCATCAGGTGGGCGATGTCCTCGGTGAGGGAGGTCAGGTCCAGGCGATCGACCACGAACTTGCCCTTGCCCGAGTACGCCAGCAGCTGGCGGGCCAGGTCCGCGGCGCGCCGGGCCGCGTGCTCGATGCCGCCCAGGTGCAGCTGGGCGGGGGCGCCGTCGGGGAGCTCGAGCATGGCCAGGTCCACGTTGCCCAGGATGCCCTGCAGCAGGTTGTTGAAGTCGTGGGCCACGCCGCCGGCGAGCACCCCGAGGCTCTCCATCTTCTGGGCGAAGTGGATCCGCTGCTCCATCTCGTGGGCCTCGGCCTCGGCCTGCTTGCGGGCCGTGATGTCCTTGGCCACGCCGGTGACCCGGTAGATCTCGCCCTCCTCGTCCAGGATCACCGCGCCGCTGTCCTCGATCCAGCGGACCTCCCCGTTGGGCCGTCGGACGCGGTACTCCTCGCGCCAGTAAGGCATCCGGCCCCCCAGGCACTCGGCCCAGGTGGCCATCACGCCCGGAGCGTCCTCCTCCAGGATCACGTTGGACCACAGGTGGCCGTCGGCGAGCAGCTCGTCCACCGGACGGCCCCAGATCTCCTCGAAGGCAGGGCTGGCATACAGCACCGCGAAGGGCTCCACCTGTACGATCCAGAACACCTGGTCGATGGTCTCGGCGATCTGCCGCAGCCGCTCCTCGCTCTCGCGCAGCTCCCGCTCCACCCGCTGCAGGTCACCCACGTCGAGCAGGGTGACGACCATGCGCTGGCGCGGGAGGTGGGCGGTGCGCAGCAGGATGGGCCGCACCTCGCCGTCGGCGCGGGTGACCCGGGAGATCAGGTCCCGGCCCGGATCGGCCACGTCCCGGTCCCAGACGCCCAGGATCCGGGTCCGGTACTCCTCGTCCGGATAGGCCCGCTCGATCCACGCGTGCACGGTGGGCACGTCCTCGTGGGTGTAGCCCGTGATCCGGGTGAACTCGTCGTTGACGTAGAACACCTCGCCCGTGGTCTCGGTGGACGCCACCACCGCTCCGCAGGGAGCGTGCTGCAGCGCGTGGGCCACCAGGTCCACCCCACGCTCCCCGGTCACCACCGGGGCGAAGTGGTCGGAGGGCATCTCGAGCTCGTCGATCCGCTCCCGCGCCCTACGCAGCTCGGCGACGAGCTGCTCGCGGGTCCTGTCCTCATCCCTCATCGAAGCGTCCGTTCGCCCCGCGGGCCGACCGGTAGGCGTCGGCGAAGCGCCGCGTCTGCCGCTCGATCCAGTCCCAGTCTTCGGCTCCCATCCTATCCCGAGGGAAGAGGGTGCTGCCCACCCCGAACGCATCGGCTCCGCAGCGGAGGTACTCTCCGAGGTTCTCGAGCCGCACACCGCCGGTGGGCATCAGCTTGACGTCGGACAGGGGCGCCTTGAGTTCGGCCACGTACGACGGGCCGAACCGCCCCCCCGGGAAGAGCTTGACCAGCCGGGGCGCGAGCTGCCACGCGCGGTGGACCTCGGTGGGTGTGAAGGCGCCGGGGAACACGGGGAGTCCCCGGTCGCAGCAGGCGCGGATCACCGCCTCGTCGATGCCCGGTGTGACCACGAACGACGCACCGGCGCCGGACGCGGCGTCCAGGTCGGCGAGGCTTCGCACGGTGCCCGCGCCCACGTTCAACCGATCGCCCACGGCGCGGCAAAGGGCCCGGATCTGGTCCGGGGCACCGTCGCTGTTCATGGCCACCTCGAGGGTGGTCAAGCCCCCGCGTGCCGCGGCCTCGGCCGCCCGACGGACGGTGGCGACGTCGTAGCCGCGCAGGATGCCCACCACGGGCAGCGCACCGAAGCGATCCCAGTCGAACTCTCGGGACATCTCCCCTCCCCCTCGGGCCGTCTCAGATGGCGCCGCCCCCCCACCCGCTGGGCTTGTCGGCGGTCAGACGCTCGTAGAAATCCAGGACCTTGTAGCGGTCTTCGGTGCGCATCAGCGCCATGGCCGAGCGCGGGTGCTCGTTGAGGTAGCCGGTGATCACGTACGGCAGGTGGTAGCCCCAGCGCAGGTCGTCGCGGAGGCCGGCGTACTCCTCGATCAGGTGGAGCAGGGGCTCGATCTCGTAGCGGGGGTTGTTCAGGTAGAACAGCAGCAGTTCCAGCTGGGTGTTGCCCGCACCCCGCCCGATGCCGTGGACCGTGGCGTCGCAGTAGTCGGCGCCCATGTTGATGGCCTCGATGGAGTTGGCGAAGGCGTTCTGCTGGCTGTTGTGGGCGTGGATCCCCACCGCCATGTCCCCCAGCAGGTCCCGGTACTTAATCATCAGGTAGCGCACGTGGTACGGGTACAACGCCCCGAAGCTGTCCACGAGCATGAAGTTGCGGACCGGACTGTCGGCGATGGCCGCCAGGAAGCGGTCCATGGCCGGCTCACTGATCGCCGACACGGCCATCAGGTTCACGAAGACCTCGTAGTCGCAATCCAGGCAGTGGTCGATGATGCGCTGACAGTCCTCGAGCTGGTGGGCGTAGGTGGCGATGCGCACCACGTCGATCAGGGTGTCCCTGGAGTGGGGGATGTCCGGGGCCTCGACCTTGCCGATGTCCACCATCGTCGACAGCTTCATGTCCGAGCGCTCGACGACCTGGGCCAGGTCGTCCTCGCGGCAGAACCGCCAGGGGCCGAACTTGCCCGGGTCGAAGACCTTCTCGGTGGATCGGTACCCCACCTCCATGATGTCGACCCCGACCTCCATCAGGGCCCGGAAGGTCTTCAGGACCAGGCTGTGATCGAACTCCCAGTTGTTGAGCAGCCCGCCGTCGCGGATGGTGCAGTCGATGACCTTGACCTGCCGCCGGCGACCGGCGGCCAGGTGCTTCGGACAGCAGCTGACGCGGTAGTCCTGGCTCATCTCGCCCTCGTCCTCCCCGACCGCGCGCACGGGCCACTGCCGCGCGCGAATGGCGGACGATAGCATGCCGGTTCGCCAACCGCTGCTCTTCCGTGGGCTGCGATCGTGGGCAGCCGGGATGGCTCGTGGCATGGAGAGGGACGGTGGACCGAACGCTCGGCCTGCTCGGCCGAGCAGAAGTACTGAACAAGAATAAACGAACTGATATCAGCTAGTTGTAACCCAGCTCCTCCATCAGTTCTCCAAACCAGTATGCCGTGGCGTCCTCCTGGATCTCGAAGCGGATCCGGTACAGATCGGCCAGGGCGCGGTCGTCCAGGTGCTGCTTCCAGCGGCCCACCGAGGCGGTGCTGATCGGACCGTTGGGCTGGCTGCCCCAGGTGGGCTTGTCGCCGCCCTTGAACCGCCGGCCGTCCTTCTCCGCCGTGGGGGACTGGTGGGCGTCCAGCTGGTCCTGGGTGATGGGGGGCTTCTCGATGTGCTCCAGGATTCGATTGAGCTGGTTCAACGGGTCGGCGACCAGCTCCTCGTAGCGGACCTCCAGATACCCGGGCAGCCCCCGGGCCCGCAGGCCCTGGCGGGTGTCCCAGGTCCAGCGCACGGCCCCGGCGGAGACGTAGGTCTCCATGTCGTGGCCGGGGGCCTCCTCGCGATAGCGCAGGGCCAGGGAGAGCACCACGTCCCGGCCGTCGCGGATCACGTGGACGAACTTCCCTCCCGGCACGTGGGTCACGAAGCCCGGGGCGCCGACCACGTTGCGGGGCGTGTGGTCGATCCAGGTGAAGTCGCCCTCGATCTCCTGGGCCGCCCCCATGGCGGTCTTCACCCGGGTCAGGAAGTCCGCGAGGCTCGCGCTCTCCTGCAGCAGGGCCAGCTCGTCGGCGGCGGTGGGCACGCCGTACCAGTCCCGCTCCATGAAGAACACCGCGGGGATGAGGGGCAGCTGGAGTTTCTTGATCGCCATCGACGGCGCCAGTACCTGCTGGGTCAGGCAGCGGTACAGGGCGACCCGGAAATCGGCGGTCTCCTCGTGCCCGTAGAGGTCCTGGTGGTGGAACAGGCCCACCTCGGGGCCGCTGCGGATATCGTGCAGCCCGTCGAGCAGGTGGGCCAGCAAGGTGGTCCCCGAGCTCCCCGAGCCCCCGATCAGGTGGATGCCGATGCCCGGAACGATCTCACGCTTCTTCCTCGGTGCCACTGCTGCCCCCGTTCTGGTCGACCAGGATCACAGAACACGGGGGGGGGCCGCAAGGAGAGGGGCTGGTACCATGGCGGCCGAACGGAGGCCCAGCGAGATGAGCCGCGCCCACCGAGCACTCCTGCTGGGACTCGTCCTGCTGGCCGTGTTCGTCCTGCTGCTGGCCAGCATCCGGACCAAGGCGCTCACCTACGACGAGCCCATGCATGCCTTTTACGCCGAACGGGTGCTGACCGGCGAGGCGTGGCGAACCTACCGCAGCGACAACTCCAAGATGCCGGTGTCGGCGATCAACGTGGCCTTCGGCCGGCTGTTGACCCACGAGGCGGTCACAGGGCCCCTGTCCCGGGTGCCCGTCCTGGGGCCCTTCCTCGAGCCCTTCTGGACGCCGCCCAACGAGGTGACCAAGGCGGCGCGGATCCCGACCATGTTCGCCGGGCTGTTGCTGTTGCTGGCGGTCTACCGCTGGAGCCGGGAGATGTACGGCCCGGCGGCGGGGGTGCTGTCCCTGGCGGTGGCGGCCCTGTCCCCCACCCTGCTGGCCCACGCCCGGCTGGTGACCACCGACGTGTGGGCCACCTGCGCCGTGGCCTGGTCCTCCTACCTGTTGTGGCGGCTGTGCAAGCACGGCCGGGCCGTGGACGGTCTGGCCGGGGCGCTGGCCTTCGGCCTGGGCCTGCTGGCCAAGTACACCTGCGCCTTCTTGGGCTTCCTCTTCCCGGTGCTGCTGGCGCTGAGGTACCTGGCCGGCCGATGGCGCTCCTCCGAAGGACCTCGGCCCCCCTGGCACGCACCCCTGCTGCGTTTTGCCGGCTACGGCCTGCTCTGGGCCCTGTTCGCCTCCGTGTTGATCCACGCCGGGTTCCGGTTCAACGGCCCCTTCGCGTCCCTGGGGGACTACGAGTTCCGCTCCGACTCGTTCTCGGCGATCCAGCGCAGCCTGTCGTTCGCCTCGTCGATCCCCCTGCCCGTGGCCCAGCCCTACCTGGACGGCATGGACTACTGCACCTTCGACGAGCAGCGTGGGCCGGACTGCAACGTCTACATGCTCGGGGAGATCCGGTACGGGAACCGCGTCGAGCGCGAGGGGGACTTCGAGGGGTTCTTGGGCTACTTCGCGGTCGCCTTCCTCTACAAGGTGCCGCTGGGAACCCAGCTCCTGCTCGCCCTCGCGCTGGGCGTCTTCGTCCTCCGAATTCGAAAACACGACTTCTGGAATGACGAGTTATTCCTCATCGGTCCGATGCTGTTCTTCGCGTTTTACTTCACCTTCATGTTCACCACGCAGCTGGGCATCCGCTACGCCCTGGTGGCCTTTCCCTTCGTGTGGGTCTTCATCGGAAGCCTGGTCCGGGAGCCCGCCTCGATGCCGTTGTGGAGACGCTGGGCCGTGGTCCTGCTGACCCTGTGGGCCGGCATCTCGACGCTGACCTACACCCCCCACTTCCTGTCCTACTTCAACGAGCTGGTCTGGGACCGCAAGCAGTCCTGGCGCATCCTCGCCGACTCCAACCTGGACTGGCTCCAGAACCGCACCTACCTCGACGCCTACGCCGCCGAGCACCCGGACATCGTGTTCAACCCCAAGCAGCCGGTCGCCGGCCACATCGTGGTCGACGCCAACTTCCTGGTGAACGTCTTCTACGCCGGCGACCGCACGGCGTGGCTCCGCGAGAACTTCGACCCGGTGGACCACGTGGCCTACGGCTACCTGGTCTACGAGGTGAGCGAGGCGGAGCTGCGCACGGTCCTCGCCGGATCCCCCCCTCGCCCATGACGACCCGCAGGCGACGCAGAGCACTGGCCGTGTTGTTCGGGCTGGCGTGCGCCCTGCTGTTGCTGGAGGGGGGGCTGCGGGTGGCGGGGTGGGCGGCCCGGGGCTCCCAGCACAGGGCCAACGCGCGGGCGCTGGCCGAGGGTGCGGACGTCCGCGTGATGTGTATCGGCGAGTCCACCACCGAGATCGGCGGCTACCCCCGGATCCTGGAGGAGATCCTCGACGGATCCTCGACGGATCGGTCCTACAGCGTGTTCAACCTGGGCCGTTCGGGGGAGGACACCCGGACGATCGTCGGCGAACTGGAGTCCAACCTGGACCTCTTCCAGCCCCACGTCGTGGTGGCGATGATGGGCGCCAACGACCCCGACCGCAGCGACTGGGACCGCCGGCTGCGGGGGCCGCACCGCGCGGTCCCGGACACGGGGAGTGGCGAGCGGGGGGTGCTGTCGCGGCACCTGCGCACGGCTCGCCTGGTCGAGCTGCTGTGGTTCTCGCTCGTCGATGGGGGGGAGACGACGGACACCGCCCCCGGCGCGTGGAGGTACACGGGCCCGGGCGAAAAGGCCCCGGACTACCGGGGGGACTCGGCGACGGGGAGTAGCGTCCGCCCCCCCGCCGACCCGGCGGCCGCGCTCCCCGAGCCCACCGGCGCGTTCCTCGGTGATTTCCTGCCGTCCCTCCTGGAGCGGGAATCCGCGCCGGCCCGCGGGCTGGTGGAGGCCGCGCTGGAGCTGGAGTCGGGGGGGGACGACGAGGGGGCGCTGGCGAGCTATAGGCTCGCCATGGAAGAGGAATCGGGAGGAGCACTCGCCCCCCTGGGCGCCGCCCGGATCCTGTGCCGGTCGGGCCGCTGCGACGAGGCAGCGACCGCGGTCGCAGAGGCGGTGGCGACGGATCCCACCTTCGGGCACGCCTACTCGGCACTCGGGGTCTGCCTCGACGGGGCCGGCCGGACCGAGGAGGCGGATCAGGCCTACGCCCGGGCCCTCATCCTCCGGCGCGGACTCCGCTTCGCGGTGGACGATCCGTACCAGCGGATCCAGATCGCCAAGCTGTACGACGTGCCCGGCAGGCACCACATGCTCTACGACTGGTTCGAAGAACCCTTCAACCGCGTCAACCCCAGCGACCCGGCGTTCGACATCGAGCGCATCGACTGGCTGGAGGCCACCGGTCGCCACGACGAGATCCAGGCCGTGTTCGCCGAGGTCCTCGCCGCCGATCCCACCCTCGACGTGGTCGCCCGGATCGAGCGCTACCACCGGGACCACTCCGATGCCGAGCAAGGGGCGGAGATCGCGGACTACGCGGCCGGGGTGCGGTCTCGACTGGATCGCTCGGTGACGCGGGACAGCTACGGGCGCACCCAGGCGGTCCTCGAGGCCCGGGGGATCCGCCTGGTGGTGGTCCAGTACCCCACCCGACCCCTGGCTCCCCTGGTCGAGCTGCGTGAGTGGAACGACGACGTGGTCTTCGTCGACAACGAGGCGATCTTCCTCGAGGCGCTGACCCGCGAGCCCTACGACGCCCTGTTCTGGGACGCCTGCTTCGGCAGCTTCGGCCACACCACAGAGCGCGGCAGCCGCCTGCTGGCCGGCAACGTCGCTGACGCGATCCTGGCGATGGGGGAGTAGGGCCACGGCGGGTCATGCCCGCCGCGGCACACGGGGATCAGCCCCAGCGGGCCTCCGGGTACATCCACAGCAGCGCCTTTTGGTAGGTGAGCGGCGCGGCGTACTCGAGGGTCGCGTCCGGGTTGAAGGCGCGGATGGCGTCCTGCACGGCGAAGTAGGTGGAGATGCCGTAGCACAGGGGCGGCTCGCCCACGGCCTTGGAACCGAAGATGGCCCGCGGCGGCCCGGACACTCCCAGGGGCTCGATCTGCACCACCTTGGGGGCGGTGTAGATGTCGGGCAGCTTGTAGCTCGCCAGCGAGTTGGTCTTGAGGCTGCCGTCCGGGTACAGCGTCAGCTCCTCGATGGACATCAGGCCGATGCCCTGCATGAGCGCGCCCTCGATCTGGCCGCGGTCGATGCCCGGATTGATGGAGTCGCCGAAGTCGTGGACGATGCGGACCGCGTCCACGTCGTAGGTCCCCCGCAGGCAGTCCAGGGTCACGGTGGTGACTGCGGTGCCGTAGGAGTGGTAGGCGAAGGGGCTGCCCTTCTCGGCACCCTTGTCGAAGTGGATCCCCGGGGTCGCGTACCAGGCATGCTCGGACAGGGCCTGGCGCCGTTCGTAGGCCTCGAACACCAGCCGCTCCCAGGTCAGCTCGGTGGCCTCGCCCCGGTGGAAGACCACCTCGTCCCGCAGCTCCAGCGCGTTCACCTCGTCCAGGCCCAGAACCTCGGCGGCCACCGCCAGCATCCGCCCGCGGATGGCGTTGCAGGCCATCTCGGTGGCCTTGCCGTTGAGGTCGGCGCCGGACGACGCGGCCGTGGGCGAGGCGTTGGCGATGCGGGTGGTGTTGGTGGTCTCGATCCGCACCCGCTCGGGGGGCAGCGAGAAGATCTTGCAGGCCACCTGGGCGATCTTGGTGTTCACCCCCTGGCCCATCTCGATCACACCGGTGGTCACCGACACGCTGCCGTCCGAGAACACGTGCACCAGCGAGCCGGCCTGGTTGAGGCTGGTCTTGGTGAACGAGATCCCGAAGCACAGGGGGAAGACCGCGAGGCCCTTCTTGAGCTGGTCGTGGTCGCGGTTGAACGCGTCGACCTCGGCCCGCAGCTGGGCCAGACCGAGCTTCTCCTCGGCGGTGGTCCAGCAGGCCCTGGCGTTGCAGCGCTCGGCGGTCTGGCCGTAGTGGAAGCTGTCGCCCTCGGACAGCAGGTTGGCCTTCTGGATGTCGGTGCGGTCCACGCCGATGGCCCGGGCGGCGGCCGAGATGGCCGACTCCATGGCGAACATGCCCTGGGGGGCGCCGAACCCGCGGAAGGCGGTGTTCACCGGCAGGTTGGTCCGGCAGCTGTTCACCGTGACCTTGGCGTTGGGCACGAAGTAGCTGCCACAGCCGTGGAACAGGGTCCGCTCCATGACCGCCGGAGAGACGTCGGCGGACGCCCCGGCGTTCTGGTAGGCCGTGACGTCGTAGGCCAGGATCTTGAGGTCCTCGCCGATGCCGATCTTGAAGTCGAAGTCGTAGGGGTGGCGCTTGCCCGACATCGCGATGTCGTCCAGGCGGTGCAGCACCAGCTTGACAGGGCGGTTCAGCAGGGTGGCCGCCAGGGCGGCCATGGTGGCCCACGGCGTCCCCTGGTCCTCCTTGCCGCCGAACCCGCCGCCGAGGCGGGCGACGTCGACCTCGATCTTGTGCAGGGGCAGCCCCAGCACCCTCGAGATGCCCTTCTGGACGTACCAGGGGGCCTGGGTCGAGGAGAAGACCTTGATCGCGCCCTCCTCGATGGGCCAGACGTAGGCCGCGTGGGTCTCCAGGTAGGTGTGCTCCTGGGCGCCGGTGGAGCACTGGCCCTCCACCACGCGGGCGCACTCGGCCCACGCCCGGTCCACGTCCCCCTGGCGGAACGTCCGCGGCGGGGTGATGAACAGCTCCCGGGCTGCGGCCTCGCGGGCGTCGAGGATCGGGGTCAGCTCGTCCACCTCGAGGCGGATGGCCCCCACCGCCCGGCGGGCGATGTCCCGGGTCTCGGCCACCACCAGGGCGACCGGCATACCCACGTAGTCCACGGTCTCGTCGGCGAACAGCTCCTCGTCCTGGATGATCGAGCCGATCTGGTTCTCGGCGGGGATGTCCGCGGCGGTGACCACCCGGACCACGCCGTCCATGGCCAGGGCGTCGGTGACGTCCAGCTCGCGCACCTTGGCGTGGGCGTAGGGGGAGCCGAAGACGGCCGCGTGGAGGGTGCCTTCCCGAAGCGGAAGATCGTCCACGAAGTGGGTCTCGCCGCGGATGTGGAGCCTGGATTCGATGTGCTTCATCGCAGCACCTCCGGGGTCAGGGCGTCGGGGGCGAAGCGCTGCAGGTGCAAGAACAGCTGCTGGCGGACCAGCAAGCGCTTGTACTCCGGACGGCTACGGGGCGTGATCTCCCCCTGGGCGACCTCGTTGGCCTGGTGGAAGGTCATGTTGTCGATGGTCCTCCCCTGGAGGAAGTCCACGGTGTCGGTCATGTAGCGGATCGTGGCCCCCAGGCCGCCCACGGCGTAGCTCGCCCACTCGATGGTCCGACCGTCGAGGCGCACGCTCATGCCGGAGTTGACCACCGCCATGTCCAGGTGCTGGCGCTTGCTGATCTTCTCGAAGCTGTAGCGGGTGCGCTCGTCGGGCACCCGGAAGCGAACCCCCTCCATCAGCTCGCCCGGCTCGATGGCCGTGGTCTTGTAGCCCACGAAGAACTCGCGGCAGGGCACCTCGCGGCGGGCACCGTCCTTGCTCAGCAACACCGTGGCATCCAGGGCGGTGAAGAAGATGCTCACGTCGCCGATGGGCGAGCCGTTGGCGATGTTGCCACCCACCGTGGCCATGTTCCGCACCAGGTCGGAGCCCGAGAGTTCGATGTAGGACTCCAGCTCCGGGAACATGGCCCGCAGTTCCGCCGACGCCCGCAGCCCGTTGAAGGTCACCGCGGCGCCCACGAAACACTCGTCCCCGTCCACCCGGATCTGCTTGAGCTCCGGCGAGGCGTTGAGCCAGCGGATGGCGGGGCTGTCGGCCACCTCTTCGGGGCGCTGGACCAGCACGTCCGAGGCCCCGGCCACCAGGAGCTGGGGCTCGTCGTCGCCGGTGAACGGCTTGGCATCCAGGGCCGCCAGCCGGCCGGGGATGTCGGCGAAGTAGGGCGGAAGGAAGCGGTGTTCGATCAGCCACTGGGTGCGGTTCTCCAGGTCGATCCCCTGGAGCTCGCCCAGGATCACGTCCGTGGCCCGCTCGATGGACTTGTACCCCGTACAGCGGCAGATGTTGCCGGCCAGGGCGTTGATGGCGTTGTCCCGGGTGAAGGGGCGCTCCCCCAGGTAGAACGCCGCCGTGGAGACCACGAACCCCGGCGAGCAGAACCCGCACTGGATGGCCCGTTCGTCCACGAAGGCCTGCTGGACCGGGGTCAGCTCCTCGAGGTTGAGCCCCTCGATGGTGACCAGGTGCTTGCCGTGGACGTTGGCCAGCGGCGTGATGCACGACGCCAGGACGTTGTAGCGGATCTGATCGCCGACCCGCTCCCCCACCAGAACCGCGCAGGCACCGCAGTCCCCCTCGCGGCAGCCGATCCGGGTGCCGTGTTGTCTCAGGTGGCCCCGCAGGTAGTCCACCGCCGGCGTCGCCGGCGACAGATCGGTGCTCACCTCCCGATCGTTGACGATGAATCGAAGCATGGACGCACTCCTACAGAGGGGAGCGGGCTCCCCACCTGGACTCTAACACCGGATCGGGAGAGCGGCGAGCCCCTCAGGTCCGCCCGAAAGAGCCGCCCCGGCGCGGGTCGCCGGCGCCGCCGAATCCTCCGTCGGCGCCCAGGGCCACGGCGTGGAGGCCTCCGAAGTACATGTGCAGCTCGTCGTAGCGGGTCAGCGGGCCCAGGTGCCGCTCGAGGAAATCCACGGCCTCGGGGGCCGTCCCCAGCAGCTCGATCCGGCAGACGCCCCCCTCGAAGTGGATGCGCGGCCGGGTCACCGCTTGGTCGAGTGTCGCGCCACCGTCCACCAGGTGAACGATGCCCTGGAGCAGGGCGCTGCGGATGCGGTTGGCCCCGCCGCTGCCCAGGGCCACGAGGGCGCCCCCGTCCAGCCGGACCAGGGTCGGCGTCATCATGGTGCGGATCCGGCTGCCGACCTCGGGGATCAGGTCCGGGGGCCCCTGGAGGTCCTCCTCGCCCAGGAAGTTGTTCAGCAGCACACCCGACCCCGGCAGCAGGTGCCCGCAGGTCTCGCCGTTGCTGCTGGTGAGGGTGACCATCCAGCCGTCGCCGTCCACCGTGCTCAGGTGAGTCGTCGAGCCCACGGGGTTCCCGACCGGGAGGGAGGCCGCGGTAGCGCGTTCCACGGCGGCCAGCCCACGCGCGACGCCGGTCTCCCCCAGGAGCTCGTCCCGGTAGCCCGGCTCGTCCAGCTCACCGTGGAAGCGGCGGTCTCGCACCGCGTCGGCCGCACCCATCACCCGGGCCAGCTGCAGCAGGCTCGCTCCTCCCCCGGGTTCGCCGGCGCCGTCCAGCTGGTCCAGGACGCCGAGGGCGTAGGTCAGCAGGATGCCCCCGGCGGCCGGTGGGGGAATCGTCCACAGGCGCGCCCGCCGATACGCACCGTGGATCGGCCGGCGCTCCTCGGCGCGATAGCGCGCCAGGTCGTCGAGGGTGATCTGTCCCCTGTCGCCCCCCGCAAAGGCCACCAGCGCCTGCGCCAGGTCGCCGCGGTAGAACAGGTCCGCCCCCTCGGCGGCGAAGCAATCCAGCGTGTCTCCCAGATCCGGCTGGTGCAGGGGATCTCCGGGCGACAGGATCTCGCCGCCGGGAAGATATCTCCGGGCCACCTCCTCGTCGTCCCGCATCAGCTGGTTGATCAGCTGCAGGGCGATCACCAGGTTCTCGCCCACCTGGATCCCGGCGCGGGCGTGGTGGATCGCCGGCTGGACCAGGGCGCTCAGCGGCAGGGTGCCGTAGCGGGCGTGCAGGTCCTCGATGCCGGCCGGGAGTCCCGGTACGGCCACGGCGCCCGGACCGATGTGGAAGATCTGTTGCTCGACCCCGTAGTCCACCGGCACCGGTCGCGTGGGCGGCGGCGGACCGGCGGGACGGCCCGCTCCGGGGTACGCGCCGAAGAAGTCGTGGGCCCGGACGCGCCCGTCCCTCCCGTCGCGCACCAGGGCCACCCCCCCGCCGCCGAAGCTGGTCAGCAGCGGCTCGACCACCACGGCGCACAGCAGCGAGGCCAGCGCCGCGTCCACGGCGTTCCCCCCCTCGCGCAGGGCGAAGAGCCCCGCCTCTACGGTCCTCGGATCGCCGGCGGCAATGGCGCCGTGAGTCGGTTCCCGGGTTCCCATGGCCGCCCAAGAGTAGCGTCGGCGCGACTCTCGTGCCACCCGGGCACGCCCTCGCGGGGCCGGGTCGGTATAATGCCCGGTGCGACGGGTCCGCCAGGCCAGCGCGCCGCGTCCGTCGAGCCAAGCAGCAGGGGTAGAAGCATGAGCAACGAGACCGACAACTTCGAATCGGCGCGTGCAACCCATCCCGAGTTCGTGCGGACCAAGCCGACCCGCGTGCGGGTGGTGCTCACCAACGGCACCCGCTGCATCGGGAACGTGCACGTGGCGTGGCCCGACGGCCGCGTCTCCGACATCCTCAACGACGCGCGCTCGTTCCTGCCCCTGACCCAGGTGGCCGTGGAGGGTGATCAGACCCCCTACGACTTCCTCACGCTCAACAAGGCCGAGATCCAGATGATCTACGAGATCAAGCGCTGATCCTCGCGCCTCCCTCCCCTCTTCCACAGGTAGCGACGCATTGACCCCACGCCTGCGCGGGTGGCACTGTTGTTTTTGGGGTTTACCGGGTTGACGTCGTCCGCGCGCGCGGGGGCGGCGCGAAGGGCGTAGCGCTTGCTGGACCGCATCATCGGTCGCTACCGCTTCGTCGAGCTCCTGGGCAAGGGTGCGATGGGCGAGGTGTACCGCGCCCACGACCTGCGCCTGCGCCGGGACGTGGCGGTCAAGGTCCTCGATCCGCGCCTGCTGACCGACGACAGCATCCGCAAGCGCTTCCTGGCCGAGGCCCGCCTCCAGGGGCGCCTCGAGCACCCCGGGATCGTGCCGATCTACGACCTGGTCAAGAAGCGGCGCGACCTGTTCATCGTCATGCGCTTCGTGGAGGGTCACAACCTCAACCAGATGCTGGCCGAGACCTCCCGCCCCCTCTCCATCCCCCGGGCCTGCCGGGTCTTCGGCGAGGTGCTGGGCGCCCTGGGCTTTGCCCACCGGCACGGCGTCGTCCACCGGGACCTGAAGCCGGCCAACATCATGATCGACAACGAGGGGTTCGCCCTGGTGCTGGACTTCGGCGTGGCCGAGGTCCTGGGCTCGGACCCGTCGCGGGGGGGACTCACCGGTTCACCGGCCTACATGTCCCCCGAGCAGATCAAGGGCGGCTACCAGGACGCCCGGGTGGACGTCTACGCCGCAGGGATGGCCCTGTACTGGTCGCTCACCGGCCGCCACCCCTTCGAGGGGGCCAAGGACCTGGAGACCATCCTCGAGTGGCAGGTGGGCCGGGTACCCCTGTCGCCGCGCACCTTCCGTCCGGGGCTCCCCCCCGAGCTGGAGGAGCTGATCCTGCGCTCCATCCGCAAGGACCCGCGGGAGCGGTTCCGCTCCTGCGACGAGTTCGGCAAGGCGCTGGCGGCCTACGAGATGGGCGCGACCACCTCCATCGAGGAGGACATGGAGGATGTCAGCGAGGACGACGGTCCCGACGCCCGCTGGGATCCCCGGGCCCGCCTGGAGTACGTGATCGAGCTGTGGCGGGGCGAGGGCCACGAGATGCTCTTCGCCAAGACCCTGGACATCTCCCCCGGGGGCTGCCTGGTCCACACCGAGGATCGCATGGAGGACGGCGAGATCTTCCACATGGAGATCAACATCGACGACCAGGGGCCGCAGATCGTGGGACGCTGCACCGTGGCCTGGGCCGATCAACCCGACGCGGGGGGGTACGGCATCGTCGGGCTGCGCTTCACCGAGCTCCACGACGCGGACAAGGAGCGGCTGGCCAGGGCCGTCCGACGGGCGCTGATGCTGGGCATCGGGTCGCGGCAGCGGGACCTGCGCGACACCATGATCCTCACCGAGGACGACGCCTTCCGCACCGTGGACGACGAGGACTCCATGTACTCGGGAGTGTTCAACTCGATGGACGTGGAGATCGACGACTTCGAGGACGGCTCGGGTGCCTTCCCCGCCGAGGAGCCCTCCACCGGCCGCTTCGGGCGCAGCGAGCCCTCGGGTCGCTTCCGCAAGAAGGACCCCTCGGGTCGATTCAAGCTCTAGACGGAACCCCCGGTCAGTCCAGCAACGCCTCGATCTCGCTCGTCGGGATCTCGAACTCGTCCTGGATCACCAGGGTCGGGCCGGGACCGAAGAGGTGGAGGGACGGCATGTACTGGTCCTCGGAGTACCGGGACTGGATCTGCCAGTTGTAGTCCACCAGCAGGGGGTAGCTGATGTCGTGCTCGATGGCGTATGTGTTCAGATCCTCGATGGTCGGGGTCTGGGACGAGTGGTTCTCGGCGATGAGGTACATGCCGAGGAAGTTGCGGTCGCGGTACTGGTAACTCAGGCCCTGGAGCGTCGCCGACGCGTCCTCACAACCCGGTCACGTGAACGCCCCCGCCAGCACCACGATCACGTGGTCGCAGAAGTCGTGGAACCGCACGTTCTCGCCGAACTGGTCCATCGCGGACCAGGCCATGGCGACCTGGCCCACGCCGTCGCCCTCCTGCTGCACGTCCCCCCGGCAGGCGTCGATGGGCCAGCCGCCGGCGTAGGGGTGATCGATGTCGTCGAGGGGGTCGGTGTTGCCGTCCCACTCGTCCCCGTCGTCGTATCCGTCACCGTCGGTGTCCGCGTTGGTGGGATCCGTGCCGGTCTCGTTGACCTCGGTGAAGTCGTCGATCCCGTCGCCGTCGGTGTCGGCGAGATCGGGATCGGTCCCGAGCTCGTCCTCCTCGGCGTTGGTCAGGCCATCGCCGTCGTTGTCCCGGTCGCCGCACCCGGCGGCCAGGAGCCCGGCGGCGGCCAGGGCCAGCAGCGCGAGCGTGGTGGTTCGTAACTGGGTCATCGGCACCTCCCCGGGTTCAGGGTGTCGTTCGTGGCCCTTCCTTTATATCCGGTTTTGCCGTACCACTTCCGCAGATTCCCCGTCCGGGGAGAGGGAGGTTCGACCATGGAGTGGCGACTCGCGCTGGCGTTGCTGTCGATGCTTGCCCTGCTGGGCTGTCCCACCGGGGACGACGACGACTCGGGGATCGGAGACGACGACGACGACGTGCTGACCGGGCTGACGATCCGGGGCACGGTCCACGACATCGCCGACTTCGCCGTGGTGGCCGAGGGTCTGACCGTGGTGATCGCCGATCCCAAGCCGATGCTGGCCTTCGGAGAGGACCCCGAGGTCCTCGGTGTCGCCAACCCGGACGCCGACGGCACCTTCCAGGTCACGGGCGTGGATGCCACGACGGCGGACATGGGCTTGATCATGATCGTCGACGACACCGGGGACGCCTATCTCTCGGGGGCCACGGGGATCGATCTCGAGGAGTACGAGGGCTACGCCGAGGGCGATGTCGTGGAGGACCAGATCGCGTTCGCGGTCACCCCGACCTGGGTGGCCGGCCTGGAGACCGACATGGCCGCTGCCGGCTGGGGCGGGGCCGACCTGTTCGGCATGGGCGCCCTGATCGGGTTCGTCCACGAGGACGTGGAGACGCCCATCAGCGGCGCCACGGTCAGCTCGACCTTTGGCGGGGAGGTGTTCTACGCCGACGGCGATGCCGTGGGCGCGGGCGCCTTCGACGACGGCAGCGGCACCCCCAACGCCACCACCGACGCCGCCGGCGACGCCCTGTGGGTCGCCCCCGACGCCCTGGTCGGCCCCTGGTCCTGCGAGGCGGACGGCTACACCTTCGACGACTTCATCGTGGGGAGTACGGAATCGATCCTGGTGATCATCGCGTTCCGGCCAGCGTAGGAAGGCGGGATCGAGACCGGACCGGACTACAGAGCAACGTCCACGTTGAGCCCCACGTGTCCCAGCGTGTCCTCGATGGCCTCCATCGAGCCCGAGAGCTTGCTGATCATCTTGGAGAGCATGCCGGCGCTGCCGTCGTCGTCGTCGGCGAAGAACTCCAGGACCTCGCTGGGCCGGGTGGCCAGGGCCGAACGCAGGCGGCCGCGGCTGTAATCCATGGTCTCGAAGGCCTGATCCCGGAAATCGAAGTCCACGCCGAAGCCGCTGCGGAGCCGCTCTCCGCCCTCGCTGTCGAAGGCGTCGCCGACGGCCGAGCGCAGGCTGGTGCGCAGTCCGGTCACGACCGCCGAGACGCCGCTCTCCCCCGCCCGGTCCCGGAACATGGCGTTCATGGCCCGCTTCAGCTCCCCCATGGCCTCCATCATCGCCTCGTCGTCCAGGCCCTGGCGCGTCCGTCCCCGGTGCTCTCCGACCTCCAGGTTGAGCTCGGAGAACAGCTGGGTGTCCCCGTCGTCGAGCTCGATGGATCCACCCCGCTGGGTCGCGAGCATCTGGATCCGCTCCCCGTCCTCGCTGATGGAGGCCACCACACCGGCGTCCGCGGTGTTGATCCGGTCGATCACGTCCTCGAGCGAGTCGCTGAGGATGTCCACCGAGATGGCCTCGCCGTTGACGTAGGCGGTGCCCGACTCGATGTGATTCAGCTCGGGCACGGTGCCGATGATCTCCGTCCAGCCGCCATCCCGGCCCAGCTCGGCCACCGCAGTGTCCAGCTTGCTCGCGGCCAGGAAGCCCGAGCTGTCGTTGTCCACGGTGATGTCGTACTCGGATCCCAGGTCCGTGCGGGTCAGGACCACCGACTCGGTGCCCTGGTCGAAGGACGCCACCACGCCCGCGTCCGAGGCGTTGATCCGGTCCAGGACGGCATTGAGGGTGTCGTCGGCGTTCACGGCGATGGTGGTGCCGTTGACGTCGAAGGAGCCGGCGGTGACCGAGGTGCCCCACTCGAAGTTGGGCCGGTCGCTGCCGATCTCGTCGAAGGCGCCGTCGGGGTTCACCGCGCTGCCCACGTTCTCGTAGGCGTCTATCCAGAACTTGGATCCCTTCTTGAGGTTGCCCTCGTTGATCGCGAGCTGCAGCCCGTCGGCGGTCTCGACGGGAGTGCCCGGTTCGTAGCTCGGGGACAGCCAGAACGTGTCCACGGTCCGGTTCCGGTCGTCCTTGACTCGCATGTAGATCCAGTCCTCGCCCACGGTCCCGGTGGTCCGCGCGACCACCTTGAACCGGTCGTCCCCATTCCCGGTGTACTCGCCCAGGACCGTGGCCGTGGCGCTGACCCCCTTGGAGAATCCGGACTCGAAGGGCGTGAAGGACGACGGGGTGGCGTTCACCTCCTCGGTGGACCGCATCACGGTGGCCGACTTGAGCTCGTCCATGCCGATGTCGGCGGTGGAGGACGCGCGGGCGGCGGTCGAGGTCTTCTTGCCGGACCCGATGGACTCACGCATGGATTCCAGCGCGTTCTTGAGCGCATCGGCGACGTGGTAGGTGCGGGTCAGCTGCGCGCGGTAGGGCGAGTCCCCGGCGGTGACCGAGGTGGACGAGCTGTTGCTGTCCAGGGCGAACCCGCTGTAGGGCTCGATGCGCAGCGCACCCGGCGTGAAGCTCAGGGTGACCGAGTTGCCCACATGCGACCCTTCTCCGCTCCCGAGGGTCGGATCCTTCCCAGGGATCCCTGCCAAAGAAGTGAATCGGACGGAATGGCGGAGACTTTAGGGGCGACGTGAAAAAAACCCGGGAGGGTGGGATCTCAGTACGGCAGCGGCGTGCCGGGGGGGGGATCCTGTCGGGGCGTGATCACCTTGCGCAACGGGATCGCAGCGCCAGCTACGATCAGGCCGACCACCACGCAGATCCCGCCCAGTCCCCACCCGAGGAAATGGCTGGCCTGCGGCGACGAACTCCCGATCCAGTCGATCGCGATCCCGCCCGCGTAGATGCTGGACATGCCCAGCGCGGTCACCAGGGTCACCACGCGGGTGTGCTGGTCGCCGGCGATGCGCGAGGCCAGCAGGGGCGCCGCCAGGACCTCGCCACCGGCCAGCACGACCATGGCCACCACCAGCACCGCGGCGCCGCCCACGTGGAAGCTTCCCAGAACCCCGACCATCCCCAGCCCCAGCGCCACCAGCCCCAGGCCGGCGGGCAACAGGGTCGGTATCCGCGTGCGGGTGAAGTGGGCGACCAGCAGGCCGACCACCAGCACGGCCCCGAACACCACCACCAGAGCGGGGTTGATGGAGAAGAAGTACGAGGTCTCCATCAGTCGCGGGGCGACGGCGTTCGCCGCCTCGTACTGCAACTCCCAGTTCAACGAGTACGAGAGCCAGGGCAACGCGGTCAGCACCACCAGACCCAGCCCGAGCCCCAGGAAGACCGGATCCAGCCGGCGGGTCGTCTGGATCTCGGCGGATGGGACCGTCTCGCGCGGCCGCAGCATCCGGTGGGCCACGGCCAGGCCCACCCCCAGCAGGGTCGCGAACACCAGACCCGCACCCACGGCGCCCAACGTCATCGCCGGACCCACCAAAACCAAGAAGCGGTAAGCCAGGAAGGAGGACAAGGCGGCGCCCAGGTTCACGGTCATGTAGATGACCACGCACAGCGTGTTGCGCAGGTGCGGCCGCGGCCAGGGCAGGGCGTCGGCGGCGGCCGCGTAGGTGGTGGGCCGGTAGATCCCCTGGCCGGCGGAGACGACGATCACGGACGCGAGCGCGGTCTGCGCGGGCCCCACGGCCAGCAGGGCCATGCCCAGGGTACAGATCCCCAGGCCCGCGGCCATGGTCACCCGCGGCCCGAGCCCGATGGCCACCACGCCCCCGACCAGGATGCCCACGGTGGCGGCGATCACCATCCAGGCCCGCAGCTTGCCGTAGTCCGCGATGGCCAGGCCCATGTGCTCGGCCACGTAGGTGTACAGCAGCGAGGACAGCCCGAACCAGATGATCGAGTCCAGCAACACGATCAGCGGCAGCAAGAGGAACGCGACCAGGGCGCGGCCGTCGATGCCGCCTCCCGAGGCCTGACCCTGGCCGTGCCATCCCTCGGGGGCGGGCGGATACGCGGGCGGGTAGCTGGGCGGGTACGTGGGTGGGTAGTGGGAAGCCACGCGGGTCCCTCCGGCGCCGGGGACAACCCCGCGGGTCGCGAGGTTACTCCACCTCGCTGCAGAACGTCTCTTCCCAGATCCCGCTGTTGTCGTCCTCGATGCACTCCAGCAGGATCTGGTGCTCGTCCACGACGATCATCTGCAGGGTGCCCAGGGCCTCCCAGGTGGTCTCGACGATGAACTCCGTCGACGTGCCCGACAGCAGGGGATCGACCAGCTCCAGCTCGTCGATGACCACCAGCGACCCCCCTACCCCGCCGTACAGCGTCACCTGCGCCCCCGCCTCGATGTCGGCTCCGCCGTCGTTCCAGATCTGCAGGGCCAGGGCCGCATAGCCGCCGGGATCGCAGCTCGCCACGCAGGCGTCGGTGATGGCGCCCTGGAGGTTGGGCATGTCGGCCTGGTAGACCGCCGACGGCTGGCCGCGGAACACGTTGGCGGGGTGGACCCAGGGGGCCATGGGCGACGTGGGCACCGACAGGTCGTCGCCGATGTTGGCCCCGTAGTAGGTGTACTGGTTGTAGACCTTGCGGGCGAAGGGCCAGTCCCCGTCCCCGCCGCCGATGACCGTCAGGCCGTCGGCCCCGCCCCCGTTGGAGCCGTAGAGCAGCTCGCCGGAGCCGTCCCCGTCCACGTCGGCCACCGAGGGGGTCTCGGCCAGGGTCACCGAGGAGTGCAACCCCTCCTGCAGCACGATGGTACCCGTCGCCCCGTGCAGGGCGAGGATGTCGTCCTCGTCGGCGTAGATCACCTCGGGCACCCCGTCCAGGTCGATGTCCCAGCTGGTGCAGCCGGCCAGGCCCGAGAAGTCGTGGATCGGGGTGATCCACATGGGCGCCCCGTCGCTGGAGATCAGCACCAGCTCTCCGGACTGGGCGAAGGCGAACTCCTGGAGCCCGTCGCCGTCGAAGTCCGCCACCGCCACCGGGCTGCCGTAGGGGGCGTTGTGGGCCCAGGTCCACAGCACGGTGCCGTTGTCGTCGCAGACCACGAGCTGCGAGGGGTTGGCGATCAGGACCTCACCCGCCGGATCGGCGTCGACGTTCACCGGCTGGGGGAAGGTGCCGACCCCCCCGGAGCCGCACAGAAAGCGCAGGTGGCCGGTGCTCTCGTACACCCCCTGCTCGAGCAGGATCTCCTGGTAGCCGTCCCCGTCCAGGTCGGCCACGGCGGGGGCGCCCCAGGTGGAGGCGGGGGTGGGGGTGAGGCCGGCCACGATCCCGCCGGTGGCCCCGGCGAGGATCAGCTCGTTGGCCACCACCTCCACGCTGCCGTCGCCCTCCAGGTCGGTGATGACCGCGTAGTTCTCCTCCCGCGCGCTCACGTCCGTGGCCCACATCTGGTTGCCGTCGCGGTCGAAGGCCACCACCTGCCGCGATCCGCCGTTGTACAGGTAGGTGACGATGTCCCCGTAGCCGTCCCCGTCGATGTCGCCGAGGGCGGTGCCGCCGGTGGCGTCGATGTTCTCCTTGTGCCAGATCACGCCGGTGCCATCGCCGTGGAGCACGGCCAGGCAGCCCGGGAAGTAGCCCGGGCAGGCGTAGGTGGTCACCACCTCGGGGTTGCCGTCCAGGTCCAGATCGCCCACGGTCGGGGTGGCGTAGATCCCGCCGAAGTTGGCCACCCCCTGGCCCTCCCAGCGCCACTCGATGACCGTGTTCCAGGGGTTGACGGGTGGGTCTCCCAGATTCTCGCCGCCGGCGCAGTCCTCGTTGACGTCCAGGATCGGATCGTTGAGCAGGACGTCACAGACGTCGTCCACGCAGTCGGCTACCCCGTCGCCGTCGGTGTCCGGGTAGTCCTCGTCGATCAGGCCGTCGCCGTCGTCGTCCTCGCCGTTGCACTCCTCGTCCACCGGAAAGAACGTCGTGTCGTCGTCCGACGGATCGTCGGTGGTGTCGTCGTCGTCGTCCTCGGCGGTCACGTTGTAGTCGATGCAGGCGAAGCCCGCCGCCAGCAGGGCGATGGCCGTCGCGACGATGAGATAGCGGCTGATGTGGGTCCCCATGGCGGGCATTCTCGCACGCCCGTCCGCGAACTCCACAGGCATTCCCGGGACTCGGTGGCGTCGACCGCTCACCGGACCCAGAATACCGGGTGCCCCCCCCGGGGGGGGGGGGGGGGGGGGGGGGGGGGGGGGGGG
>CAZITQ010000118.1:0-6494 GCA_964542165.1 uncultured Rickettsiales bacterium
AGGGCGCCGGTGTAGCCGAGGGTGGGGGCGGGGGTGAGGTGGTGGGTGAGGGCGTTGGGGAAGCCCAGGTCGAGGAAGGGGAGGTCGGCGGCGCGGGCCAGGTGGAGGTAGTGGGTGTTGGAGATCACCAGGTCGAGGGGGTGGTCGGCGTGGAGTTCCCGGAGGCGGCGGGTGACGAGGCCGGCGGGGGGTTGCCAGTGGGTCGCCTCGGGAAGGGCGCCGGGGTTGACGAGGGCTTCCCGGTGGCGCTCCTTGCCCAGAAGGAAGGCCTCGGCCACGTCGAAGCCCAGTTCGCGGCCCATCCCTGTGAGGCCGGCGCAGAGGAAGGGGTCGCCGACGAAGGCCAGGCGGCGGTGGAGGAGGTGGTGGGGGACGACCCACTCCAGAGCGGGCACGGTCCGGGCGAGTCGGCGTTCGGTCAGGGCCTCGGCGGCTCCCTCGCGACCGGTGGCCCGGCCGATGGCGCGTAACCAGCGGGTCGTGTCCTCCAGGCCCACGGGCAGGTCGGTCTCGATCAGGATCGCGTCCAGGCGGCTGGCGAGGGTCCGGGCCGCGGCCCGGCCGTAGGGGAGGGAGACCACCCCCCCGGCCGCCGCGGCCCGGCGCAGGTCTCCGGCGAACCCACCCGACCCCGGGAGGAGGGCCACTGTCTCGAGGCCCATGCCCGACAGCAGGTCGGCGATCTCGGCCCGATCGGCCCGCCGATCCGCTTCGTTGCGATCCACCAGCCCGCCCACGACCACTACGCGATCCTGCGATGGGGCTGCCTCCCCGAGGTCCAGCTCGGCGGCCAGCAGGTCGAGGACGGCGGCGTATGCCTCCAGCCAGTCGGCGTCGAAGGGCTCGATGGGGACGCGGTGCACGGGCGCGGCGCCGTCGCTCGACGACAGTTCGCCGATCATCGCGTCGTACTGGGTGCCCACGACCGTCGCCATCGGGAGGGCGGAGATCAGGACCACTCCCGCGTCGGGGTGGTGGCGAAGGGCGTCCATGCGTCCGGCGATGACCTCCCTCCGGTCCCGCGCGATGTTGTTCACGTCGGTGTCCGTTGTACAGATCCGGTGATCGCCTGCGGCGTCGAGCAGGGAGGACGTGAGGTCGTGATTGCCGGCGATCAGCTCCCCTTTGTGGAATCCGCACGACGGGCCGTCCAGGAGCAGGAAGGCGTCCGGCACGGCGTTGACCGCCAGCAGCTGACCCACCGACGCGGGGAAGTTGCAGCGCAGGGTCCGGCTCTCATCGACCACGGGTGTCGTCCTCCCCTCCGAGGAAACGGGCGTACCGGCGTGTGAAGGGGACCTCGCAGATCCTCAACAGCCGCCCCAGCGTCTCCAGAGCGCCCCGGGGCCCCATCCGCAGATCGTTGGCGGAGAACCGGCCCACGCCGCCGGTGGTCAGTCGATCGTCGAAGCGGATGTCGGAGAGGCACGCGGAGGTCCTGCCGGAGGCGAGCAGCTGTGACAGCTGCGCGCGATCGTGGACCACGGTGAGCGCGACCGGTGGACGGGGGGCTTGCCGGGCCCAGACGTCCAGCGCCCGCTGCCGGAGCTCTTCGGGGTCGGAATCCGCAGCAGGCACCGCCAGAGCCAGCTGGAACCCCATCTCGTCGAGCACGGGGATCAGGGGCACGCCGTGACAGCGCCGTGGTTCCCCGAGCCGGACGAGCTGATCCAGGCGTAGGACCAGCAGCAGCGCGTGGGTGGCCGCCCTTGCCCGCAGGCCCACCCACTCGGGCTCCAGGCCACCCCACAGTACTCGCCAGCGCTCGATCACCTCGTCCCGGCGCCCCACGGCGTCCCCCACGGCGGTGAGCCAGCGCTCCGTACGTCCAGGGCCGTAGGGGGCATCCGCGTCCACATGGCACCGGTCCAGCTCGCGGAACGGGCCGTACAGATCGTCGAGCTGGTCGTCCGGCCGGTAGGCGATGGCCCCGGCGCCCGCCACTCGGGAGACGTCGTCCAGGTCCAGCACGGGAAGGGCGGCTCCGGTGACCGCCACCCCCACCGCCTCCAGGAGGCCGGGGAGCGGATCGCCGTCGCCGTCCTCGGCGTACCCGACCAGGCCGACGGCTCCCGCCTGCGCCGGGTCTTGCGTCGCGGCGCAGGCCTCGAGCCGACGGCGGAGGACCGGGACCAGGCTCGCGGTCGCCGACGGGCGCTCCTCGGTCACGTGGTAGAGGGGGATCTCCGAGTCCTTCCGGAAGCGGGCCAGCAGACCGGTGGAGTCGTCGTGGAGGACCGTGGGAACGCAGGTGGCGTTGAAGTGGCAGAGGGCGAATCGGTCGTTCTCCCCGGCCAGCTCGCCCAGGATCCCCTTCAGCCGCGCCCGCCCCCGCCCCTGGATCGCGTCGCCCTCGGACAGGTCGGTGAAGTAAGCGCTGTGGCCCGCTTCCGCCCGGGCGCCGGGCGCGGACGGGTAGGGCAGGGCCGACCAGCGGGACTCCAAGAAAGGCTGGTGGGGGACACCGGGCACCTCGCCGTGCACGAAGCAGCACTCGTACTCCCCGTGCATGACCACGGCCGAGGGGGAGACCAGCTTCACCTCGGCCCCCTGCCGGACGCGCTCGGCGAGGAACTGGTCCCAGAGTGCCCCCCGGCCCCACAGGCCCGCCAGGGACCGCATCCGTTCCCGGGCCGGGTCTTCCCGCTGGGGCTCCCCTGCCTCGGGCGTCTCGGCTTCCGGCGGGAGCCGTTCGAGCAAGAGGTCCGACAGCTCCTCGAAGCGGAGCCCCCCCAGCGCCGTCACGCAGCGTTCGATCAACCGCCCGCAGCCGTCCGGCAGGTCCTCGCCTGCGTAGGAGACGTTCAGGCGGGCCGTGCGGGTGAACCTGGGCCTGGACTCGTCCCGGGGTTCGATCAACAGCGAGAGGGGCTCTGAGGGCCCCTGGAGGGTCAACCAGACCTGGTTCGGCTCCCACGCCGCGGCGATCAGCTCGGGGAGGTCCGGTCCGGGCAGCGCCTCGGCCAGCGCCCGGAGGACCGCCGGTTCTTCGGTTCTCCGGCGCGGGTCGTTCATCCGATCCGGGCCCCGCGGGTCTTGCAGAACTCGACCAGCTCCAGATCGTCCATGGGGGTGGGCAGACGACAGTTGGCGGGCCAGACCTCGAGAACCCTCTGCGCCAGCCGGCGAAACGTGTTCGTCGTTGGGGAGTCGGGTCGCGTCTCGGCCAGGGTACGACGCTCGAACTCCGCCTCGGGGATCGACCGGGTACGGGGAATCGCGGCCAGGATCTCCGCCGACAGGCGCCGCGCGAAGGCCTCGATCACCTCCATCTCCGCCTCGCCACGGGCGGCGTTGACCACGAACCCGGCCAGGCAGATGCCGTTGTCGGCGTAGGTCCGCACCGCGCGGCAGATGCCGTTGGCGGCGTACAGGGACATCGGGTCGTCGGAGAGCACCACCAGCACCTTCTCGCCCACACCCGGCATCAGCGGCGCGGTGAACCCGCCACAGACCAGATCGCCGAGCACGTCGAACAGGGCCACGTCGTAGGCTCCATCGTCCAGCAGCCCGCGCTTCCGGATCGCCTCGACCACCAGCATCACACCCCGGCCACCGCAGCCCAAGCCCACCTGCAGCCCACCGCTGTCCACACAGTCCATACCGAGTCGTCCCGGCACGATGAGGTCGGCGGCCGACACCTCCCGCTCGTCGTCGAGCAGCAGGTCCAGCGCCGCCTCCCGGGGGAGCTCGTCGACCAGGGTGAACAGGGAGTCCCGCTTGGGATCGCAGCCCACGTGGAGCACACGGCGCCCCTCCAGGCCGTAGATCGCCGACAGGTTCGACGCCACCGTCGTCTTGCCGCTCCCCCCCTTGCCGAACAGGACCAGTCGCTCCATGGTCCCCGCAGTATGCCCTGGATCGGCGGCGCCGGCTCCCCGTCAGGCGGCGTCGCGGGCCACGGCGAGCCGCAGCCGGTCGGCGGCGGCCTGGATTAACCCCGAGTACAGAAGGACGTGGAGGACGAAGCGGAGGCGGTCGTCCAGGGCCGGGCCGCTCAGGGCGACCGAGAGCCGGGCCAGCGGCGCCCCCGTGTGACGGGAACCCTCCAGGCTCTGGGCCCCCCCCTGGGCCATGGCCCGGGCCGCCGAGAGCTGCCACAGCCGATCCACGATGCGCACGGTGTGGGAGGGGAGGGCGGCCCGGAACGCGATCTCCGCGGAGCGGATGTAGGAGGTCTCGGCCATCCGGTCCAGCAGGTAGGGCACCCCGCCGACCAGCACTTCGCCGAGGGGATCTTCACCCGCGGCGAACTCCTCGAGCATGCCCGTGAGGCCGGACAGGGCGCCGAAGGTGCGGGCCGCGCGGTTGTGGCCCACGCAGTCGTCGGCGGCCCGGACCGCCTCGAGCAGGGCGTAGAGGTGCCCGGTGAGATCCAGCAGGTCGTCCAGCGCGGCCCGGATCCCGGCGAGATCACCGTGGCGACTCGCCACGTGGTGGCGGATGGCGTTGATCTCGTTGCGCAGCGACGTGACCCGCTCGGGGGAGAGGGCGTCGGCGGGGTCGGTGAAGGAGCAGCGGGCGACGGCATCGGCGAGGACGTCGAGGGGGGATGTGGCCATGGGTGCCTCCTGGTCTCCTGCCCGGGGGGGCAGTCGAGGTACGGCGGCCCGCGGCGCGTATTCCTACGAGGGATTCTCGACCCGGCCCATGAAGAGGACGGCGCCGGTGAGCTTGTCGCGGATCACGTAGACGAAGGGGTGGTCGGCGATGAACAGCGGGTAGTCGGCGTCGTCGTCGTCACCTCCGGCGAAGCCGGTGGCGGCCGCGGCCTCGGTGCCCTTCTCGTCCACCTTCACGTACGCCTGATGGCGGGCTGCGTGGAGGTAGTAGGCGCCGTTCATGTCCGCAGCGTCGACGATCCCGGTGAAGTCCGCAGCCGACTGCTCGAAGGCGTCGACGATCCCCAGGGCCTCCAGGGCATCGTCCAGGGCCAGCTCGTGGCGCATCTCGAACCGGGGAACGGAGACGTCCACGTCCTGGGTCACCAGATCCTCGACCCAGCCGTCGAGCCGCTCGGCCGACAGGTCGGCCTCCACCGCGTCCAGTCCGTCCAGGTCGTTGGGGAGCACGATCAGCATCGCGAGCTCGTCGTCCTCGTAGGGCATCTCCAGCACCTGGACCTGCTCGTCCTCGGTGTAAGGGAACGCCTCGAGCTGGGTCATCATCGGCACGCGGACCGCCTGGTCCGGCTCCACGAAGAAGTCCACGTCGCGGGTGCGATCCTCCTCGAAGGTGTCGATCCAGTCGGCCTTGAAGTAGATCGCGTTGGCCAGCACGAACTTGGTGTAGCCGTTGATGTCGCCGGGCTTGAACAGCTCCTCGATCTTGCCCTTGGTCTGCTTGGAGACCCAGCGGTTGATGTCCTCGGCGGCCTCTCCGGAGGCGCCCTCGAAGTCCACCAGCTGCAGGGGCGCCAGGTACTCGTTCTCCAGGACGTCCACGAAGGGCTCCAGGAAGGGGGCGCCGTCCTGGCCCCAGAAGGCGTTGGCCCCGTGGAGCGTGTAGCCCCGGTGGTGCTGGCCCACCAGGTCGTCGAACAGGGCGCCCATGTTCTGATGCCAGGCGGCCTCGTCGACGGTCACGCCCAGGGCGTCGGCGATCTGCTGCTCGGTCTCCCCCTCGGCGCCCGCGTACACCATCGAAAGGGCGGCGTTGATCGAGAATGGCGAGAAGAACACGTTGCCGTCGCCAGCGACCTGGTACAGGTCCACGGCCAGCTGATTGTTGCCCTCGACCACGGTGGCCATGTCCCCGGTGGCCTCGGTGATCTCCCGGTCCTGTCGCTCACAACCGACCGAGAGCAGCAGAGCGGCACCGGCGCAGCCCACCGCCGCGAACCGCCCGAAGATCCCCGTGATTCCCCGATTCGAAATCCGATTCATGATCGTCCCTCCTCCAGCATCCGTGAGTGCCTCAGTGCACGGGAGTGGGGGCTTGCGGGAACGGTGCCCGGGGGGCGGGCGGGCACGTGCCCGGGTCGTGCCGTGCCCTGAGGTAATGCCTGAGTTATGTGCCCGTAATATCCCTGAACTACAGCATATAGAGCTCAGTCGAACAGGCCGGGGAAGTCCACCTCGACCACCTCTCCCAGCTCCACGTCGACCAGGAGCACGCCGTCCACGTCGTAGGCCAATGCGTACTCCAGGAGCTGACGGCGGGTCCGGGGGTAGGTGGGATCGGGCGCCCTGCCGCCGGTCTTGACCTCGGCGACGAAGTGGCGGCGCCGGCGGCTGACCAGCAGGTCCGCACGGGCCTCCACCTCGACCTCCTCCCCGTCCACCTCCATCGCCCAGAACGCAGGGACCTGGCGACCCTCGATCCGGTACCCGGCCCGCTTCAGGATCGTCTCCGCCCGGGCCTCGCCCCATTCTCCTCGCCGCTGCCGCGCCCCGCGCCCCCCGGCCGCCCCCCCCCCCCCCAACCCCCCCACCCCCCCCAGCCCCGCCCCCCCCCCCGCGCACCCCGCCCCCCCCCGCCCGGCGGGGTCCGCC
>CAZITQ010000118.1:6504-12230 GCA_964542165.1 uncultured Rickettsiales bacterium
GCCCCCGGGCCTCGCGACCGCCACGAATCCACAGCAGCAGCGCGAGCAGCGCGACCGCGCCGGCGAGCACGGCGACCAGGGTCCAGGTGGGTTCCACGGAGGCAGCATACCGCCCCCGGCGACGGTTGACACGGGGGGTGTCAGGAGACAAGTTGAACATGTTTTGAACACAACCAGAACATGTTCGAATCGATGGAGGTCGCCGCGGTGAGAGAGGATCTGGGCTCCAGGGAACGCATCGTTCGGGCGGCGCTTGCGGTGCTGGACGAGACCGACGACGTGGGCCGGGTGACGGTCCGCCGGATCGCGGACCGCGCGGGGGTCGCGGTGGGGGCGATCAACTACCACTTCGGCAGCAAGGACGACCTGCTGGACGAGGCGGTGACCGGGGAGATGGAGCGGCTGGCCGAGCGCTGGACCGGGGGATTCGGGCGGTACGAGCGGGACCCGGTGGAGGGCCTCAGAGCCACGCTCAAGGGAATCGCCGCCGTGATCGCCCGCTACCCCAAGTACGCTCGCATCTCGGTCTCCCACGAGCTCCTGCACGGCAACATGGCCACCGCCAGGCTGACGTTGCCGGCGCTCCGGGAGGCCTTCGGGCCCGACCGGACGGAACTGCAGTTGCGGGTCCTCGCCCTGCAGCTGGTCGCCCCATTGCAGGTGGCCCTGCTGCGCCACGCAGTGTTCCGGGAATACGCGGGTGTGGAGATGGGGGACGACCGGGCGCGGGACGCTCTGGTCGACGATCTGGTGGACAACCTGTTCCCGCGTGGCGAGGAAAGACGGCGATGACCACACACGAGCACCCGGTGTTGATCCTGTTCGCCCACCCGGCCCTGCAGAAGTCGCGGGTCAACCGACGGCTGATGGAGGGAGTGCGGGACCTACCGGGCGTGACCTTCCACGACCTGTACGAGGCCTACCCCGAACTGGATATCGACGCCGCGCGGGAGCAGGAGCTGTTGCTGGAGCACGACATCGTGATCCTGCAGCACCCCTTCTACTGGTACAGCACGCCGGCGATCCTCAAGGAGTGGCAGGACCTCGTGCTGGAGCACGGATGGGCCTATGGCCGCGAGGGCACCCGCCTGCACGGCAAGTGGCTACTCAACGCCATGAGCGCCGGCGGGCGCGAGGTGGCCTATCAACCGGACGGGTACAACCGGTTCACCATCCGACAGTTGTTGGCGCCCCTCGAGCAGACCGCCGTCCTGTGCGGGATGACCTACCTCCCCCCGTTCGTGGTCCACGGCACTCACACGCTGACGGATGCCGAGCTGGACGCGGAAGCGGCCGAGTACCGGCGTGCGGTGGAGGCCCTGAGGGACGATCGGGTGGACCTGGAGGCCCTCGCGAAGCTGCCGCGGCTCAACAGCGAGCTGGACGCAGTCCTCGGCGCGCAGGGCGAGGAGGCCTAGCGATGCCCGATCATTTCTTCTTCCAGGCGTTCGTCTACCTGACCGCCGCGGTGATCTCGGTGCCCATCGCCAAGCGCCTGGGCCTGGGATCGGTGCTCGGGTACCTGCTGGCGGGGATCGCCATCGGTCCCTACGCCCTGGGCCTGATCGGTGAAGAGGGCGAGGACGTGATGCACTTCGCCGAGTTCGGCGTGGTGATGATGCTGTTCCTGGTGGGGCTGGAGCTGAAGCCCTCGCTGTTGTGGCGCCTCCGGGGCCCGATCCTCGGCCTGGGTGGCCTCCAGATGGTCTTCACCGCGGGCGCGGGGATGGCCATCGCGCTGGCCTTCGGCCTGGACTGGCAGCCGGCCCTGGCCGTGGGGCTGATCCTCGCCGGATCGTCCACCGCCATCGCCCTGCAGACCCTCAACGAGAAGTCGCTGATGAAGACCGACGCCGGTCAGAGCGCGTTCTCGGTGCTGCTGTTCCAGGACATCGCGGTGATCCCGATCCTGGCATTGCTGCCCCTGCTCGCCGTGGCCGGCGTGGAGCACGGGGGGGCAGAACACGGCTCCGGCCACGGGGCGGCCTGGATCGACGGCCTGCCGGGCTGGGCCCACACCCTGGTGGTCCTCGGCGCCGTGGTCGGCATCGTGTTCGTCGGACGGTTTCTGATGCGGCCCATCTTCCGCTTCATCGCCGCCGCCCGCCTGCGGGAGCTGTTCACCGCCGCCGCCCTGCTGCTGGTGATCGCCACCGCGCTGTTGATGACCCTGGTCGGCCTCAGCGCGGCGCTGGGAGCCTTCGTGGCCGGGGTGGTGCTGGCCGACAGCGAGTACCGACATGAGCTGGAGGGCGACATCGAGCCGTTCAAGGGGCTGCTGCTGGGGCTGTTCTTCATCGCGGTGGGGGCGTCCATCGATTTCGCCCTGATCGCGGCGAATCCCGGCCTGATCGCCGCCCTCGTGGGCATGCTGCTGGCGGTCAAGCTGGTGGTCCTGCTGGTGCTCGGCCGCGCCTTCCGCATGGGTCTGGACCAGAACCTGCTGTTCGCCTTCACCCTGGCCCAGGGGGGTGAGTTCGCGTTCGTGCTGTTCTCGTTCGCGACCGGCAACGGTGTGCTCACCACCCAGGTGGCGAGCCCGCTGGTGGCGGTGGTCGCGCTGTCCATGGCCGCGACGCCGCTGCTGATGGTGTTCGCCGAGAAGCTGCTACTGCCGAGGGTCGGGACCCGGGAGAAGGACACCCGGGAGGCGGACGATCTCCACGGCGAGACCCCGGTGATCATCGCCGGATTCGGGCGCTTCGGGAACATCTGTGGCCGCCTGCTGAGGGCCAACGGGATCGAGGCCACCGTGCTGGATCTGGACTCGGACAACGTGGAGGCCCTGCGGCGGGTGGGGTTCCAGGTGTACTACGGGGACGCCTCCCGACTGGACCTGCTCCTCTCCGCCGGCGCGACCCAGGCCCGGTTGCTGATCCTGGCCATCGACGAGCACGAACGGGCGCTGGAGATGGTCCACACGGCCACAAAGCACTTCCCCCGGCTGCAGATCATGGCCCGGGCCGCCGGACGCATCGAGGCCTACGAGCTGCTCGACGCCGGGGTGGAGCACGTGTACCGCGAGACCCTGGACACCTCGCTGCGGGTCGGCGTCGACGCCATGCGGATCCTGGGTTTCCGGGCCAACCAGGCCTTCCGCGCCTCCCGCATGTTCCGGGTCCACGACGAGAACTGCCTGCGCGAGCTGGCGAGCATGCGCCACGACCGCAAGGCCTACATACGACGCGTGCGCGAGCGCATCGCCGACCTGGAGACCCTGTTGGCCGAGGACCGGGAGACGGCGCTGGACAGCGACGACGCGGCCTGGGATCCCGAGTCCCTCAAGGAGGAGATCCTGGAGCTGTACGGGGAGGCCGGGAACGCCTGACCCGGCGATTGTGTGCAGTGTGTGCATGTGAACCCCTTCCGGAAGCGGGTCCGGGCGGCTAGCTTGTGCCGTGGGACGCACGCGTGAGTGATTCGAGCAGGCAGCCGCTGTCGCCCGACGAGACCGCCTCGCTGATGGAGGCGGTCTTCGAGCAGGCCAGCGTGGGCATCGGGATCGTCGCCCTGGACGGCACCTTCCTGCGGGTCAACCCCATGATCTGCAACATCTGCGGTCTCCCCGCCGACGCGATGATCGGTCGGCGCTTGACCGATGTGGTCCACCCGGACGATCGGGCCCGGGTCGAGCTGGTGCTCAGGCAGCTGAAGGACGGCGCCTTGGCGCGGGCGGTGCTGCACCACAGGATGGTGTTCCGTGAGGGGGAGGTCAGGGACGTCAAGGTCTCGGCCAGCGCGATCAAGGACCCCGGAGGGGAGGTCTCCCGCCTGGTGGGCGTGGTCGAGGACGTCACAGAGCACAAGCAGGCCCTCCAGGAGCGCGCTCGCCTGGAGGTCAAGATCCGTCACGCCCAGAAGCTCGAGAGCCTGGGCGTCCTGGCCGGGGGCATCGCCCACGACTTCAACAACCTGCTGGTGGGCATGCTGGGCAACGCCAGCCTGGCAGCCCTGGACGTGCCCGCCGACTCGCCCGCACACCGGTACCTCGAGGACATCGAACGGACGGCGAACCGAGCGAGCGGGCTCGCCCGTCAGATGCTGGCGTACTCCGGGCGCGGGCGTTTCCTCGTGGAGCGGTTGGACCTGGGCCAGCTCGTCAAGGAGATGGTCCACCTGCTAGAGGCGTCCCTGGCCAGGAACGCCACGCTGCGCCTCGACCTGGACGCTGCCCTCCCCCCCGTGGACGTGGACGCGACGCAGATCCGGCAGGTGGTGATGAACCTGATCACCAACGCCTCCGACGCTCTGGGCGAGGACGCCGGGACCATCGAGGTCACCACCGAGCTGCGGGACTGTGACCGGGACTCGCTGGCGGCGACCTACCTGGACGAGGACCTGCCCCCGGGCCGCTACGTGGTCCTGCGGGTGTGCGACAGCGGCTGCGGCATGACCCGGGAGGTCGCCGAGCGGATCTTCGATCCCTTCTTCACCACCAAGTTCCAGGGGCGGGGACTGGGGCTGGCGGCCGTGCTCGGCATCGTCCGCGGGCACCGCGGTGCGCTGCGGGTGGTGAGCGAGGAGGGCAAGGGCACGACCCTCGAGATTCTGCTGCCCGCCGCCGCGGGACCCCACGCCGCGGGCCCGGTGGAGGAGACGTCGGACACCGACCGCCTCGATATCGTCGATGGCGGCCGGATCCTGCTGGTGGACGACGAGCCCGGGGTCCGCGGAGTGGCCCGGGCCATGCTCGAGCACCTGGGCTACGAGGTCGTGGAAGCGGTGGACGGTCGAGACGCCGTCGAGCAGTTCGGCGGGGATCCCCAGGGCTTCGCGGGGGTGCTGCTGGACCTGACCATGCCGAGGATGGACGGAGAGCAGTGCTTCGGGGAGCTGAGACGCATCCGTCCCGACGTCCGGGTCCTGCTCTCCAGCGGGTACAACGAGCAGGAGCTCGAGACCCGGTTCGTGGGCCACGGCCTGGCCGGGTTCATCCAGAAACCCTACCGGGTCAGCGCGCTCGGCAAGGCCATGGGCGCCGCCATCGGGCACACCGGGGCCGACAGCGACAGCGACAGCGGTCCCGGGCCGGGCGCCTGAGCGCCTACCCGCCGTCCTCCCCCACGAAGCGGGAGGTCGCCAACCACTCCTCGTCGGGGAAGTAGGCCACCAGCAGCGTGCCCCCCTCGATGGCGTCGATGACCGCGCCGGAGACCTCGGAGTCGAGGGCCGGACAGCCCCAGCTCCGGCCCAGGCGGCCGTGGTTGCTGGCGAAGGCCTCGCTCACGTAGTGGGCCCCGTGGATCACGATGGCGCGGTCCCTGGCCCGGTCGTTGACGCCATCCTCCAGCCCGTCCAGGCGCAGGGAGTAGCCGTGCTTGCCCTGGTAGGTCTCGTCGGTCCGGAACACCCCCAGGCTGGACTGCAGGCTGCCGGACTCGTTGGAGAACGACTTCGCCCGGTTGGCGCCGGTGTTCTTGCCGTGGGCGACCAGCTCGTGGAACCGCACCTCACCGGTTTCCAGGTCCAGCACCCAGAGGCGCCGCGTCGTGGAGGGCAGCGAGTAATCGATGATGGTCAGGATCGACGCCTTGCGCTCCTTCAGGTCTCCGGACTCCAGCGCCCGCTCTCGAGCGCGGAGTGCGATGTCGAGCACCCCCGCGTCCATCCCGGCCTCCCCGGCGAGGGCTGCGACGTCGTGGGAGACGGGCGTCGGGGGGGGCCCCCCCCCCCCCGCGGCCCCGCACCCCCCGCGCGACACGCCGGAGGGGCGCCCCGCCCGCCCC
>CAZITQ010000118.1:12240-12674 GCA_964542165.1 uncultured Rickettsiales bacterium
GGGGCGCGGGGGGGGGCGGGGGGGGGGGCGGCGCCCCGGCCCGCCCGGGGGCCTCCGCAGCAGGGGGTCCCGCGGCCGGCCGCGGCCGCGACGGTCCACAACAGGGGTCGGGCGGGCATCGGCTCTCCTTTCCCGGCGTCCTCCGAGACAACGCCCGACCGCCGCGCTGCCTTCCGGTGGGGCGACGGTTGCGTGCACAATGACCTGCGACGCTGCGGGCGTCGACCGGGAGGTCGCCGATGCTCAGTCGGACGTGCAGGGGGATCCCATTCACGATTGCCCTCGGAATCGTGGCCTGTTGCTGTCCGGTTCCCGTCGACGCGCCGCCGGAAGCGGCGCCCGCCGGGACCACGACCGTGGCCGCCGCACCCCCCATGGCCGCCCCCGTCCCCCCCCCAGCACCACCCCAACCCCCGCCCCAGCCCCCCAGGGAC
>CAZITQ010000118.1:12684-28816 GCA_964542165.1 uncultured Rickettsiales bacterium
GGGGGCGCGGGCGCCCGCCGCGCGCCCCGGCGCCCCCCCCCCCCCGCCGGGACCACGACGGTGGCCGCCGAACCCGCGATGGCCGCGCCGGTCCCCCCGCCTGCACCACCGGAACCCGCGCCGCTGCCCCCGAGGGACTGGCCGGATTGCGGGGACATCGGTTACCAGGGCGTCAAGATGCTGGGCTTCGTCGATCCGGCACGGGAGCGGCAGCAGGTCCGGGACGGGGTCCGCTACGAGGTGACCCGTGACCGGGACGATCGCCTGGTCTTCACGGGGGACGACGGCTCGACCCACACCGTCCGGATGTCCGGCACCTGGGCCGGGTCCGGATCGGTCAAGACCTTCGCGTTCGGAGCGGAGACCGCCGCGGTGCTCGCGCCGGCGGGAGCCCATGCGGTCGAGCTGCTACTGATCGACCCGGAGCGCTGGAGGCTGCTCGAGCGCGTGTCCTTGGCCCTGACCGACAACCCCGAGCGAAGGTCGAATTCCAGTCCGCGGCGCGTGGAGTTCCGTTTCGGGGTCGACGACTACGCCCTGGCCGTGGAGGACGAGAGCATCCTCAACTGGTTCCAGGTGGACGAGTCCGGGGAAGTCCGCGGGGAGAAGCACCTCTACACGTCGACCTACGTCCGACCGAAGCTGGCGATGGTCGACGGGACCTGGGCGGTGCTGGCGGGCAAGCTCGGGGACTCCAGCGGGTACCACCACTCCCTGCTCATCGATCCGGCGAGCGGGGAGGATGCGGTGGAGGTGGCGCTGTGGGCGAAGTCCGGCGTGGGCAACGCGTTGTACGAAGAGGGTGACCTCGTGGGGAGGGACGGCGCCTGGCACCTGGCCGGCTGGCACGGTGGGGGGAAGTTCACGGGCGCGAGCACGGGACAGATCTTCCACATTCCGGCCTCGGGGGGAGACGTCGAGACCCAGCTGTGCGAGCTGCCCCGCTGATCTGCGATCCAGGGGCCGCCACCCGGATGGTTGTCCCGCAGACGTCTAGGAGCGCCGCCTCCGGACCTCCCGGATCAGCCCTCGTGTGGAGCTGTCGTGGTCTCCCGGCGGCGCGTCGCTCGTCAGCTCCGGCAGGATGGCGCTGGCCAGCTGCTTGCCCAGCTCGACGCCCCACTGGTCGAAGCTGTTGATGTTCCAGACCGCACCCTGAACGAAGATCTTGTGCTCGTACAGGGCGATGAGCCGGCCCAGGGTGCGGGGATCGAGGCGGTCGAACAGGATGGTGGTCGTGGGGCGGTTGCCCTCGAAGACCTTGTGGGGAAGGAGCTCCTCGATCCGCTCCGAGGCCAGCCCCTTGGCCTCCAGCTCTCCCCGGGCCTCCTCGGCGGTCTTGCCCCGCATCAGGGCCTCGGTCTGGGCCAGGTAGTTGGCCAGCAGGATCGGGTGGTGGTCCCCCAGGGGATTGTGGCTGTGGGCGGGGGCGAGGAAGTCGGCGGGGATCAGGCGCGTTCCCTGGTGGATGAGCTGGTAGAAGGCGTGCTGGCCGTTGGTGCCCGGCTCGCCCCAGATCACGGGCCCGGTGGTGTAGGCGTCGATGGGGCGACCCTGGCGGTCCACTCCCTTGCCGTTGCTCTCCATGTCCCCCTGCTGGAAGTAGGCCGCGAACCGGTGCAGGTACTGGTCGTAGGGCAGGATGGCGTGGGTCTCGGCTCCCAGGAAGTTGTGGTACCAGATCCCGAGCAGGGCCATCCGCACCGGGATGTTGTCCGCCAGCGGCGCGGTCCGGACGTGCTCGTCCACGTCGTGGGCCCCCTGGAGCAGCTCCTCGAAGCGGTCCATGCCGATGACCAGGGCGATGGGCAGCCCGATGGCCGACCACAGGGAGTACCGGCCGCCGACCCAGTCCCAGAACTCGAACATGTTGGCCGTGTCGATGCCGAAGGCGCTCACCTCGGGGCCGTTGGTGGACATGGCCACGAAGTGCCGGGCCACCGCCTCCTCGGCGCCCAGCGCGTCGAGCAGCCAGGCCCGGGCGGAGCGGGCGTTGGTCAGCGTCTCCTGGGTGGTGAAGCTCTTGGAGGCCACCGTGAACAGCACGGTCTCCGGGTCGACCTTCCGCAGGGTCTCGGCCAGGTGGGTCCCGTCGATGTTGGACACGAAATGGACCCGCATGCCCGGCTTCCAGAAGGGCCGCAGGGCCTCGGTCACCATCACCGGTCCCAGGTCCGAGCCCCCGATGCCGATGTTGACCACGTCGGTGATGGGCTTGCCCGTGTGGCCGCGCCACTCGCCGGAGCGCACCGACTCCACGAAGCGCGCCATCTGCCCCAGCACCTGGTTCACGTCGGGCATCACGTCGACGCCGTCCACCGGGATCGGCCGGTCCGAGCGGTTGCGCAGGGCCACGTGCAGGACCGCCCGGTCCTCGGTCACGTTGATCCGTTCGCCCGAGTACATCCGGTCGATCCAGCCGGGCAGGTCCACCTGCTCCGCCAGCTCCAGTAGCAGGCGCCAGGTCTCGTCCGTGACCCGGTGTTTGGACAGGTCCACCAGGATGTCGTCCAGCCGCAGCGAGTAGCGCTCGAAGCGCTCCGGATCGCCCTCGAACAGGGCGCGCATGTGCACCCCGGACAGGGCTTCGCGGTGGTCGGCCAGGGCCGCCCAGGCCCCGGTGAGATGGGGTCGTGTCATGGTCGAGTCATCCATCATGTACAGGCGTCTAACAACCTGATTTTTATTGGGTATTGAGGGAGTGTTCAGCCTCGCGTGCGGCGCCGAGTACGGCGGCCTCGGGGTTGAGGATCACCCGCACCGGGATCGTGGCCATCAGGCTCGCGAAGCGTCCCTTGTGGCGGAAGGCGTCCAGGAAGGTGCCCTCCTTCAATCGGGGCAGGATCTTGGGCGCGATGCCGCCACCGAGGAACAGGCCTCCCCGGGCGAGCGCGGTCAACGCCAGGTTGCCGGCGACCGCCCCGTAGAGGTCGCAGAACAGGTCTAGGGCTGCCCCGCAGGCCGGGCAACTCCGGGACATGGCGGCGTCGGCGATGCGCCGGGGCGCCTCCTCCGGCTCCTCCCGGATCCGGAACTCCAGGTCGCCGTCGGGCCGCGGCCTTCCGCGGTAGAGCACGAATCGGTACAGATTGAGCAGGCCCGGCCCGCACACGGCGCGCTCCACCGACACGTGGTCGGGGTACAGCTCGAAGAGGAAGTCGATCAGCTCGATCTGGCCCCGTGAGCGTGGGGCCAGGTCCACGTGACCCCCCTCGGTGGGCTGCACCTGCCAGCGGCCGTCGACGGGGATCAGCAGCGCCATACCCATCCCGGTCCCGGCGGCCAGCAGGGCCGCGGCGGCGTCGGGGGGTCCGGCCTGTCCCTCCTGCAGCACCTCCAGCTCGTCGTCGCGCAGGGCCGCGATGCCCGCGCCGGTGGCCTGCAGGTCGTTGAGCAGGGTCACCCGGGGGATGTCGAAGCGATCCGCCAGATCGGCGGCGTCCACCAACCACGGCAGATTCGTGCTCTCCACCCGCCCGCCGAGCACCGGGCCCGCGATGCCGAGGGCCGCGGCGTCGATCCGGCCGCCGTGGTGATCCCGTGTCCGGTCGAGGAAGTCGGCGATGATGGCCGACAGCCCCCGGTGCTCGGCGCTCGGGTACCGGGCCGACTGGAGGCGCGCGGGCGCGTCCCGGCCGTCTTCGTCCCGCCTGGACGTGTCGAACAGGCCCAGCTGGGTCTTGGTCCCGCCGATGTCACCGGCCAGGATGTGCATCGCGCCTCCCCTCTCGGGCGGTGCCGGTACCCGGCTCAGAGATCGCCGCGCTTGGCCTCGATGCTGCCGAGCAGGCTCTCGAAGGCCGCGGCGAAGGAGTCCACGCCGGCCTTCTGCAGGTCGTCGGTGATGCCGTCGATGTCGATGGCGAGGGTGGCCAGGGTGGCGAGCCGCTCCCGGGCGCCGTCCAGGTCCCTGTCCACCGTGCACGCCACCGTGCCGTGGTCGAAGAAGGCATCGAGGGTCTTGGGCGGCACGGTGTTGACCGTGTCCGGGCCGATCAGCTCGTCCACGTACAGCGTGTCGGTGTAGGCAGGATTCTTGGTGCCGGTGCTCGCCCAGAGCACCCGCTGGACCTGGGCGCCCTTGGCCGCGAGCCCGTCCCAGACGTCGCCGGAGAACAGCTCGCCGAAGCGCACGTAGGCGACCCGGGCGTTGTCCACCGCGGCCTTGCCGAACAGGTCGTCGCGGCCCAGCTCGGCCAGCTGCTTGTCCACCGCCGTGTCCAGACGGCTGACGAAGAACGAGGCCACCGAGGCCACGCCCTCGATGGGCTCCCCGGCGTCCGCCCGGCGCTGCAGGCCCCGGATGAAGGCCTCTGCGCAGTCCACGTAGTGGCCCAGCGAGAAGATGAGGGTGACGTTGACGTTGATGCCGTCGGCGATCAGCTGCTCGATGGCCGGCACACCCGCGGGGGTGATCGGGACCTTGATCATCAGATTGGGGCGATCGACCGCGGCCCAGAGGCGGCGCGCTTCGGCCACGGTTCCCTCGGTGTCGTGGGCCAGCAGGGGGCTGACCTCGAAGCTGACGTGACCGTCCTTGGCGTCGGCCTCGTCGAACACCGGGCGCAGGATGTCGCAGGCGTTCTGGATGTCCTCGATCGCGAGCGCCTCGTAGATCGCCTGGGTGTCCAGGCCCCGGGCCACCAGGTCGCGCATGGCGCCGTCGTAGTCGTCGTTGCGGGCGATGGCCTGCTCGAAGATCGACGGGTTGGAGGTGACCCCGCGGACGCCCCGGTCCACCAGGTCCTTCAGCTCACCGGAGGTGAGCAGGGCGCGTCGGATGAAGTCGAACCAGACCGACTGGCCCTCCGCGTGAAGGTCGTGAAGTTTGGTCATCGGATTCTCCTTTGAAACCGACCCCGGACCGAGCCCCGGGGACGGGGATCTTCTTGGGAAGCTAGCCTACGTACGTCCCGCGGGCGCGCAAGATGTTTCCCCCGCGGGAGCCCTTGATCACCCGGGTCATCGTCAGCGACAGGACTCCCCGGCCTCGAAATCCCAGCAGACGAAGTTCTCCCGGCCGTCGATCACCACCCCGAAGTCCTTTTCCTGGCGGGTGCCGTCCTCGGAGAGGCGGATCAGCTTGAGGACGTGCACGCCGGGGTCCACGTCCTCGATCTTCGTTCGCAGGTGCGACCGACTGCCGTGCCGTTCGGAGTCCAGGTAGACGTCGCAGGCCTGGGGACAGGTGATGCGGAGCGTGCGTTGGTCGGCGGACAGCTCCTCCTCGGACACGCCCTCGGCCTCGGCCTCGGTCACGGCCTCGAGTCCGCCTTCGTCGTCTCGCGGTTGGCCGTTCCCGGGCTCCGCGCCCGCCTCCGACGGGTCGGGGTCGACACCGCCACGTCTCTCCGGTCCCCCGGGCTGCTCACCTGGCCGGTGCCCCTCGTCGCCCTCCAGGCGCCCTTCGCCCTCCAGGCCACCACGAAGCCCCGACTCACCGGCCTCGGTCACCGCCTCGGTCTCGCCCTCGCCCTCGCCCCCGGCGCCCGCGGGCTGTAGGCCGCCCGCGCCACCCCCGTCGGGGGACTCCGCCATCGAATCGCCCGTCTCCCCACGCACCTCCGCTCCGCGCACCCCATCCAGCCACCGCACCACCCCGTAGGTCCCCGCTCCCACCAGGATCAACGTCAGCACCGCAGCCAGCCACGGAAGCCATCCGAACCGCCGCCGCGATCCCGGGGCGTCGCCCTCGACGTCGGAATCCGGCGTGTCGAACGCAGGAACCGGCGTCGACTCCGGCCACTCGGCGTCGTGGAACACCGTGGTGAATCGGTCCCAGGCGGAGTCGTACCGCACGGTCGGCTCGTCGTCGGCCTCCACGTCCTCGGGGTAGGGTCCGGCGGGGGCCTGCCAGTCGTCGGTCTCCTCGTTCTCCAGGTCGCTCGGGTGGACGACCTGGAAGCTGCGGCTGGAGGCGACCCGGTTCATCAGCCGGGCCACGACCTCGGCCATGTCGGCGTCGGCGGGGTACTCCTTGCGCAGCTCGGCCATGGCGTCGCCCAGCTGCTTGGCCGTCGAGAAGCGTCCGGGCGGATTGCGGTCCAGGCAGCGGCTCAGGATCGGCCCGCAACCCGGCAGCGCCTCCTCGGCCTTCGCGATGGAGTCGCTCAGGTCCTCGAGCAGGATCTGGCGCAACATCGGCGCCAGCTCCCGGGCCGTGAACAGCAGGTGCCCGGTGATGGCTTCGTAGAGCACCACGCCGAACGAGAAGATGTCGGACCGGGCCGACAGGACGCCCGCCTCCACCTGCTCGGGGGACATGTAGCGCGGCGTTCCCTTGACCACCGCGCTGGTGGTCGTGGCGTAGAGGTTGGACGCGGCCTTGGCGATGCCGAAGTCGAGGATCTTGGCTCGGCCCTCGGCGTCCAGGATCAGGTTGGAGGGTTTGATGTCCCGGTGGATCAGGCCCAGGGGTGCGCCGTCCAGCCCCCGCAGGGTGTGGGCGTGGTGGAGCCCGCGACAGACCCCCATGGCCATGTCGATGACGGCGAAGCGGGGGACGAGGACGCGGTTCATCCGACAGGCCTGGATCACCTCCCCCAGGGTGGGTCCGTCCACGTACTCCATGGCCATGTAGTACCGGCCGTCGACCTCGCCGAACTCCAGGATGTCGACGATGTTGCCGTGGTGGAGCAGGCCGCCGATGCGGGCCTCGTTGATCAGCGCCTGGACCACCTTGGGATTGTCCTCGAGCACCGCGGCGCGGAGACGCTTGACGGCCACCCGCTTGGTGAACCCCATGGGACCCGGCAGCAGCGCCTCGTACACGGAGCCGAAGGCCCCCTCGCCGAGCTTGCGCAACAGGCGGTACTTGCCGAAGCGGATCCCGTTCTCTCCGCTCCCCGCACCGGCCTGACGTGCACCCATGGCCGCGTATCTTACCCTTCGGCGGGCGGCCGGGGACGGGCGGCGGCAGGCGTTGTCGGAAAACCTCTCCGCGAACGCGGAACTCCTTGAGGGAACGGCGCGCCGTTCTTATGCTGTGCGCTCATCCCACGAGGAGGGGTTTGCACCATGGCCGATTCGACTCCCGCACGCCTGTTCGCCCAGGCCGAGACCCGCGGCGACGTGCCCGCCTACTACGAGAAGGACGGTGGCAGCTGGAAGCCCACCACCTGGAGCACCTACGCCGACCAGGTCCGCCAGGCCGCGAGGGCGCTGATCACCCTGGGGGTCGAGCCCGGTGATCGGGTCTGCATCCTGGGATTCAATCGCCCCGAATGGGTGATCTTGGACGTGGGCGCCATCGCCGCCGGCGCGGCACCGGCTGGGATCTACATCACCAGCTCGCCCGCCGAGGTCCAGTACATCATGGAGCACTCCGAGGCGCCCCTGATCCTCCTGGAGGACGAGGGCCAGTGGGCCAAGGTCCTCGAGGAGCTGCCCAACATGCCCAAGCTGCGGCACGTGGTGATGATGCGCGGCGTCGCGCCCATCGAGCACGAGATGGTCATGTCCTGGGAGGATTTCCTGGCCAAGGGGGACGAGACACCCGCGGAGAAGGTGGACGAGCGCGTCGACGCCCTGGACCCCGACGGGATGGCGACCCTGATCTACACCTCGGGAACCACCGGCCCGCCCAAGGCGGTCATGCTCTCCAACCGCAACCTGACCTGGACCACCGACGAGGCGGCCCGCATCGGCCGGGTCACGGCGGAGGATTGTTCGGTCTCCTACCTGCCCCTGTCCCACATCGCCGAGCAGCTGTTCACCATCCACGGCCCGGCGGGCATCGGCTTCACCATCTACTACGCCGAGTCGATCCCCAAGCTGCCGGACAACCTCAAGGAGGTCCGGCCGACCGTGGTCTTCGGCGTGCCCCGCATCTGGGAGAAGATGCACGCCAAGCTCACCGACCGACTCGCGGGGGCCACCGGCTACAAGGCCGCGATGGCCAGGTGGGCCCAGGGCGTGGGCAAGGAGGCGATGGCGGTCAAGCACCGGGGCGGCACGCCGTCGGGGTGGTTGGGCTTCAAATACGGTCTGGCCAACAAGCTGATCTTCAGCAAGGTCAAGGATGCCATGGGCTTCGACCGCGCGCGCCTCTGCGTGACCGCGGCCGCACCGATCTCCCCCACGGTCATCGAGTTCTTCACCGGCTTCGACATCTCGATCCAGGAGGTCTACGGCCAGTCCGAGGACACCGGCCCCGCCACCTTCAACCGGTTGGACAACACCAAGATCGGGTCGGTGGGCACCAAGTTCCGGGGCACCGAGATCAAGATCGCCGACGACGACGAGATCCTGCTCAAGGGCCCCCACGTCTTCCTGGGCTACTTCAAGGACCAGAAGGCCACGGACGAGACCCTGATCGACGGATGGCTCCACACCGGCGACTGCGGCAAGGTGGACGAGGACGGCTTCTTGCGGATCACGGGCCGCAAGAAGGAGATCATCGTCACCAGCGGCGGCAAGAACATCACGCCGGCCAACATCGAGAAGAAGATCAACGACCACCCGATGGTCTCTCAGTCGGTGGTCATCGGTGACGCCCGCAAGTTCCTGTCGGCGCTGATCACCCTGGACCCGGACAAGAAGGCCGAGTGGTGCCAGGCCAACGCCGTGGACGAGGCCACCGCCCACGAGGACCCGAAGCTGATCGCCGAGATCCAGGCCCACATGGACGAGGTCGTGAACCCCTCCTTCGCCCGGGTCGAGCACATCCGCAAGTTCAGCATCCTGCCCCGCGAGTTCTCCATCGAGGACGAGGAGCTCACCCCCACGATGAAGATCAAGCGGCGGATCGTGAACAAGAACTGGGGCGGCACGGTCGACGCGATGTACGAGTAGTTTCGCGGCCCGCACCGCCTCGGAACTCCCGCGCAGCCACCCTCTCCACCGCGGCGTCCCCGTCCCCAAGTCCCTTTCCTGACAACCTCTTGAACCCCCCTCACCCCCGCCTCCGATAGGCTTCGCTCGGGAGGTCTCCGATGCGGGTGCGGGTATGGATCGGGCTTGTGGCTGCGCTGGGCTTCGCGGCGGGTTGCCAGCCGGTGTACACGGGGGATGGCGGGAGGGACCGTCACGGGGACGACGACAGCGCGGGCGACGACGACACCGGGGGCGACGACGACACCGGCGACGACGACACGGGTGACGACGACACCTGGGGCGACGACGACACCGGGGACGACGACACCTGGGGCGACGACGACACGGGTGACGACGACACCTACGACGGGGGTGCCGACCCCGACGGCGACGGGCTGACCAACGATCAGGAGAGCCAGCACGGCACCAATCCCAACGATCCGGACACGGACGGCGACGGGTACGACGACGGGGAAGAGGTCCACGGGGCCAGCAATCCGCTGGAGGAGATGCTCCACCCCTTCGCTTGCGACTACCCCCCCGCGCCCGGCCCCGTGTGGAACGGCCAGGGCTGGGGCGTGGGACAGGTGGTCCCCAACCTGACCTTCCTGGATCAGTGCGGCGAGATGCTGGACCTGCACAGCTTCTCGGGGTGGGGGGTCCTGGTGAAGTTCGGGGCCCCCTGGTGAAGCGGGTGCGTGAGCCAGGCTGGCTCATCGCAAGCGAGCTACGACAACCTGATGCCCCAGGGCATCCTCGTGATCTACGCGCTGATCGAGAACAACTTCGGCGGCGTGGCGAATCAGAACCAGCTCAACCAGTGGGCCAACACCTACGGCATGACCCACCCCGTGGTGGCCGATGCCAACGGGCAATTCCACAACCACATCGACCAGGACGGCTTCATCCCGACCCAGGTGCTGATCAAGTACGACGGGACCATCCTGGCCAAGGACAACGACGGCCAGATCCAGGCCATGATGAACCAGGCCGCCCCCCCGTACGGCGGGCCCGCGCACTGGTAGTGGTTTTCCCTGGAATTCGTTGACCTCGCCCCGTGTCTGGGGCATTCGACTGCTCACGATCGATACGGGAGCTGCGCGCAGCGCGCGCGGTATCGGGAGTCCCATGACGCTCACCTCACGGGGGTGCACCCTCTTCTTCCTGCTCATCCTTGCCCCGGGGTTCGCCGGCTGCGGGGACCGCACGCCGCCGGAGTGGTCGGCGGGCGCGGCGCTCGAGGCGCCGGAGGTCTCCTCGGACGCCCTATGGCTCACCTGGCCAGAGGCCGCTGACGAGATGGGCGTGGTCGCCTACGAGGTCCAGGTGGACGGCGCCGTCGTCGCCGAACCGGGACCGACGGAGGAGCGCCGCCTCCTGGTGGAGTCCCTGACCGAGTTCACCGACGTCTCCATCGCCGTCACCGCCCGGGACGAGGCCGGGAACGTCTCCGAGCCCCTGTCCACGGTGTTCCGCACCCTGGACGTCACCCATCCGGTGGGGACGGAGGGCTGCGAGGTCACCGGGACCGAGACCGTCGTCGATGAGAAGGTGACCGCGGTGTCGCTGACCTGGTGCACGGCCACGGACAACGACCGCCTGGACCGTTTCGAGGTCCGCCACGGAACGGAGGAGGCCGTCGTCCTCGGCCCGGACGTGCTCGCCCACGAGGTCACCGGCGAATCGCTGACGAGCAGCTACCGAGTGGTGGCCTGCGATCCTTCGGACAACTGCGGGACCCTGGGCTCGTACTACCTGCAGGAGCCGATGCGCCTGGCCCGGGTGGAGATGGCCCGGAAGATCGCCGAGTCCGCCGGGATCCTGGCGGCGCTCTCGGAGATCAACACCGACAGTCTGTTCGGCTCGAGCGGTTTCTCCGACGACATCTTCTCGGACATGGATGCCATCGGTGGCCTGATCGGCGCCCAGGGGGTGACCATCGGCAGCGGTGGGCTGGGTTCGAGGGGCTCCGGGCTCGGCGGCGGTGGCACCGGCGAAGGACTCGGCGGCCTGGGTACCCGGGGCGGAGGCGGCGCCGTCGCGGGCATCGGCGGTCTGGGCACCCGCGGCAACTACACGCCCCCGAGCGCCAAGCTCTCCAGCGGCGGCGATTCGGGACCGCTGCGGGACCACGTCAGTCGCCGTCTGGGCCGGATCGAGACCTGCTTCAAGAACCGCCTTCGGGACCAGTCCGGCCTCTCGGGCACCCTGACCATCTCCCTGGCCGCGGATGCCGAGGGAGCGGTGAGCGTGGAGGGGGTGGGGGGCGGCGGCGACCCCGCGCGGGTTGGTTTGTCGTCCACCGCCCGCCCGGGCCGCCCCGCCCCGCCCCCGGGAGAGCCCCTGACCGGGGCGTTCGGGGTGACCCTCACCCCGGGATCCAGCGGATGAACGGACCCCGCGTCGCCGCGCTCTCCATCGCCCTCGGGGCGCTGCTGACGGTGGCTCCGGCGTCCGCTTCGTTCTTCGGCGACGACGTGGAGGTGCCCTGCACCGAGGAGGTGATCTCCGGCCTCGTCGCCAGCCTGGAACACGAGGATCCGAAGTTCCGCGAGGTGGCGGCCCACCAGATCAAGCAGTGTCCGGAGCTTGCGGTCGAGCTGGGTGCCGTGCCGATCCTGGCCCGGATGGCCGCCGGGGAGCCGGTCCAGGAGACCCGCGAGGGCGCCCTTTGGGCCCTGGCCGACATGGGACCCGCCGCGAGGGCCGACTCCGAGGCCGTCCTCATCGACCTGATGGACATGGCGAAGCCGGCGCCCCCCGGCATGGTGCGGGGCATCGCGGCGTACGCCTACGGGCGCATGGAGCCCGACGCGGAGACGGCGGGCAAGGTGCTACTCCCGGTGCTGCTGGACTTCGACGACTTCAACCGACGGGCGGCGGCGGACGCCATCGCCCAGGTCGGAGAGCCCCTGCTGCCCCTGCTGATGTTCACGCTGACGCAGATGGAGGGGCCGATGTACCAGGCGGGGGTCGTCGAGGCCCTGGGCCTGATGGGGGAGGTGGCGGCTCCCGCGGTGCCGGCTCTGGAGGAGCTGCACGAGTCGTCCAGCAGCAGCTGGGTCAGGGACGAGATCCACCGTGCGCTGTTGCAGATCCAGCCCGTGGAAGTGGACGACGTCGTCCGAAAGCTCATGGACGAGGTCGAGGGGGGACGGGACAGCACTCGCTACCTGAGGATCTGTGATCTGGGGGACCTGGGTGAGAAGGCCCGCCCCGCGATTCCCCTGCTCCTGAGGTCGCTGGAGGACCCCCACACCGCCCGCGTCGCCGCGGAGGCCCTGACCCAGGTCGCCCCCGAGTCCCGCTGGCCCGAGGTGGCCCGCAAGATGGAACCGCTGCTGGCGATGGAGGACTGGGAGGGGCAGATGGTGGCGGGGTACCTGGCCACGCTGGGAGCCCCCGGCCAGGCCGCCCTGGAGCGGTCGCTGGTCGGTGACGATCCGGTGGTCCGCCGCAACAGTCTGCGGGGCCTCGCCGACCTGGAACCGAGCAAGGAGACCTTCAAGCCCCTCAAGAAGCTCCTCAAGGACGACGACGCGGAGACCCGCGCTGCCGCGGCGCGGGTCCTCGCCCAGCACGGGGAGCGGGCACTTCCCCTGCTGGAAGGAGCCGTGCGGCGCGAGCAGGAACCCTACCCCCGGGCCGAACTCCTCAGGGCGATGGCCCCCCTGGGGGCGGCGGCCGCCCCGACCTGGCGAGCCGAGCTGGGCCACGAGTCCGCCACGGTCCGCCACGCGGCGGTGTACCGCCTGGCCGAGCTGGGCGAGGCGGCGGCGGGGGACGTGCACGCCATGCTCCTGGCGGGCCGCGAGAAGTGGGGCGGCCTCGGGGAGACGGCGCGCGAGGTGGGCCAGATCGGTGCGCCGGCGGTTCCGGGGCTGATCGAGGCGCTGGGGGACGGCGACGAGCAACTCCGGGCAGACGCGGCCTACGCCCTCGGCGTGGTGGACGAGGGCGTGGAGCCGGCGATCCCGGCGCTCGCACGGGCCCTGGACGATCCGGCGGAAGACGTCCGACAGTGGTCGGCGTGGGCCCTGGGCAACCACGGTCCGACGTCCGCGGGGGCCGTGGAGGATCTGCGGGCGGCGCTCACCGATCCCGAGAGCTGGGTACGCCAGAACGCTGCGGAGGCCCTGGGCCGGATCGGAGAGCCCGCCCGGCCCGCGATCCCGGATCTCATCGCCGTGGTCGAGTACGACCGTTCCTTCTCCCCACCCGAGAAGGCCGCCGAGTCCCTGGGCCTGCTGCGGGCCACCGAAGCCGTCGAGGTCCTCACCCGGGCGATGGACAAGGACAACGACTACGTCCGGACGGCCGCTGCCCGCGCGCTGCTGGCCATCGGTGAGTCGACCCCAGAGGTCCGCAGCGCACTGCGCCGGGGCCTGTCCGATCCCAAGGCCCGCGTCCGGTGGGCCTGTGCCGACGCCCTGATGGCGCTGGGGGAGGGCTCTGACCATGTGGAGGCCATGATCGTCCGCCAGCGCGCCCCCGACGACGCCTGGGAGGAGAGCATGCAGGCCATGGAGGAGTTCGGCCAGATGATGGAGGAACTCGAACCTCCACCCCCCGTGGACGAGTGACGCCGCCCACCGTGGCACCCGAGACCGTGCCTAGAACACCCCGACGATCGCCAGCGCGGGACCAGCAGGGACGACGGCGACGGTGGGCTTCACGGGTCCCCGCGGCCGGGCCTCCGGGAGCGTCGGCACGACCTCGGTCCGGTAGAGCTGGACGTTGGTCCCCGCCTGGATCGAGACCGCCACCAGCGCGGTCGCCTTGAGCGCCGTGGCCACGCCGCCCACCCAGAAGTAGTGGGGCCAGGCCGTCTCCTCGTCGAGGGTGTCCATGCCCACCACGACCATCTCGGCGGCGATGGCGAGCCCGAAGAACAGCCACCCCACCGTGGCCCCCGTCCGCGATGCGTCCACCCCCACCGCCCGCAGGGCAGCCACCTGGTGTTCGGTCCCCGAGAGGGCCAGCGCAGCTCCGACGGTGCCCAGCAGGGGGCCGCCGTAGGTCATCCCGTACTGCTCGGGGGATCGGACCATCGGCGAGAACCCGATCAGCGGCTCCGTGGCGACTCCCACGGACAGCATCGGGATGCCCACGGCCGCCAGGGTGGTCCCCCGCCGATACTGCTCGGCAGGGGAGTCCTCCTGCGCTGCGGCGCTCCCCGCGAACACCGCGAGCATCAGCATCGCGCCGGCCATCCGCAGCCGCCTGCGGCTCGATCCGCTCCCGTCGGCCGTCGCCTCCAGTGGACGGCTGGCAACTGCGCCTGACAGCCCACGCACCCAGAGTCCGATCCCCATGCGGTCCTCCCTTCGGTTCAAGGAATAGAGAAACCGTCCGATGCAATGGATGTGCCGGGATCCCGGGAGCGGGTCAGACGACGAAAGCGACTCGACTCCCGATCCGCAAGGGTCCCGGGTGACACGCGGCGGCGGCGGAGGTGTTGCAACAGTCAGCAGGTTGAGCGGCACCGAGATTTCGAACCTAGGGAAAAGGACGACGATGCTCGCCCGTACCTTCCGAATCCTGGTCTGGCCCCTCCTCGCCGCCCTCGGCGTGCCCGCATCGGCGCAGGTGCCAGCCCTGGACGAGGCATACGTGTGGCGCGGCCTGGACGCCGAGTGGGGTGAGTGGACCCATCGTCTGGGGGCCATGGGGTCCTACATCACCTCCGTGGACGACGGTGGTTACGCCATCGACGTCCGCGGCCAGCTGGAGGGGGGCGTCTTCCTCGATCCGGGCGGCGCCTCGCTGACCACCCATTTCACCCACTACACCCCCGGAGCCGCCCCGGCCGATCTCGTGTTCTGGCACCTGGAGGGCGACTCCATCGCCCTGGAGGGCGTGTACGGTTGTGGCGCGGGAGAGGACACGGCCGCCGCGGTGTTTCGGGGCGTCGTGACCCTCGGTGGTGGACTCCCCGCCGGTTTCGACGCCGGACGCATCGACCCGTCCGGCCCCACCCCCGATCAGTACACGCACGGGCTGGCGCTGCTCAACGGGATCTCCATCGACGCAGGTGTACCCAACGAGGCCCACACGGTGGATCTGGTCCACGTGGCCCTGGACGGCGAGCCGGTCTACCACCGGGACACGGGCACCCTGGACGTGCCCCTGCACCTGGAATACCGACCGGGCTGCGTGCCCGCGGTCGGCCACGCCTGCTCCAACGCCGTGGAGGCGCCGCGGGGCGCCGCCAGCTGGTCGGTGGAGATACGCCCCTACCTGCTGCTCGCCGCGTGGGACGGCGGCGGCATCCGGACGACCGGTGAGACCGGGGTGATGGTGGACGAGTCGGATCTGCAGAGCTGTGGTGGCGTGGACCGGGTGGTGGAGATCGAGCGGAAGATCGCCCTCCCCATCGCCGGCTCGGACCGCGACTCCCGCGCGCCCCTGCTGGGGTTCCGCAGCTGGACCGTGGCGGCCGGAGCGCCCGGAGAGGACTACGCGTCCGGTGCGGGCAAGGCCTCCTGCGAGCGCTGCGCGGTGACCCTGCGAGGGCGCCACATCAAGGAGTTCGCCTTCGCGTTCGAGCAGCCGGGAGGGGGCGAAGAGGCGGTGGTACGCGGCCGCTGGCAGAGCCATCCCTTCGACGGCAACCCGTTCACCCGGGGCAAGGTGAACCCGCACTGGCCGGTCTGGTCCTGGGATCTCTCGGGGATCCTGGTGGACGGCCAGCTGCGGAGTGATGCCCTGGTCGCCTCCCAGCGCCCCGCCCTCGTACTGGACCAGGGGATGCGCCTGGCGTCGCGTCCTGCCGCCGAGCCGCGCGCGACCCTGGTTCACGCCCTGGGAACGCCCGACGCCGGGGATGGCGTCCCGGTCCAGAACATCCTGCCCTGACGAGCCCGTCGGTCTCGGTACATTTCCCCGATCGAAGGAGTCGCCCTGGTAGGGGGGGCTCCGTCAGCAGCTGCGCCGACGAGCGGCCAGCCCGAGGAGGGCCAGGACCGCGATCCCCGCCGGCGTGGAGGCGGACCCGTCCGCGCGGCAGTTGCAGTCGCTGCTCACGTCGTCGTCGTCGTCATCCGTCTCACCGTCGTCGTCGTCATCCCCGGTGTCGTCGTCGCCGGTGTCGTCGTCCCCGGTGTCGTCGTCCCCGGTGTCGTCGTCCCCGGTGTCGTCGTCACCCGTGGTGTCGTCGTCGTCGTCCCCGCCGCAGGCCTCCTCGTCCTCGTCGTCGGTGAGGCCGTCGCAGTTGTTGTCCAGGCCGTCGTCGCACACCTCGCCGGCCCCCGGATTCACCCCGGCGTCCTCGTCGTCGCAGTCGTCCCCCGCGGGTCCGCCGTCGAATCCGTCGCCG
>CAZITQ010000119.1:0-28666 GCA_964542165.1 uncultured Rickettsiales bacterium
GACATGGCCTCGTCGGTCCCGACGTTCCGGGGTGAACTCCGGCGGTTTGGGATCAGCTGTACGAGTGGCTTTGGATGCGGCCTTGAGGGGGGGTGGGGGGGGAGGGTGGCGGGGCGGGGTGGGCGGAAACAGTTGGGCCCGGCCGCCGCCACGGCCGGGCCCTAGCCAGTTACCGGTGGGGAAGGAAACGTCCGTTCTCGGGACGGACGGAAAGGCCACTTCGCCCCCGTGTACTTGGGGTTATCGGACGTCGTGAGGCATGCTTTAGAAAAAAAGTGAAAAAAGTCCGCGGGCGCCCCGGGGCCGGCGAGAGATCGAGGGACGTCTTGGAAGAAGATCCCAACGGCCGCTTCATCTGCGAGGCCTGCGCGAGGCGCTACGACGACGGCGGCGACTGCCCGAGGTGCGAGGGCGAGCCGCTGCTGGACCTTGCGGACGAGGAAGTGGTGTTGATGCTCGAAGGCTTCGACGCCGCCGCCCAGCGCAAGCGCTACTTCCTGTGCTTCGTCGCCGCAGCGGCGATCGTGGTTCCCCTCGGCTTCGCGGCCATGATCGGCGTGGCGACGATCGACGTCGAGTTCCTCGGGAGACTGGCCGTCTTCGCGTTCATCGGCCTGCTGATCGGCCTGACGACCCTGTTCTCGTACCTGTTCCCCGCGCGACGGAAGTTGCCCGGGGACTTTGCGGTCGGTGCGCTGTCCGGATCCATGGGCGTGCCCGTCGGGCAGCTCGCGGAGCCCGCCGCCGTGTCCACCGGCTCGGTCGCCTGCGCGGCCTGTGGGACTCCCGTCGACCCCTCCAGCGCCTACCTGGATGACGACGGCCGCAACCTGTGTCCCCCCTGCTTCGAGAAGGGGCACGCGGCGGATCTGGAGATCGCCGCGGCCAAAGAGGCGGCCAGCGACGGTGTGATCGGGGTGATTCGGACCGGCGCCCTGGGGATCGCGGGGGGCGAGCTGGCCCAGGGCGTCGCCGAAGACGTGAGACAGACCCGCGCCTGGAGGGAACCCGAAGGGGGCGGAGAAGGGAACAAGACGTGATCCTCGGACTCCCACGGACTCGTGCAACGTCACTCGTGCTGGTCGTGTTGGGGTGGGCGACCTCGCCGGGCCCCGTCCGCGCCGACGAGGTGCCCCCCCAGGTCGACGACGACGCCCACTGGACGGCCGCCGGCAGCCCCTACACCCTCGCCCAGGACAGCACCGTGGCCGCGGGCGCTGCGGTCACCATCGACCCGGGGGTCGAGGTCCAGCTCTGCGAGGGGTGCTCCCTCCACGTGGAGGGGGCCCTCATCGCCCGGGGCGAATCGGGCCAGCCGGTGACCTTCGGCGGCGTGGGCGGCGCTCGCTGGGGATCCGTGGTCTTCGCGGACGGCTCCCAGGACGCGGTCTACGAGGGGCTGGACACCTACACGGCTGGGTCGGTTCTCGAACACTGTACGTTCGAGGGCGGCACCGCGGCGGTCCAGCTCCTGGGCGCGAGCCCGCTGATCCGGGACTGCGAGTTCACCGGAAACACCGTCGACGAGCCCCAGAACTCGGTGGGCGGGGCGGCGTTGCGGATCCTCGAAGGCGCCGCGCCGCGGGTGATCGGGTGCCGCTTCGAGGGCAACGAGGTCAGCGATCCCGGCTGGGGCGGGGCGATCTATGCCCAGGACTCCTCGCCCGTGATTCAGGGGTGTTCCTTCGAGGCCAACCGCTCCTCGTACGGCGGGGCCCTGTGTTTCCACTCCTGCCACTCACCCATCGTCGGCAACACGTTCACCGACAACACCGCCTCGGCCGAGGGGGGCGCGGTGTCTCTGTACTCGTCGTCGCCGGCGTTGCTGGACAACGAGGTCGAGGCCAACACCTCGATGTGGGCCGACGGCGGGGGGGTCCACGTGTGCGTGGACTGCCGGCCCCACGCCAACCCCATCGTCATCGACAACGACATCGTCGACAACGTGGGGCTCTACTCGGGAGCGGGCGGGATCGGCGCGGCCTACCTGCGGGTGTTCCGCTACAACACCCTGACCGGCAACACGGTCCAGGACGAGCCCTCGGATCTGGGCTGGTTCAACGAGCTCCTGGACGAGTACCCCGAATGGGTGACCCACCCGGATCTCTCGGACAACTACTGGGGGACCACCGATCCGGAGGTCATCGAGGACGCGGTCTTCCACGGGGAGGACGATCCCCTCTACGGAGTGGCCCAGCTGCAGCCGATCCTCGAACAACCGGTGGAGACGGCCTCGATCTGGGCCGTGATCACCTCCCGGGAGATCCGCTACACCGGCCCCGACCAGGAGATGCCGGTCTACCTGACCCTCTACAACCCCACCGCCCAGGAAGTCGAGGCGCTGGCGATTGTGGTCCTGAGCTACGGCGAGCGGGTACGGATACCCTACCGCGGTGACCTCGGCCTGCCGGGGGCCGAGACGATCGAGGCCGGCCACCGGCTGACGCTGCCCGCCGGCAGCGTGATGTTCGCCGAGCTGATGCGGCCGATCCACGACGGCGACGAGGGGCTGGGATCCGGGACGTGGCACGCGGCGCTGTTCGATCCGGAGACCGGCGCGGCGCTCACCGAGGCGCTGTCGGCGCGCTTCGTCATCGGGGAGGGGGAGTGATCATGCGAATCGGCACGCGAATTCCCTTCCTGGCGGCGACCCTGGCCTGTGCCCTGGCCACCGCTGGATGCCAAGAAGATCCGGTGGCCGAGTGCGACCTGGACGCCGCGATCGTGCCCGGGTGCGGAGTGCTCGTGGCCGACACCGAGGTGCGTCTGGGGTCGGCCCGAGAGGACGTGCGGTCCGCGATCGATACGCCCGACACTGCCCTGATCTTCCCCCGCGTGGGGGCCAGCGACACCTTCGGGGCCGTCGGTCTGAACGTGCTCTACGCCGAGTCTTCCCCACACCCCGCGGGCGCCCTGATCGCCCTGGCCAGCTTTGGCGGGGCCACCGCCGAGGGCCTGGGGATCGGCTCTGCCCGGACCGACGTGGAGGCCGCCTACGGATCGCCGTCCGTGGACCCCTTCCTAGGCAGCTCCTGGTACCTGGACCGGGGGATCGGCTTCGAGTTCGAGGGCGACTCCGTCTCGCGGATCCACGTGATCCCCGTGGAGGACATCGGCGGGGAATAACCCCTCTTCCCGCCAGTAGACGCGGGTCAGGAGGGCGACATGTCCACCACCAAGCGTCTACTCCTCGGCATCGCCACCGTCTGGCCCGTGTTCTACGTGTTCCTCTTCATGGGCTTCGTCATGTTCAGCATGTTCGCCCTGGAGGGTGGGGGCGGCGGCGGTAACGACTTCCCGATCTCCTTCGCCATCATCTTCCCGGTCCACATGCTCACGATCCTGGGCATGTTCGCGCTGATGGGCACCTACCTCTACCTGGCCGTCAAGAACCCCCACCTGCCGGACAACATGCGGATCATCTGGGTGATCCTGTTCGTCACCTTCGGGATGTTGGCGATGCCGGCGTACTGGTGGATCCACGTGTGGAATGGGCCGCTGACCGAGTCGGGTTGATACCCAGAACGCACAGTGGCCCGACCGTCCCTCGCAGGCCCCGGACGGTCGGGCCTTTCCGTGCCGCCGCGAACGTTACGAACAGCGACCGAAGAGCAGGAGATGAGCGGCGGGCTCCTGCGGGTCGTTGCTCGGGATCTCGATCTCGCCCAGGTCGGGGCTGCTGTCCTCGGGGGCGAAGGACACGCTCAGGGGCACGCAGGCCCCGGGGGACAGCAGGGTGTCCGAGGGATCGTCGACCAGGGCGAAGGTGTCGGCGCCGCTGAGGACCAATTGGCCCAGCGTCAGTGAGGCGTCGCCGTCGTTGCAGATGTCGGCCTCGGCATCCCCGGTCTGCCCCACGTCGATCTCCCCGAAGAGGAGCTGGGGCGGGTCCAGGGCGATCTCGGGGACCTGGGTCCGGCGGCCGGTCATCGGGATCTCGACCTGCGGGTGCAGGGGATCATCGGAATCGATGAGCAGCCAGCCCTCGTCCTCTCCCTCGTCCGAGGGCAGGTAGGAGACATGGACCTGGATCACCTCACCCGGGGCGAGCCTGGTGGCCACCGGGGAGTCGCCGGGGTGGAAGTCGGTGGAGCTGTCGTCGCTGAGATCGGCGCCGTCGAGGGTCAGGTCGTCGGTGCCCAGGTTGGTCAGGGTCACCGTGTCCGAGGCCTCGTCGCCCTCGGGGAGTTCGCCGAAATCCAGGGACGACGGGGTCCAGCGGATGGCCGGCTCGTTCACGTCGAACACGTCGAGGGGATCCGCGTCACCGGCCTGGATGCAGGCGGGCAGAGGGGCGACGAGGAGGGCGATCAGCAGCGGGATCGGGGACGACACGGGCCGCGCGTTCATGCGTACACCGAAGTTCTGGTGCTCCCGTCCGTGTCGATCTAATACTTGCCCGCTCTGGGCGAAACGCCAACCAAAAAGCCCGATAGGGCGGGAGACGGACCGTGAGGAGCAAGACCACCTTCATCCTGGTGGCGGTGATCGGCGCCAGCCTGCTGGCCGCAGCCGCGGTGGCCGGGGACCCGGGGGCCACGGTGCTGCACATCGAGGGCGCCGCGGCGGTCACCGACGACGGCGGGTACACGGATCCCGCCTGGGCCCCGGATGGCGAGGCGGTGAGCCTGGCCGGCCCCGGCTCCAGGGGTCTCTATCGGGTCGACCTGGACTCGGGCGCGCTGACGACCCTCTCCGAGCCGTCGGACACGGTGGCGTACCGACACCGCTGGCTGGACGGCCCTCCCCGGATCCTCTGTCCGCCGCGGGGCGACCACCCCGCTCGCGAAGTGGACCGGGAGACCGGCGCCTCCCGGCCCCTCCCCGACTGGACCGAGCCGGTCCGGGCGCACCGGGACGACATCTACCTGCGCCAGCCCGCCGGGGACCTGCGGCTGACCCAGGGGGAGGACCGCTTCTTCGATCCGGTGCTGTCCCCCGACGGCACCCGGGTGGTGTTCGTGGGGCTGGCCACCGGGATCCACGTGATGGAGATCGATGGCGGCGAGCTGGCCCACCTGGGCCCGGGCACCCGCCCGACGTGGACCCCCGATGGCCGGTGGGTGTTGTTCGAGAGGACCCGCGACGATGGGCAGCGGATGACGTCGGGGCAGCTGATGGCCCACGCCGTGGATCGCGGCGTGACCGTGGAGCTCACCGACGGCACCTACATCGACCGCCACCCGGCGGTCACCGCCGACGGGACACGGATCGCCTTCGTGCGGGACGGGGCGTTGTGGGTCGCCCGGCTGACGGAGGTGGCCCGGTGAGCCGCGCTTCTCTGGCGGTCCTGGTGCTGGCGTGGGTCCTCCCCGGTGTCGGACGTGCCCAGGACGGGGCGATCTGCATCGACGCCGGACACGGCGGGTCGGACCCCGGCGCGGTGGCCAACGGCATCGACGAGAAGGACGTGAACCTGACCGCGGCGCTGGCCTTCCGGGACTGGCTCGAGCTGGACAACACCGACAGCGGCGGCGGCGGCTCGTGGGACGTGTACATGACCCGCGACTCGGACGTGGACGTGTCGCTGAGCGCTCGCTGCGACTACGCCAACGCCCAGGGTGTGGACTACTTCATGTCGATCCACGCCAACGCGGGCGGGGGCAACGGCACCGAGACCTACGCCTACGCCTCGGGCACCGAGGCGGATCAGATGGCCCACAAGGTCCAGGAAGAGGTCCTGGACCACCTCGGCACGAACGACCGCGGGGTCAAGTACGCCGACTTCTACGTCCTGATCCACACGGCCATGCCCGCGGATCTGAACGAGATGGCCTTCCTGGACACCTGGTCGGGCAACGCGGAGCTGCTGTCGGATCCGGCGAACCTGGATCAGGTCGGTCTGGCCCACCTGCACGCGATCCAGCGTCACGTGGGGCTGTCGGACTACACACCCGACGACGAGGAACCGCCGCCTGACGAGGACCCCACCGGTTCGGTGACGGTCGTCGACTACCCGGCCGCGGTCGAGGCAGGTGAGGCGTTCGAGATCCGGGTCGAGTACGAGACCGACCTGCACGCCCACGACGAGCTGGGGCAGCTCGTGGTCCAGCTCAAGGACGAGTCCAGCTGGGAGGTCCTCGACGAGATCGTCTGGGACAACGAGGGGGCCGGGGTGCAGGGACCGGCCGGGGACAAGGCCTTCACCTTCACCGCACCCCAGGACGTGGACCGGATCTTCTTCGTGGCCTACCTGACGTTGCTGGGGGGTGGCTGGGGCGAGCGACTGGACGCCGACTCCACCCTGGCCGATCCCACGGACGTGACCGGGGGCGGCGCGGTGGAGGGGTTCCGCGTCACCATCGGGGACGTCCCGTCGCGCATTCGACACGGCGAGACCTTCACGGTGACCGTGGCGTTCGAGACCGACGAAGGGGCCGACGAACCGGCGGCCGTGCTGATGCTGGAGATGGTCGAGGGGGGTACGGGCCTGGTGGTCGAGGGCAACGAGTACGCCCCGCCCGCGGGGATCCTCGAACCCACCGGCGAGCGCACCTTCGAGCTGGAGTACGAGGGCCTGGAGGACCGGGTCTGGTTCCACGCCTACGTGTCTCCGGAGAAGGGCGGCGCGATCCTGGCCGAGGACGACACCGAGGACGATCCCACCGAGGTGCAGTGGGACGGCCACGGCTGTCAGGGGTGCTCGCAGGGGCGGGCGGGGACGGCGGGCGCGGGTGTCCTGCTGATGGTGCTGCTCGCCAGCTACGCCCTACGCCGTCGGCTCGGGAACTAGACAGCCGCTCTCGATAGCCGTTCCTTCGTCGGGTGCCGGCACCCGGCCTGATCCCCTCTACAGATCCCGCTCGATGACCCACGAGCTCTTGTGGTTGTCCTCGTCGGTGCCGTACTCGCCGGCGAATCGCTCCTCCTCCATCCGAGCCTCCCCTTCGAGCCGCGCCTCGGCCATGGCGGCCTCCATCGCGGCCATCACCTCGGCCCGGGCGGCCTCCGGGGAGAGCTCGTTGGACGGGGCCGGGGCGGGCGGCGGCGGGGGCAGTGAGGGGACGGCCGGCTCGAGATCCGGCGCCCGGACGGGCGGCGGTTCGGGGGGCGCGGGGCGGACCGGCGCCAGGGCTCTGGGTGCCTCGGGGACGACCGGAGGCTTCGTCTCCGGCGCCGCGGGTGCGGCAGGGGGTCGCGTTTCGGGCACGGCGGGTGCGACGGGTGCGCGGGTCTCGGGGACCGCCGGGGGAGCCGCGCGGCCATCGAAGGAGATGCCGATGCCCTGGGCGGCAGACACGTCGAGCGCGCCGCTCCGGGCGTCGGGCAGCGCCCGGGTGTGGACCACCAGCACGTCCCCGTCCATGTGGACCTGGTGCAGGGGGTGACCGCCCCGGCAGTGGATCTCCACCACGATCGGCCCGCCAGCGCCGTCGGCCAGTCCCAGCTGATCGAAGTCCAGGTCCACCCGGACCCGCTCCACCGATTCTCCGGCGGCGGCACCGAGGGGGACGACCAGAAGGGTGAACAGGGACAGCCAGCGGAACGACGCGTGCCAGGAATTCATCTCGCAACCTCCACGCCCCAAGCTATCCGCGGGGGGGAGAGGTGGACGACTACCGAAGCATTACATGGGCTTACCGGAGGACTACCGCCGGGTGAACGAGGAGAGCAGCCAGGCCAGCCAGACGAACCCCAGTACCTGGCCCAGGTTCCGGTCGTCCATCAACGGCGCCCGGCGCAGCTGGGCCATGGGCTGGAGCTGGAACGCGTTGCGCAGACGCTGGGCCACCCCGTCGTCGATCCCGGCCGTGACGAGGCGGGCGCCCTCGGGGGTCTTCACGGCGCGGAGGGTCGCCGACTCGACCCCGGCCCGCTGTACCACGTCCTCGATGTCGTGCAGCAGGCTCGCGGGGACCCTCCCCCGCACCACCAGCAGCTGTCCGCCGCGCACCGACACCAGGAACAGCTCGTTGAGCCGGGGCACGACCACGAAGAGGCCCACGAGGACGGCGATCACCACCAGCAGCAGGAGATAGGGCATGGGGAACCTCCCGCGAGGGTACGTGGCGCTCGAACACGCCGCCAGCGCTACCTGTTCCGGCGTATGATGCGCGGTTCGAGATCCATCCCATTCCTGGAGCCAGAGATGAACCGACCCCGATGGCCGTTCGCCCTTTCTGTCCTGCTGCTTTGTTGTCTCTCACCGACGGGATGTCCCGGGGGCGACGTGCCCGTCCTCGAGCCCCCCGACGTCCCGCCGATCTACGACGTGGATGTCACCGACACCTGGGAGCTCGGCGGCCTGTCCAACACGGTCCACGTGGTGACCACCGGCTACGGCGTGCCCCACGTGTACGCCCACGACGAGGAGGACCTGGCGCGGGTGGTGGGGTTCATCTCCGCCAGGGACCGTTACTTCATGATGGACCTGGCCCGGCGGCTGATGCGGGGCCAGACCGCCGCGCTGATCGGTGACGACGCCCTGACCACCGACATCGAGAGCCGGACCACCGGCACCACCCGGGTGCTGGACCAGCTGATGGCCTCGTTGACCGAAGACGAGCGGGCGCGGCTGCAGGCCTACGCCGACGGCGTGAACGCCTACATCGACGCGGTGGTCGCGGGTGAGCTGCCGGCTCCGTCGGAGCTGGATCTGGCGGCCGGTCTCCTGGGCGCCGACGAGCCCACGGACCTGATGCTGCCCTTCGCGGTCGAGGACGTGGCCTCGGTGGGCTCGCTGGTGCTGTACGAGTCGTCGTACGAGACCACCCCCCTGTCCTACCAGCGGACGCTGGAGTCCTTCGACGGCCTCTTCGCCGGCGCCCCCCTGGAGGAGCTGCGGCGGGAGGGAGCCCGCAACGACATCTTCGAGAACCACGTCCCCGCAGTGCCCATCTCGTCGGCCAACGGCTGGGGCGTGGACGGCGAGGTCCCCGACGCGGCGAGCCAGCAGCCGTCGTACCGTGGTCTGAGGGCCGAGACCGGCGTGCTCGACCGGGCCATTCGCCACGGGGAGCACCTGGCGCAGGTGATGGGCCGTCCCTACGGCCGCGACCGGGGCTCCAACTCCTGGGCCCTGGGCCCCGAGCACACCGAGAGCGGCCACGCCCTGCTGGGCAGCGACGGCCACCTGGACCTGACCATCCCCTCGTTCTTCATCCGGCTGCACACCAACACCACGGTGCTCGGCGACGGCGAGCTGGACGTGATCGGGATCACCGTCCCCGGCATGCCGCTGGTGGGCCAGGGCCACAACGGCCGCGTGGCCTGGGGCCAGACCCAGCACTCCGGCGACATCAACGACTACTACCTGGAGCAGCTGACCCTGGACGGGGACGGGGCACCGGCGTCGACCCTGTTCCAGGGGGATCCGAAGGACGTGGTGGCGGTGGCCGAGCAGTACGAGTCGGCGGCCGTGCCCTTGCTGGGCTCCGAGGGGGGCTCGTTCACCATCGATCGCTACGAGACCTGGGACGGCCGGGCGCTGGTGTCGGTGGAGGGGATCGAGGTCGATCCGGACGACGTGACCCTGGAGCCGGGGGAGTCGCTGATCAACGTCATGGGTGACTGGCTGGTCCCCGGCGACGTGGACGGCGACGGGATCGTCCAGGCCATCTCCCACGACTACGCAGCCACCGACGGCGGCAACCTGCTGCGGGCGGTGGACGCCTTCGGCCGCGCCGACGACGCGGTGGAGTTCCGCGAGGCGATGCGGGGACTGGTGGCCTACAGCCAGAACATCGTGGTCGCCGACAGCGCGGGCAACGTGTTCTACAGCGGGTACGAGGCCATCCCCTGCCGCTCCTACCTGCCTCGAAACGACGACGGCACCTGGATCGAGGGCGCCGACCCGCGCTTCTTGCTGGATGGCACCGCATACGCCGGCTTCGAGATCCCGCTGACCGAGGACGGGGTGGTGGACGAGTCCTTCGCTGACGATCCGTACCGCTGCGTGGTGCCCTTCGACGAGTACCCCCAGGCCTTCAACCCTGCCTCGGGCTACGTGATCACCGCCAACCAGGATCCGGGTGGGATGACCCTGGACGGGGACATCTTCGACGAGGACTGGTACATCGGCGGCCCCTGGAACAACGGCTTCCGGGCCGGCCGGATCGACGGGATGATCCAGCGGGATTCGGGGACGGCCACCCTGGAGACCCTGGTCGAGCAGCAGGCGGACCACTACTCGGTGCTGGGCGAGATCTTCGCGCCCTACCTGCTGGAGCAGGTCGAGTACGCCCGGCAGGTGAGCGACCAGGGCGCCACCGAGGGGGCGGACGGGAGGATCGCCGCCCTGTACGACGCCGAGTCCGCGCGCATCGAGGCCGCGGCGGCCTACCTGGAGGACTGGGAGGGGCTGGGGTACCTGGCCGAGTCCGGGGTCGAGACCGTCTACAACGAGCCCGACGCGGACGAGTTGCGGGCCGCGGTGGCGACCTCGATCTACAACGCCTGGTACGAGGCCTGGCGGACCTACGTGCTCGAGGACGAGGGGCTGCCGTCGGTCTTCAAGCCCACGGGCCGCGGCGGCCGAGCCCGCGCCCTGGACCTCTTCGTGCGCGGCATCGGCCCCGGCAATCCCCTGGGTCTGGCCAGCTACAACGAGGAGACCGAAGAGAGCGCGTTCTTCGACGTGCTGAGCACCGTCGAGATCGAGACCAGTCAGGAGGTCGCGCTGATGGCCCTGGTGGACGCCCTGGATTTCTGGGCCTCGGAACCCGGGGACGATTTTGCCGGCGGTGTGGGCAGCGACGACCCCGAGGACTGGCTGTGGGGTCTGCGTCACATGGTCCGCTTCAGCTCGGTCCTCGGGGAGTTCCTGGACGACGACGATCCGATGATGGCCGTGCTGCTGGCCGACTTCTCCATCAGCCCGGACCTGATCCCCCTGGACACCAACATCCCCGACGACGACCCCCGGGCCGACCTGCCCGGCTTCCCCCGCCACGGGGACTACTTCAACGTGGATTCCGGCAACCCCGGCGGCGGCGGCCCCGGCCTGCAGTACGGCGATGGTCCGGTCATGCGCTTCGCCGTGGAGCTCGACCCGGCCGGCTTCCGCGCCGTCAACGTCATCCCCGGCGGCCAGTCCGCGCTGACCGACTCCGACCACTTCGCCGACCAGATTCCCCTCTGGCTCGCCAACGAGGCCAGCCCCTGTCACTTCGCCGTGGACGACGTGGCGGCCAACGCGGTGGGGCGGGAGCTGTTCCAGCCGGGGGAATGAGGCAGCGTGCTATCGTCGCTCCGAGGAGCTGCGATGTCCCGGGCTACCGTTGAGACCGGAGTGTGATGCACCTGTCCACCTCGAGCCCGTTCCCGGGTTGAAACAGTAGATGCCCCCTCTCATCCGTCTGGCCGAAGTCCTGCTGCTGGCCCTGCTCGTGGCGGCGCCGTTGGCCGTGGGATCGGTCCACCCGCCCACGGCGGTGGCGGTTGCCGGGGGGACGCTGGTGGCCTTCGGGCTGGGGGCCCTGTCCCTGCGGCGGCGGGGCGGCGCGCCGTCGAGCCTCGATCCCCTCGGCGCCATGCTGGTGCTGGTCCTCGTGTGGCAGGGGGTGACCCTGCTGCCCGTGGGCGGAGGGCTGGTGGAGCGCCTGTCACCGGCGGTATGGGACCTGCTCGACGCCCCCTTGATGGAACGGCTCGCCGTACCGCGGCTGTCCGGGGCCCCGGGGGCGACGGCCCTGGAGACGGTGCGGACGGCCGGACTGCTGGCGGCCCTGCTGCTCTCGGCCCTGGTGGCCCGGGGCGAAGGCGGGGGCCGGCGGCTGGTGGTCTACGTGGCCATCGCGCTGTCGCTGGTGCTGGGGATCAGCGTCCTGCAGACCTTGACGGGCACCACCGAGGTGCTGTGGCTGTACGCGCCGGTCTCCACGACCCAGCTGGGGATCGGCGCGGTCTGGGGCTTCCGGACCACCTTCGTCAATCCCAACCACGCGGCCATGTTCCTGGAGCTGACCGGCCTCGCGTCGCTGGCGATGGGGATCCTGTGGGACTCCCGCTGGCGCTGGGGCGCCCTGGCCCTGGGGGTCGCGGCTCTGGTCGCGGTCTACGCCACCGGCTCCATCGGGGGCCGCGTGGCCGCCGGTCTGGGGCTGCTGTTCGTGCTCACCCTGCCGCTGGCCCGGGACGGCGGCCTCCCCGGCCTGGCGCGCTGGGTCGTCCCGGCGGCGGCGCTGGCCCTGACCGCCCTGCTCCTGGGGGGCGCCATCCGCGCCGGCCTGGGGGAAGGCACCGGGGAGGCGCTCGACACGGAGGCGGCCACCCGATTGGAGCTGAAGGCGGGCGCCTGGCCCGGCGCGGTGCGGATGACTGCCGCGGCCCCGTGGACGGGCGTGGGCCGGGGAGCTTTCCGGGACCTCTACCCGACGTTCCAGGAGAGCTGGCCCGGTGGGACCACGACCTACGCCGAGAACGAGGTGCTCCAGCTGACCTCGGAGCTGGGTCTCCCGGTCGGTGGCGGCCTGATCCTGGTCATCCTGGTCACCTGGGGGCTGGCCCTGGCCCGGTTCCGGGGCGAGCCGGGGCTCGGGGCTGCCCTGGCCGGCACCCTGGCCGTCGGGTTCCACGGGCTCGCCGACTTCGGCTCGGAGTTCGCCGGGGTCGGGCTGCCCCTGGCGGTCATGCTCGGGATCTGCTCGGCCGCGGCCTGGCGCGGGTTCGGTGGCCGACCGATGAACCTGGTGCTGGCGGCGCTGCTGCTGGCGACCCTCCTCCTGGCCCCCGCGGGTGTGCAGCACGGCCACTTCGCGGCGGTGGCGGATCGGGTCCTGGAGTCCGATCCGGAGGGGGAGGTCGTCGAGGACGCCCTGCGCTGGCGGCCCTGCTCGGCGGACGTCTCCCTCGCGCTGGCCGGGGCCCACGCCCGGGACGGCGACCCGTTCTCCAGCCTCCGCTGGCTGGGGAGGACCATGTACCTGGCGCCCCAGGATCCCACCCCTCACGTTCTCGCGGCCCGCACCCTGGCCAGCCTGGGCAAGCCCGGGCAGGCGCTGGACGAGGTGGGGCGCGCGCTGGAGCGAGAGACGGCGAGGCGGGCCCCCCTGTTCTCGCTGCTGACCTCCCTCACCGACGATCTGGACGAGATCCGGGACGCGATGCCCGGCGGGGATCGCGATGCCCTGGCGGAGTACGCCACCTACCTCTTCCGGCGAGATCCCGACAGCGAGGTCGGGCGCGCCATCGTCGCGGAGCTGGCCGCACAAGGCGAACGGAGCCCCGCCGTGGTCCAGGCGCTGGTGATGGCGGCCGAGGCCGGGGGGGACCTGGTGGGCGCTGCGACCGTGCTCGAGGCCCACCTGGAGGCCCACCCCGATGACCTGGCCGCCATGGCGGCCCTGGCCCGCTACCTGCGGCTGGCCGGAGAGCCGGTGCGGGCGCGGGAGGTGGTGGAGCGGGCGCTGCAGTCCACGCCCGATCACGTGGGCCTGTGGCTCGAGGCCACGCGGATCGAGGCGGCGGACGGGGATCTGCGGGCGGCCCGGCGGAAGCTGTACCGGGCCCGGAGCCACCTGGAACCCGGGGGCACCGAAGGCCAGGCCAGGGTGCTGCTGGCCGAGGCCGACCTGGCCCGGCAGGAGGGGGATCTGGCCGGCGCTCGCGACGCGTACATGAAGGCGCTGCGGCTCTACCCGGAGTGGAGCGACGTGCGGCTGCGTCTAGGGGAGGTGCTCGAGGAGCTGGGGGATCCCGCGGGGGCGCTCAAGGAGTTCCGCCGGGTCCAGAGCGAGACCTCGGCCTACCCCCACCTGGAACAGCGAATCCGGACCCTCGAGGGCACCGGGTCGGGGGTGCCGTGACGTCCCGCGAGGACGGCCGACGGGGTCCCGATGGGGTATAGATAGTGTCCATCCCAGAATCGTGGTTTTGGGATGGAAGGCGTCAGGCGTCAGGCGCCGACGCGTCGGACCGCAGGCGTCAGGAGGAGAAGAGGCGGATTCCGGATGGATGTCGAGCGAGATCGAGACGTCCACCTGCCTGAAGCCTGAAGCCTGATGCCTCCCGGCCCGAACCGCCGTTTCGGGCCGGGAACGAGATGGGTTCCGCGGAGCACCATGGAACAGCGACCCGCGATCGCCGACATCCGCCCCTCGGCCATCCTCACCTACTTCGCCATCGGCGTCGTCGCCGTGGCGGTGTGCGACATCCCGGACTACCTGGGCTCCCTGTTCCTGATCGCCCGCACCGCGGTGGGGCTGGGGCTCGTGGCCTGTGTGTTCCTGCCGGTGAACAAGGCGCTGCCCCTGCTGCTGATCCTGGCCATCGTCGGCAAGGACATCGTGGTGCCCGGGGATGTCCACGAGTCCCAGGTCTTCAACACCGCCAGCGTGTGGCAGCTGAAGTTCGGCCCCCTGAATCCGAGCTGGATCATGTTCGCGCTGGTCGCGATCCAGGCGATCAAGGTCCGGGTGCTGATCCTCACCTTGCCGGTGAAGGTGGCCCTGGTGTGGTTCCTGACCGTGCCGCTGGTCGCCGGCATCGCCTACGGGGACTTCGTCTACTCCCACTCCGCCCGCGAGTTCATCATCGACCTCAAGTTCGGCATGATGCTCCTTGCGAGCCTGATCACCTTCCAGTCGGCCCTGCGCCGGGATCCGGGCTGGGCCCGGGACGCCATGGCGCTGCTGATCGGGGTGCTCTCGGCGCGATTCGCCGCGGATCTCCTGTACTTCATGACCGACTACGGCCCCCAGATGTCGGGGGTGAACCGGATCAGCCTGGACTCCTCCAAGGGATCGGTGGTGTTCCTGGCCTACTTCGGCGTCTTCCTGGTCATCGCCCAGCGCCGCTACGTCATCGGCGCCCTCATCGGCGTCGTCAGCGTCCTGCTGGTCATCACCTTCGGCACGCGGATGCTGTGGGTGACCTTCATCACCGGCTCGGTGGTCTTGATGTTGCTGATGGCGCGCACCTGGCGGGTCGTGGCCGTGCTGGCGGTCACCCTCACCCTGACCACCAGCGGGGGGTGGCTGCTGTACCGGGTCAAACCCGAGACGGCGCGGGTGATGTACCTGCGCAGCTCGACCATCACCGAGGGCCGCAACCCCAGTGGGTTCGCCGTGGGCGTGGAGAGCAACGTCGTCTCGCGTATCGATCCCATCCGCTACGGCGAGTTGATCAACGTGGTGTACACCGGCGTGGAGCGGATCTCGATCCTGTGGGGGAATGGCTACGGCAGCTACTACCGGGACAAGGCGGTGTCGTTTCCCACCGACCTGAAGAACTCCTTCCCCGAGTACAGCCGGTTCTCGGGCATGTACTACCGGGCCCACACCTACCTCGTCCACGTGCTGTTCAAACACGGGCTCGTGGGGCTGATCCTGATCACCTCGCTGTGGGTCGTGCCGGTGGCGCGGATGCTGGGGATCGTCCGGCGGCGGGAACTGCTGGGACCGGGGCAGCCGCAGCTGTTCCACGGCGGTATGCTCTGCTTGCTGGCGTTCTGCGTGACGGCGATGTTCTGGCTCTACTGGTCCGGCAAGGGACTGTTCATCAACGGGCTGGTCCTGGCGATGTGCACGGAGTTCGTGCGCCGCTGGAAGTGGGCCGACAGGCAAGGGAAGACTGAGCCATGAGGGTGACGATGGTGTCCGGCTCCTACCCCCCGATGGAGGACGGGGTCGGCGACTACACCCACAGGTTCTTCCACGAGCTGTCCCGGCAGATCGGTGAGGCGAACGTGTCGCTGATCACCACGGCCCTGCCCGACGCCGTGGATCGCGATCCTCGCATCCACTACGCCATCGACCGCTGGAACGGCCGCGGCACGCTGCGGCTGACGCGGCTGCTGCGGGCCCAGCGGCCGGATGTGATCAGCGTGCAGTACCAGACCCTCGGCTATCGGCGGGACCTGGGGATCACCTTCTTCCCCTGGCTCGCCCGGGCGGCCCTGCCCGGCACGCCGGTGGTGGCGACGGTCCACGAGTACACCTCCCGGACCCCCAAGGGGCGGGCTCGGGTGCTGGCGAGCCTGGCCGCCTGTTCGCGGGCCATCGTGGTCAACCACAACTACATCGACGAGATCGCGGCCCGGCTGCCCACCCACCGGGGCCGGCTGGTCCACGTCCCCATCGGCTCCAACGTGACCGCCCACCCGGTGCCCCCGGCCCGGGTGCGTGCGCTGCGCGAACAGCTGGGCGTCAAGCGGCACACGCCGGTGGTCGCCCACTTCGGGGTGATGCGCCGGGGCAAGGGCATCGAGACCCTGCTGGAAGCCTTCGCCGCGGTGCGCCGGCGCCGGCCCACGGCCCGACTCCTGCTCATCGGCTACTCGGACGAGGGGTTCGTGAACGAGGTGGTCCTCCCCGCCATCGAGCGGCTGGGGATCGGGGACGGGGTCTCGCTGACCGGCAGCGTGACCGAGGAGGAGCTGAGCGCCTACTTCGCCCTGGCGTCCATCTGTGTCCAGCCGTTCCAGGACGGGGTGTCCACCCGCCGCGGGAGCTTCCTGGCGGCCATGGAGCACGGCATGCCGGTGATCACCACCCGCCCGGCCTACCCGATCCCCGAGCTGCGGGACGGCGAGAACCTGCGCTACGTGGATCGCGTGGACGCACCCGCCCTGGCCGAGGCGATCCTGGCGCTGCTGGCGGACCGGACCTTGCAGCGGACCCTGGGGCGCAACATCCTCGACCTGCGGACGATGTTCTCGTGGGAGGAGGTCGTCCGCCGTTCCATCCACGTGTTCCAGGACGCCCTCTGAGCCCCATGCCCAGCCGGGTCACCACGCGCCGAACCGGGTTCAACATCGCCACGATGTGGGCGCGGAACCTGGTGTCGATGGGCGTCGGGTTGTTCCTGGTGGCCTTCGTGGTCGGCCGCGTGGGAGCCGAACACTACGGCGGCTGGACGGCTGTGGCGTCGCTCATCGGCTACCTGGGCCTGCTGGACGCGGGCATGTCCGTGGCCCTGCAGCACTTCGTGGCCGGCCACGCGGCCCGGGACGAGCGCAAGGACCTGTTGGCGGTCTTCAACTCCGCGATGCTGCTCTACGGGGTCGTGGCGCTGGCCACCCTCGGCCTGCTGCTGGTCCTGGCGGCGGTGTACCCCGCGGCCTTCCCCAAGATCCCGGACGATGCGGCCGCGGAGTGCTCGGTCGCCCTGCGCTGGGTGGCCTTCGGGATGATGGGCTACCTCCTCAACCTGCCGATCCAGGGATCGTTGCTGGGCCTGCAGCGCCACTACGCCCGCAACGCCAGCGAGATCGTCAGCGTCCTGACCCGGGCGGCGACGGTGGTGATCGCGTTCGCGGTCTCCGGCCCCTCCCTGGCGCACCTGGGGATGGCGTTCTTCGCGGCCACCTGCGCCCGGTTCGTGGTCAGCGCGGCCCTGCTTCGATGGCTCGAACCCGCGGTGCGGCTGCGTCCGACCGCAGCCTCCTGGGAGGCCGTGCGGCGGCTCGTGGGCTACGGAGGGCATTCGTTCATCTGGGCCTCGTGCTTCGTGGTGATCCGCAACAGCGGCCCCCTGTTCGCCACGGCGCTGCTGGGGCCCGCCGAGGCCACCTTCCTCTACGTGGGGACCCGCCTCACCGAGGCCTTCGCCGGCATGATCCGCAGCGCGGGGGCGGTGTTCGTGTCCGTGGCCAGCTCCCTGCAGGCCTCGGGCGAGGAGGAACGGCTCCGCAAGACCGCGATCTTCGGCACCCGTTTCGCCGCGCTGGTGGGATTCTCCGGCGCCGTGCTGCTGATCGTCTTCGGGATGCCGGCCATCGAACAGTGGGTCGGCCCCGGGTACGAGTCGGCCTACCAGGTGACGGTGATCGTGGCGGCGGGGATGGCGCTGCCCTGGGCCTTCAACGTGGCGCTGAACATGCTGATGGGGATGCGCATCCTGTGGCCGATGACCCGGGTGATGCTGGCCCAGACCGCCCTGTTCCTCGCCCTGGCCACGGCGCTGGGGATCCGGTTCGAACTCCACGGCCTGGCGGTGGCCATGGTGCTGCCCGCGGCCCTGGTGAACGTGCTGTGGGTGCCGCCGACGATCTGCGCCCGCGCCGGCCTCCGCGTGCGGGATCTGCTGGTGGGGGCGCTGCCCCGTCCCATCGCCGTGGCTGCCGCGGTGGGCCTGGCGTCGTGGGGGTTGACCTCGCTGTGGCCACCCACCGAGCTGGCTGTGGTGCTGGTGGAGTGCGCGATCGCCGGCAGCCTGTTCGCTGCGCTGGCGGCCGGGTGGGGGCTGGACCCGGCGATGCGGCGCCAGCTGTGGGCCCGAATGACCCGGCGGCGCGAGGCTCCGGCGGCCGATTGAACGGCTTCCGAGGATGATGTAGGAAGGAACCACCGTGAGCAGCGCGAACACCCCCCGAATCGCCGTCGTGGTCGGAACCCGCCCCGAGGCGATCAAGATGGCCCCGGTGTATTTGCGGCTGCGTGACGATCCGCGGACCGAGCCCCTGCTGCTGGCCACGGCGCAGCACCGGCAGATGCTCGACCAGGTGCTGTCCGTGTTCGACATCCAGCCGGACGTGGACCTGGACCTGATGCAGCCCAACCAGGGGCTGGCCCAGGTGACCGCCGGGGTGGTCCAGGGCGTCCAGCGGACCCTGGCCGACACCCGGCCCGACGCCGTATTGGTCCACGGTGACACCCTGACCTGTCTCTGCGCCGCCCTGGCGGCGTTCTACGAGCGGATCCCCATCGGCCACGTGGAGGCGGGCCTGCGGACCTACGACTTCGACGCCCCCTGGCCCGAAGAGATGTGCCGGCGGCTGGCCGATCCCATCTGTCGCTGGTGCTTCGCGCCCACTCCGGGGTCGGCGGAGAACCTGCGCTCGGAGCGCATTCCCGAGTCGGCGATCCACGTGACCGGCAACACCGTGATCGACGCCCTGGGCCAGGCCCGGGAGATGGTGCGACGGCAACCGCCGGTCGTGCCGGGGCTCTCCGAGGAGTTCCTGGAGGGCCGGCGGATGATCCTGGTCACCGGTCACCGCCGGGAGAGCTTCGGCGGGCCCTTCGAGACCTTCTGCACCGCCCTGCGTGACCTGGTGGACACCCACCCGGACACGGCGCTGGTGTACCCGGTCCACCTCAACCCCAACGTCCAGGCCCCGGTCCACCGCATCCTCGGTGGGCACGATCGGATCCGGCTCATCGAGCCGGTGGAGTACCTGCCCTTCGTGCACCTGATGGACCGCTGTTTCCTGATCATCACCGATTCGGGCGGGATCCAGGAGGAGGCCCCGTCCATGGGCAAGCCGGTGCTGGTCACCCGCCGGGTGACCGAACGCCCCGAGGCCATGGAGGCCGGACTGGCCCGCCTGGTGGGTACCGATCGCGCGGCCATCGTCGACCAGGCGTCGGCGCTGCTGACGGATCCCGAGGCCTACCGGGCCATGACCACCGACACCAATCCCTACGGCGACGGGCGGGCCGCCGAGCGAATCGTCGAGATCCTGGTCGACGACCTCGCCGGGTAGACACGTGCGCATCGCCCTGGTCCACGGCAACGACGGCTCGGACATCCGCATCGGCAAGATGTGCCGGTCGCTGGCGCGCATCGGCCACGACGCCCACTACGTGGGCTGGGACCGCCGCCCCGACGAGCCCAAGGACATCGATCTGGGGGGGACCGTCCCCCACATGCTGCGCTCGGCCACCCCCTTCGGCCGGGCCAACAAGCGGGGAACGGCCCGGTTCCTGAGGCACATCGTGAGCACCCTCGGCGAGCTGCGCCCCGACGCCGTGCAGTGTGTCAACGAGGACAACGGCCTGCTGGTCCTGCCCCTGCGCGGCGTGCTCTACGACCACCTGGTGCTGGACGTGTTCGATGCGCTGGCGGACCGCCACAGCCACCGTTCGCGGTCCCTGCGCCTGGCGCTGGGCGGGGTGTCGCAGGTGGTCCGGGCCGGCGCCGACCGCCTGATCGCCACCGACGAGGCCCGCCGTGAGCGCTTCGGCCGGCACCGCCACAAGACCCTCGTGATCGAGAACGTGCCCGAGGACCCGGGGGAGGAACTCTCCGGCCGCTGGCCCAGCGGTCCGATCAAGGTCTACGTCTCGGGCTCACTGTCCGACCGTCGCGGGCTGCGGCAGATGATCCGGGTCGCCGAGCGGGTGCCCGACTTCCGCATCGAGTCGGCGGGGTGGCTACGGGACCGCTTCGCGACCGACGTGTTCGCCCAGCACCCGTCGGTGACCTTCCACGGCATCGTGACGGCCCAGCGCTCCCTGGAGCTGGCGGCCGAGTGCGACGCCATCCTGGTGTTCTACGTCCCCCGCACGGTGAACAACCTGTACGCCAGCCCCAACAAGGTCCACGACGCCCTGAGCGTGGGACGGCCCGTGATCCTCAGCGAGGAGGTCCGGATCGCAGACGGGATCGAGGACCAGGAGCTGGGGTGGACCTGCGGCTGGGACGACCTGGACCGGCTCACCTCGATCGTCGAGGGATTGCGGGAGCAACGGGCTCTGCTCCCGGACAAGGCGCCCCGGCTGCGGCAGCGTTTCGTGGAGGGGCCCAACTGGGCGCGGATGGAGCGGCGCCTCGCCCAGCTGTACCGGGAGATCGAGAGCGGGTGAGCCCCTCGGTCGCCGGGCGGCGCTGTGACCGGCCGATCACCTGCGCTATGCTGTCGGCGTAGCTGGAGAGGCGTGAGATGAGCACTTCCGCTGGCACGTGGGCCGTGGCGCTTCTCGGTCTGCTGATCGCGGGCTGCCAGGCCCACCTGGAGCAGGTCCCCATCGACTACGACGACGACTCGGCGTCGGACGACGACACCGGGGACGACGACACCGGGGACGACGACACCTCGCCCGGCGACGACGCCGACGGCGACGGGTACAGCACCGCCGACGGCGACTGCAACGACGGCAACGCGAGCATCCATCCCGGTGCCGACGAGGAATGCGACGACGTCGACCAGGATTGCGATGGCGCCGCGGCCGAGAACTGCGCCAGCTGCAAGGCGGCCCTGGCCGAGGACAGTGGAGCGTCCACCGGCGCCTACTCCATCGATCCCGACGGGGACGGGGGTGAGGATCCGGTGACCGTGTGGTGCGAGATGTCCATCGACGGCGGCGGGTACACCGCCGTGATGCGCACCACCGACGACTGGGGCGCCACCTCGGCCCTGCTCACCGACTACGACACCTTCTACGGGACCACCCTCGGCGCCCACGACAGCGCCTTCCGGCTGGCGGGCAAGCTGTGGCCGACGTTGAGCACCACCGGGGAACACCTCGTCGAGGTCCGGACCCGGCTCGCCGCGGGCGGGGAGTGCGATCCCCTGTGGTTCAAGGCCACCGGTGGCACCCTGGACGTGCAGGCGGGGGGCCCCGCCACGGTCACCGGCTACCAGCAGACGGCCCGCCTGTTCAACGACGACACCCTGTCGGCCACCGACACCGGCCCCAGCACCGACTGCGTGAACAACCAGAACGCGGTGCCCTGGTTCTACGCCTCGTGCTGCGCCCTGTGCCCCACCTTTGGCGGCAACTACTTCGACCCGCCGTCGCCGATGATCGGTTTTCTGGACACCGAGGACGACATCTTCGGTCTGCGCACCGACGACGTCTGCTCCGGGGAGCCGGACATCTCCAACGGTCAGTACGGCGGCAAGTCCATCGTGTACTACGTCCGGTAGCCTCGACGTAGCCCGTTCAGCTCAAGTTACGCAGGAATCCGACGAAGATCCGGGTGGACGGAGGTGTCCATCCGCCGATGCGTGTGGCACACAACATCGCGGCCCTGACGGCCCAGAAGAACCTCCACCGGGCGCAGGTGGCGACCATGCGCAGCGTGGACCGCCTGTCTTCCGGGCTGCGCATCACCCGGGCGGCGGACGACGCGGCGGGGCTGGGGGTCAGCGAGAGCCTGCGGGCCGACATCGCCTCGCTGAAGGTGGCCACCCGCAACGCCAACAACGGCATCGGTCTGATGCAGGTGGCCGAGGGCGCCTACGGAACCATCAGCAACCTCTTCGTCCGCATGCGGGAGCTCGCGACCCAGTCGGCGTCCGGGACCCTGGGGGACGCGGAGCGGGCCCTGCTCAGCGTGGAATTCGAGGCCCTCAGGGACGAGATCACCCGGCTGTACAAGCGCACCGAGTTCAACGGCATCAACCCCCTCGCGTCGCCGTCGGGGGGCGTGACCCTGGGCGTTCAGGTGGGGCTGCACGACGGCAACACGATCGATCTGTTCCTGCCGCACATCTGCGAGCACTGCATGTTCAAGGCCGGATTCGCGGACTGGCTGAACGTGGACACGGATGCCGGCGCGTCCGAGGCCCTGGGACGCATCGACACGCAGTTGAGTCGCATGTCCAAGAACCGGGCGCGGCTGGGAGCCCAGCAGAACCGGCTCGAGCACGCGAACCGCAACCTCGAGGTCAATGTCGAGAACCTCACCGCGGCCGAGAGCCGGATCCGGGACGTGGACTTCGCGTCGGAGAGCGCCTACCTGCAGCGGAGCCGGATCCTGATGCAGGCCACCATCGCCGTGTTGTCCCAGGCCAACGTCGCCCCCCAGATGGCCCTGCAGCTCCTGGGCTAGCGTCGACGTCGGATCAGCCAGGCGAAGCCCGCCAGCAGTAGCAGCGAGGAGCCGGCACCCGCGGTGGTGTCCGCGGACGAGCACGAGCAGTCCTCGGGGGTCTCCGGATCGGTGGTGTCGTCGTCGTCCCCCACCACGTCGCAGGCCATGTCCTCGCCGTCGCAGTCGTTGTCGATCCCGTCCTCGCAGATCTCCTGCGCGCCCGGGTGGACCAGCTCGTCGGTGTCGTCGCAGTCGGGCAGGGGATCCGCACACAGGGAGTAGCCGTCCCCGTCCTCGTCGAACCCCTCGTCCACCTCGCCGTCGCAGTCGTTGTCGGCCAGATCGCAGACCTCTTCGCCGTCCGGTGCGTTGGCCGGGTCCAGGTCGTCGCAGTCGCCGTCGCAGGTCGTGACCCCGTCGCCGTCCTCGTCCAGCAGGTTCAGCGAGGCGTCGGTGTCGTCGCAGTCCCCGCCGCACAGGGTGGCCCCGTCACCGTCCTCGTCCCCGTCGAAGGTGACCACGATCTGGGCATAGGCCAGCTCCTGGCCGCTCTCGCCCTTGCCCACGGCCTCGATCTGCCAGCTGCCGGGGCCGGGGGCGACCACGTCGTCCGCCGCCCAGGCGCCGGTCTCCACCAGCACGTCCCCCGCCGCCATGCCGCCGCCGATGCGCACGTCCACCGTGTGCACGCCGCTGGCGCTCCCTGCCACGGTGAACGTGGTGCTGGCCAGGCACTCGCCCCACTGGGGTTCGTCGATGGTCAGGTCGACGCCCGTGCCGTCGTAGACCCGGACCGTGCTGTCGGGGCCGACCACGACGATCTCGTCGCGGGCGTCGCCGTCCACGTCCGCAAAGCGCAGTTGCTCCACCGGGACGCCGATGAAGGTGGAGAACTCCAGCGACGGCGTGCCCGCCTCCGCCTGGGAGACGTTGACGCCGTAGAGGTACCCGTCGAGTCCGCCGGCCACCACCTCCTCGTAGCCGTCCCCGTCGATGTCCATGACCGCCATCGCGGCCAGGGCGGCGGTGTGGGGGTCGTAGGCGCCGATGGCCTGCCCCTGGGAGAGGTAGAACGGGAAGCCGGCGAGCAACTCGCCGGTCGCCCCAGAGTACAGGTCCACCGAACCCGATCCGGTGGTCAGGGCGACGTCCAGCCCCGGCGTGCCGTCCGCGTTGATCAGCGCGAGCCCCTGCTCGGTGTACGACGGCAGGCTGGTCAGCTCCACCACGTCGTCCCACAACAGCTCCATGGGCGGCTCCGCCCGCAGGGCGACGAACTTGGGAGACACGGTGCTGTTGACCATCACGAGCATGTCCAGAGCGCCGTCGCCGTCCAGGTCCCCGAAGGCCCCCTCGTTGTGGAAGATCGACGACACGAACTCCCCGGTGGTCTCGACCGCTCCACCCGGCAACCGGTGCACACGAGCCTTGTCGGCGAAGATCAGATCGTCGAGGCCGTCGGGGGCACCGCTCCCCGCGGGATCGTCCACGTCGGCCACGTAGAACGGCACCTGCTGGGAGAACGTCGAGGTGGTGACGAAGGACCCGTCGATGATCTCCTCGACCGCTCCCGTCGTGCCGTCGAGCACCAGCAGCAGGTTGTCGTAGGTCGCCGAGTTCCAGCAGGCCAGCGCGACCTCGAGGGTTCCGTCCCCGTCCAGATCCGCGGCCCTCACCCCGTGGCCGCTGGCGCTGACGACCTGGAAGCCGGCCAGCGACGGCTCCGCCGAAGCCGAGAACGACCACAGGATCCCGAAGGGCGTGCCGTCCCCATCCGGATCGGCCGGGTCGAAGGAGATCGTCTCGATCTCCAGGCTCCCGTCGACGGTCTCGTCCGGTTGGGCGAAGGCCACCAGCTCCACGTAGCCGTCCTCGGTGAGGTCCCGGGCAAAGGCCACGTGGGGCAAGGTCCGCAGGTCCGCGTCGTCCAGGTTCGACGGCTCGGTCTCCGTCCAGAACACACCACCCTCCACCACCAGAGCTGCCCGTACGGTGCCGGGATCGAAGCGGACCGCGAGCACCTCGGCCTCGGCCTGGCCCGGCAACTCCAGCGAGGCGGTCACCTCGCCGAGGGTGGCGTCCATCAGCCGAAGCGAGGCCGGGGTGGCGAGCAGCACGTGAGACCCGTCGGCGGCGATGGCCCCCACGTCCTCGCCCTCGACGAGTTCTGCCGAACCCAGCACATCCAGCCCCCCGAGGTTGTCGCCGACCACCACGTCGAGCCAGTCACCGTCGTACGCCAGCAGCTCGACCTGACCGTCGCCGCCCACGTCCACCAGCTGCAGGGCGGGCTCGGGGAAGAGGGCGTCGTCGTACGAGCCCGGGTCGTGGACCAGGGTGTGGGTCGGGTCGGACCAGGCCAGCTCGGCCAGACAGTCTCCGGTACAGTCCAGGGTGTAGCCGGCGATCCCGTCCAGGAAGGACCAGTCCATCGTGGGCGAGGTCACGATCTCGTCCGTGCCGTCTCCGTCCAGGTCGGCGACCCCCCAGGCCACCACGTCGGGGATCTGCACCACCAGGTCGCCGGTGGCCACGTCGAAGACCGCGGCCACGAAGCCGTCCGGGTGGTCGATCCCGTCGTCCGCGGGCTGTCCGGCCAGATCCAGCTCGCCGGCCGTGTTGTCGAAGAAGGTGACCAGCAGATCCTCGTCCCCGTCGCCGTCCAGGTCGCCCAGGGGCTGGCCGGTGGACAGGATGTAGGCGTCCGGCGACGGCAGGCCGTAGTCCCGGCTCCACAGGATCAGGTCCTCGGTCACCGGCGCGCCGGTGGCCAGCCCGTCCGCCACGTCGAACGCGGCGATCAGGCTTCCGTAGCGGGAGTTGTCCAGGACCTCGACCACCTCGTCCAGCCCGTCGCCGTCCAGGTCCACGGCGTGGAACGGGCCCGACGAGAACGCCGGGTGCACGTCCTCGAACAGGCCGCGCTCGCACAGGCAGAACAGCTCGGAAGGCGAGCACTCCGCGGCTGGATCCGACGAGGCGCAGACCTCGTAGACGGCGAAGTCCTCGCTCTGCTGGACCAGGAAGGTGGAGTCCACGCCGGGCTCGAGCATGGCGCCCGCCACCGAGGGATTGAAGAACACGTAGTCGCCCGGAAGGGTCTGCCGGGCCACCTGGACATCGGAGAACCCCCAGGAGAAGTCCGCCAGGTAGACGTACTCGTTGCCGTAGAGCCACTCGGCGAAGAACAGCTCGGAGGTGCCGTTGCCGTCCACGTCGGCCACGGTGACCTCGCCCAGCTCCACCCCCGAGCGGTTGCTCAGCGGGCCGTAGGACCACAGCAGTCCGCCGGTGAGCTGGTCCACCACGAAGACCCCGCCCGTCATGCCCTTGGCCACCAGCACCACCTCGGCGGCCAGGCCGTCCCCGTCGAAATCGTAGACGCCCACCAGGTCGCTCGCGCGGATCACCGGGGTGGACCACAGCAGCGAGGCGTCTCCGCCGTCGAAGGCCTGGAACTTGCCCTGCAGGGGGGTGAGCAGGTCGGGGATCGAGTCCCCGTCCACGTCGTCGAGGGAGACCCAGCTGAGGTCCAGGTCGTCCACCTCCACGGCGAACACCTGGCCCGGGGTCTCCCAGGGCGAGGAGCTGATGGCGCCGAGGGACTCGGATCGGGAGGAAGCCCCCATGTCGTGCTGGGTGTAGGGCCAGTCACCGGCCGCGGCGGCCGCGGGTACCGCCAGCGCCAGGATCCATCCGAATCGGAGTGCGCGCTTGCCGGCGCTGAGCGTCATGCTGTCTCCCATGGGCAACCTCTCCTTCTCTTCCCAGACCTTCGGTAATCATCGAACGGGGGACGGGCCAGCGCTCGCAGCGCCGTGAGAACTCGATGTCCGCGGATGTGTACGAGGCCCCTCCCGCTCATAGAACCACGCCCACCCGCCCGGGGAAACCGCGGATCCGGGTCGCTTGTCTCCGCCGAGGGGCCTGTGCTAGTCCGGTTGGGCCATCAGGTGCAGCGAAAGGGGTTCCGTGAAGGTCGTCCTCTCCGGCAGCTTCCGGTCCGGGACCACGTGGCTGGGGGAGGTGTTCTCCGAGGCGCTGCACGCCGAGTTCAACTTCGAGCCCCTCGAACCCACGTACTCGCCCGAGGTGGGCCGGTTCCGGCTGCGCAACCGGTTCCTGGACCCCGACGCGAGCTACCCGGACGAGCATCCCTTCGTGGAGCGGATGACCGGCGGCCGGCTCTACCGGATGCCGATCAAGACCACCGGCAGCCGCAATCCGGCGAAGCTGATCCGCTGGCGGTTCTGGCGCCGCAACACCCTGGTGAAGCTGGTCCAGGGGCACCTGCTGACCCCCTACCTGGCCCGGCGCTGCGGCGCGCGGGTGGTGTTCTGTCTGCGCCACCCCTGTGCGGTCCTCGAGTCCATCGCCCGCCAGCGCTGGTGGCATTCGGATCTGGCGGAGTTCACGGACGGACGGAACCGGGATCTGTGGCGGGTGCACCCGGGGTTGCGCGAGCGGCTGGACCGCGCCCTGGGGACGCTGGAGCGGCCGCTTTCGGTGTCCGACCGGGAGGTGGATCGGCTGGAGCGTATCCGGCGAACGGCGATCCGATGGTCGCTGGAGAACCGCTTCGCCGCCGTGGAGGCGGCCGGGGACACGGCCGTCGCGATCCGGTTCGAGGATTTCTACCGGGAGCCGGAGGCGACCATCGAGCACGTGGCCACGAGCCTGGGCGTGCCCCGATGGCGCGTTCCGCCGAACGTGCGACGGGCCTCCAAGACCACCAGCAAGAGTTCCCCCCTCCACGCCCAGGGCGCCTCGGTGGTCGCCCACTGGCAAGAGGCGCTGGCGCCCGACGAGATCGCGGCGATCCGCGGGATCGGCGAGGTGTTTGGACTTACAATGGGTGACGGGACAGGGGACGCGCTGACCTACGACTTCGCATGACGCCCGCGCCCCCGCGGAACGGACCATGACCTCGAAGCAGAGACGATCCCTCGCCGCTCGCGCCGCGAAGCGGCTGATCGACCTGGCCGGCGCCTCGGCGGGGCTGCTGGCCTCCGCGCCATTGATGGCGGCCACTGCGGCGGCGATCCGCGTGAACATGGGCTCCCCGGTGCTCTTCCGCCAGCAGCGACCCGGCCTCGATGGAGAGCCCATCTGGCTCGTCAAGTTCCGCACCATGCGCCCGGTGGCCCCGGGCCAGGACATGGTGAAGTCAGACGGGATGCGGTTGACCCGCCTGGGGCGGATCCTCCGCGCCACCAGCCTGGACGAACTCCCGACCCTGTGGAACGTCTTCACCGGCGACATGAGCCTCGTGGGGCCCCGGCCCCTGCTGATGCAGTACCTGGAGCGCTACTCGCCCGAGCAGGCCCGCCGTCACGACGTCAAGCCCGGCATCACCGGATGGGCTCAGATCAACGGCCGCAACACCCTCGGCTGGGACGACAAGTTCCGCCACGACGTGTGGTACGTGGACCACTGGTCCCTCGGTCTGGACGCCAGGATCCTGGCCTCGACCTTGTTCAAGGTGGTTCGCAGGGAGGGGATCTCGGAGCCCGGCAGCGCGACCATGACCGAGTTCATGGGGAGCGAGGAGCCCGAGACTCGCACCTAAGAGCCTGTCGTGGATCAATCCCCGACACGCTCCTAGCGCCGGCGGCGTACGACGAGCAGGCCCGCGGAGGCCAGCAGCAGGGCGGGGAGGGCTGCCGGCGGGGCGTCCCCCCGGTCGGCCCGGCACGAACAGTCCCCGGCGTCGCCATCGTCGTCGTCGTCCGCAGCCGTGTCGTCGTCGTCGTCGGTGGCCTGGCACTCCTCGTCGTCCGCGTCCACGTGCTCGTCGCAGTCGTTGTCGATCCCATCGTCGCATTCCTCGTCCGCGTCCGGGTGGATGTCGGCGTCCGCGTCATCGCAGTCCCAGCCGGCGGGCCCGTCGGCGCAGGCCGTGTAGCCGTCGCCGTCTTCGTCCACGTCGTCGGTTGCGCCGTCGCAGTCGTTGTCCACGCCGTCGCACGCCTCGTCCGCGTCCGGGTTCACGTCCGGGTCGGTGTCGTCGCAGTCACCTTCGCAGGACGTCCACAGGTCCCCGTCCGCGTCGTCTGGAGTCAGCGATGCGTCGTCGTCGTCGCAATCGCCGTCGCAAGTGGTCCACAGGTCCCCGTCCGCGTCGTCCAGGTTCAGCGAGTCGTCGTCATCGTCGCAGTCGCCGCCGCAGGTGTCCCAGCCGTCGCCGTCCGCGTCGTCCACGGTGCGCGTGTGGTCGTCGTCGTCGCAGTCCCCGGGGCGCGGG
>CAZITQ010000120.1:0-28627 GCA_964542165.1 uncultured Rickettsiales bacterium
CGGTGGGGGACTGCCAGGTGGCCAACATCCTGACCGAGTGGATGGCCCGCGCCGGAGACGTCCCGCTGATCGTGCCCACCGCGCGGGAGGTCTGGGGCCTTCGGACCGTGACCGCCGAGCCCCCGGACGGCACCGACGAGACCGGCGTCCTCTTCATGTACGACGAGGGCTTCCCGCCGCTGCCCAACACCAACGTCCCACCGACCGAGGACAACGGCGCCCACGGGGACGTGCGCTACCTCCCCGCCTACCGCGAGCAGGTGAGGGCCTTCCTCGAGGACGGGATCCTGGCCCAGGTCTGCGATGGGGCCTGTGATCCCGACTGACGCCTTGCGGGGCGAGGACGACCCGCGTGCTACCCTTCGGGGGAAGGAAGAGGAGGCTCCGATGCCGTACCGCGTTTCCCTGGTCGCGCTGACCTCCCTGCTGTCGATCCTGTGGCTGGCGGGCTGTCCCACCGGCGACTTCCCCGTGGACGACGACAGCGCGGGCGACGACGACACGGGGGACGACGACAGCGCGGACGACGACGACACCACCGGGGACGACGACACCTCCGGTGACGACGACAGCACCGGGGACGACGACGCCAGCGGAGACGACGACACCACCGGTGACGACGACACCACCGGAGACGACGACAGCACCGGGGACGACGACACCACCGGCACCGACCTGGCGACGGCGGACGCCATCCTCTACGGGGAGGCCGCCGACGACCACGCCGGCGTGTCGGCGGCCGGCGCCGGTGACCTCAACGGGGACGGCTTCGGCGACCTGGTCGTGGGAGCCGACGGCCACGACGTGGTCGACGGCGACGAGGGCGCGGCCTACACCCTCTTCGGCCCCGTCTCCGGGGCGCAGTCCCTGGACGTGGCCAACGGCAAGCTCACCGGGGAGGCGCCGGGGGATCGGGCCGGCAACTCGGTGGACGGCGCCGGCGACGTGGACGCCGACGGGTTCGACGACCTGATCATCGGCGCCTACCGGGAGTCCAGCATCGGCGAATACGCGGGAGCGGCCTACGTGGTCTACGGCCCGGTGGCCGGGCAGGCGAGCCTCTCGGGCGCGGGCGCCAAGCTCACGGGTGAGGCCGAGGACGACTGGGCCGGGTCGGCGGTGGCCGGCGGCGGAGACGTGGACGGCGACGGGAACGACGACGTCCTCGTCGCCGCGTACCGGGAATCCTCGGTCGCCTCCCAGGCCGGGGCGGTCTACCTCTTCGTGGGGCCCGTTTCGGGCACCATGAGCCTGGGCGAGGCCGATGCCAAGCTCACCGGCGTGTCCGCCGACGACTGGGCCGGCACCTCCATCGCCGGCGCCGGCGACGTGAACGGCGATGGGTACGACGACGTGTTGATCGGCGCCTCGGGGGCGAGCGGCTACACGGGCGCGGCCTACCTGGTCCACGGGCCGATCCAGGGCACGGTCAGCCTGGCGTCTTCGGACGCCGCGTTCACCGGCGAGATCCCGGGCGACTACGCCGGGGTCGCGGTGGCGTTCGCCGGCGACGAGGACGGGGACGGGTACGACGACATCCTGATCGGCTCGGCCTACAACGACGGTGGCGCGGGCAACGCGGGCGCGGCCTACCTGCTCCACGGCCCCCTCGGGGGCACCATTGCCCTCGGCGGAGCCGACACCAAGCTCCAGGGGCAGAGCGCCGACTCGTTCGCCGGGATCTCGCTGGCGGGCGCTGGCGACGTGGACGGCAACGGCCGGGACGACATCCTGGTCGGGGCCAGCGGAGAGGCGGCCATGGGGTACATCGGCGGGGCCGCCTTCCTGGTCTCCACGCCGCCGGGCGGGGCCTTCAGCCTGGGGTACGCGGACGCCAAGCTCTACGGGGTGGCAGCCAACGACTGGACCGGCCGACCCGTCGCCGGAGCCGGGGACGTGGACCACGACGGCCGGGACGACCTCTTGATCTGCGCCCCCAGGGAAGACACGGGCGGGACCGACGCGGGGGCCGTGTACCTGGTGTACGCCGCGTCCCTGTGAGCCGAACGCGGTTCTCGCCTGTACTGACCGGCTGTCGTACACTGTCGGGCCAGATCGACGTGGGAGGGCGCAGATGACCCAGAAGCTGGCGACGATTCCGTTGAACGAGGGGGTGACGGGCCCGGTCTCGCAGGAGGCCCTGACCCTGGAACAGGAGGAGTTTCCCCTCCTGGTGGCCATCCTCGGTGGACCGGACGGCGACGCCATTGGCTCCGAGATGGGTCGGCTCATCGCCCGGTTCCGGCGTTCGAGAGCGCAACGGCTCCAGACCCGGGTCTTCGCCCGGCTCCTCCTCCCCTCCGACGGGGAGGGCGTCCACGAGGAGCTGGTGATCGTCGAGGACGTCTCCCGGACCGGAGTGCGGGTCGCGATCCCCCGGGACATCACGCTGGGGCTGCACGAGCTGGCCACCGCCCACCTGGCGCTGCAGGTGGGCAAGGCCGGGGATGCTCGACCCATCGAACTGCCCGTGACCTTCGTGCGCGAGCACTCGGTCGACGACCGCTACACCTACGTGGCCTTCCGCTTCGAGGACCTGGACGCCACCCAGGCCGCCCTCCTGGACCACGTCTCCAACCTGTTCTTCACCTGACCGGGATCTCGAGTTCGCTGGCCGCGGCGGACACGTCGTCGGTGAAGATCGCATCCACCCCCGCCCACAGCAGGGGGTAGAGCTCCTTGCGGGTGTTGGCGGTGTAGGCGCCCACGTAGCGCCCCGACTCGTGGATCCGGGCGACGAGTTCGGGGGTCAGGTGCCTGCGGTTCATGTGCAGGCCGTCCACGCCGTACAGCTCCAGCAGCGCCACCGGATCGAAGGGGATCTCGTTGTGGTACAGCAGCGCGGTGTGCAGGGAGGGGGCCAGGCGCTCGATGCGGCCCACGGCCGTGGGTTCGAAGGACGAGAACACCACCCGCGACTCGAGGCCACGGTCCTGGACCATGGCCACCACCTGCGCCTCGATGCCCCCCTCGGGGGTCGAGCGGACCGCCTCGGGCTTGATCTCGATGTTGATGGCGATCCGGGGGCCGAGTTCGTCCAGGACCGCCTCGAGGGTCGGTACGGGCTCGCCGGCGAACTCCGCGGCGAACCAGCTCCCGGCGTCGAGGGCCTGGACCTCGGAGAGCGAGGTCGCCGACAGGGCCCCGTGGCCGTCCGTCGTCCGCTCCAGGGTCTCGTCGTGGAGCACGACCACCCGCCCATCCGACGTCAGGCCCACGTCCAGCTCGAGCATCAGCGCCCCCGCGTCGGCAGCGGCCCGGAAGGCCGAGAGGGTGTTCTCGGGATAGCGGGCGGACAGACCCCGATGGGCCACGAGCAGCGGCGGCGTGCGTCCCGGGGCGAGCAGGCTCGTCACCGGGGGGGGCGGACCATCCTGGGGTGCTCGTTCCACGGGCCTGGCCCCCATCACGCCCACGGCCAGCAGGACCAGGGCGAGCCGGATCGGGAGGGGCAGCGTGTCACGGCCCATCGACGTCCCGGCAGTCGGTGTGGTCGGTCTGGGCGGCGTCAGCGCAGCAGAACCGCAGCTCGGGGCCGTCGGCACAGGGCACGGCCGAGACGCCGTCCTGCGGGGGCCAGGCGTCCTCGAACGGCAGCTCCAGGGCCCACACGTCCCAGTACCCCAGCTCCTCGCTGTGGCCGAAGGGCCCCTGGACCAGCGGCCAGCCCGGCCGATCGACGCCGTCCTCCTCGCAGGGATTGCCCTGCCCGTCGTAGCCTTCGCAGTAACCATCCAGGTGCAGCTCGACCCAGCACAGGGCGGCCCAACCCACCAGCTCCGCCCGGAATCCCCAGGCGCCTGCCGTCCCCGCGTCGTCCGCCGCGCAGTCGACCCACAGGTCGGCGTCGTCCATGACGAGGGTGCCCTCGTAGGGGGGGGCGTCTCCAGGGTCCGCCGAGTCGTCGTCGTCCCCCCAGGGATCCAGATCCACGTCGTCGTCGTCCGCCTCGGGCACCGCGAACGTCATCGTGCCCTGGCATGCGACCAGGGCCGGGATCAGCAGGAAGGGGATCCACCGCGACGCCGAGTACTCCATGGAGATCCTCCCTTCGCGAGGCACTTTACCAGCGGCGGGGCCCGGTGTCCGGGGTCGGACCGTCGAGCCCTCAATCAAGGTCCAGGGTCTGGAGAGCGTCCTTGACGGCCTCGGCCGACGCGGGCCGGCTCCTCGGCTGGTTGGCCATCAGCCGATCGACGAGCGCCTCGACTCCGGCCGGTACGTCGGCGGCGGGGTCCATGGCCGACAGCGAGGGCGGTCCCGGTGCGATCATCTTGCGGTAACACAACGCCTCCCTCGATGGGGAGTCGGCGAAGGGCGCCTTGCCGGAGATCAACTCGAACAGGATCGCACCGAGGGCGTACAGGTCGACCCTGGGCGTCAGGTCCCGGCGGCCCAGGAGTTGCTCGGGCGCGCAGTACGCCGGAGTCCCCATCACCGTGCCGGTCACGGTCAGGCGGGAGATCCGGTCGTCCGCCAGCAGGGCGATACCGAAGTCCATCAGCTTGACCTGGACGTCCCCGGGATCCCCGGATTCCCCGGGGAGCAGCATGATGTTCTCGGGCTTCAGGTCGCGATGGACCACGCCCGCCCCGTGCATCGCCGACAACCCGTCGCATACCTGGGACAACACCGCGCGAATCCGGCGGTTGGGGTAGTGACCGACCTCGAGCCACTGGCGCTGGATGTCGCGCTTGAGCGTCCGCCCGTCGAGGAACTCACAGGCCATGTAGACCCCGAGGGTCGGGTCTGCGCCCAGGTCGACCACGCGCATCAGACCGGGGTGGTCGAGGGAGTTGGCCAGGCGGGCCTCCCGGTAGAACCGGCGCTGGCGTCCCGCTTCCGGTTGCTGCTCGGCCAGCATGACCTTGAGCGCGAGGGGACGCAGCGTGCGCGTGTCGTTGACCTTGTAGACGATGCCCATCCCACCGCGTCCCAGGGTCTCGTCGATCTCGTACCGGCCCGCGACCACCGCGGGGACCAGGTGCTCACCGTCCTTGGCGCAGAACCGCTGCTGTGCGTCGCCGACCCCGCGGCAGCGGGGGCAGATCCGCTGTCGGCGAGACTCGCCGAGGGCGGCCCAGCCACCCGTGCCGGCCGCCACCCGGAACACCTCCTCGTCCTCCAGCGCCGTGCCGTTCCAGGGGCTGTCGACGATGGTGAATCCGTGGAGGGGGGAGCGGCCGTCGTACCAGGGATCGGCGTTGGTCACGTCCGCCCAGCGGGGAGGGCCGGGCCTCACCTCTCCGGTGGCGGCGCGCCGCTGCATCTCCGACGCCTCCAGCGACTCCCCCAGCCCACGCAGCCACACGTCGCCCTCCGGATTCACGGACAGCACGTGGCGGGTGCCCTCTCGGCCCCCCTCGGCCATCTCCGCGGGGGGCGAGTAGATCACGTGGGTGTACACGTGCCCCTCCATCCGCGCGAAGTGCTTGAACAGCAGCGCCCTGGGATCGCGGATCCGTAGCCCGCGCACGGTCTGGCGGGAGCCGTCGCGACCGGGCAGCTCGATGGGGAACACCTCGCTGCGATCCAGGTCGGCGCGGTAGCGCCTCCAGTCCTCGCGCAGCAGCGCCCGCTCGTCGTCGAACCCGTCCACGTACGAGAAAAGGCGCACCTCGCCCGGTCCCGACGGGGCCTCCTCCAGGACCGCGTCCACCAGTTCGAATCCCCGGCGCAGCCAGCGTTCGAAGTGCTCCGCGTCGTCTTCGGACAGGGAGCCCGGTTCGGGGTCGATCACATGGATTGCGGCGCTGTACAGCCCCCATAGAGAGGTCTCGAAGGGGGTGTCGGGGGGAGCCTGGCCGGCGTCCACGATCCGGGTGTACTCCGCCAGGGCCGCCGCCCCCGCCGGCAGGTCGCCGTGGAGGGCGAGGTGGCGAACCAGGTAGGCCGAGACGACACAATCCAGGTCCGGCCAGGCGTGCGCCACGATCGAGTCGAGCCGGCGCTCCTCCCCCAGGTGGTCCAGCACGAGCTCCGGACTGGAGGCGATCAGCGAGGCCGCACACTCCTCGCCGCCCTCCCGGTGGTGATGGTCGACGACCCCGGGGACACACTTGCTGCCCACGTCCACCGCCACCTCCTCGGCTCGGGGCTCGAGGACCTCCCCCATGCGGACGAAGCGGAATCGGTTGTCGATCTCGTTCATTCGTCACTCCCGGCCCGGGCGTCCCGCCATCGGGGTGGGAGCCCGAACACCTCTCGGTATGCGATCACGACCGTGTGCCCCGCGGCGCTGGCCAGTCCCAGCGCGAGGGCCATCCCCCCCACGGTCGCAGCCGCGCCCGCGGCGGCCAGCCAGGAGGGCGTCTGCTGGCCCACCAGCGATTCCACCATCGCCCCCCTCCCGCCCGCAAGCCAGACCACCACCGCGGCTGTCGCCGGGCCCAGGAGGGTCACCGCGGCCACGACCCCGATGCCCACGTCCCGTCGGACCAGGGTGCACACCAGGCCCACCAGGACCGCCAGGACCAGCCCCGGCGCCGCGAAGGCCACCAGGGCCCGGATCCCGAGCCAGCGGGACAGGGTTCCGAGCATCGCGTCGTTGGCCACGGCGAGGAGACCCAGGAGCACCACCCAGACCCAGATCCGGTCCCCGAGGCGCCGGTGGTGGATCACCACCAAGGGCACGAGGATCCATCCAACCGGGAAGAGGAGGGCCGCCGGCAGCTGCAGGGTGGGGTGAATCCGGTCGGCCGTCTGCAGGGACAGCAGGGCCAGCAGGAGGACCACCAGGCCCAGCGCGGCCGTCGCGCCCCGGCCGGTCCAGAGGGCCGCCCTGGCCACGACCGGGGGGATCACGCGGCCTCCACGCTGTAGCGGGTCCAGGGCCACGGCGGTCGCTCCGCGCCGCAGGCCCGACAAAGGACGAAGTCACCCTCGTCGGCCAGCTCGGGCTCGCCGCAGGCCGGACAGCGGGGGGCCCCGGGAGGCAGCACCGCGGTCAGCAGGACGACGATCGCCGAGCCGAGCGCGATCGGGACGGAGACGAGCCACAGCGCGGGGGAGGTCAACCGGTCCACGTCGCCCTGGATGATCGCGGTGAGGCCGGGCAGCACCCCCCCAGCCAGGCCGACGGCCACGCCCGCCAGCACCGCGTAGACGCGCCACAGGACCGGGCGCCCCCCGCCCATCCCCGCGGTTCGCGAGATCAGGCGCCGATAGATCCCCACCGTGATCATCGAGGCCACCACCACCAGGAGGAACACCGCGGGCAGGCGGAGCAGACCGACGACCAGGGACTGGACCAGGTAGGCGGTCGGGTTGCCCTCGAAGAGGTCCAGCTCCTCGGTCCCCCCGTACCCGGACAGGTTGGCGACCGTCTCGTTCAGCGCGGCTTCGGTGAGCTGGGGCGCCAGCGCCAGGGTGACCGCGATGTAGACGCCGGCGACCGCGATCAACAGGACCTGGGGCACCAGCGCGATCCCCATGATCCAGGGGATGTCCCGCCGCCGGTATTGCCCCCCCGAGGCACGGAGGATGCCGTGGACGGAGATCAGCAGGTAGCCCGCCACCACCGACGCCAGCATCGGGGAGCGGCCGGCGACCATGACCGCCGAGGTGGACTGGAGGATGGTCTCGACGACCAGGAGGAAGGCGGCGAGCCACAGACCGGTGCGCCAGGGGCTGGCGACGATGGCCCGGGGATCCCGCAGGGCGCTCAGACGTTGGGCGGCCGAGGGGTGCGCCGGGCCGAGCAGGGCCAGCCCCGGGGTCCGGGCCAGGAGGCTGCGGAGCCATCCACGGCCCGGCCCGCGTCCCGGTGGGGCGAGGCTGAAGAGGGAGCGGATCAGGGCTCCTCCGTCACCGAGGTGCCGCGCCGCCGCCAGATCCGCGTAGTGCTCGCGGGTCCGGTGGAGCCGCCGCCACGAGATCAGCAACAGCAGCCCCAGCACCGCGGCCACGGGCAGGGTGTTGAACAGCAGCGACAGCGTCACCCGCCGGGGGCTGACCTCGTCGACGCGCGCCGTCTTGTCATCCCATCCCATGCGCTCGTCGAGGCCCGAGGGCGGGGGTGGGACGGCAAGGCCGCTGCGGGTGGAGGACTCGTACAGCAGCGCCACCATCTCGTCCGGGGTCAGGTCGTCCGGGTCGGTGAACACGTCCATCGCGGCAGCCATCAGGCCCAGGTGGAAGGCCGCGGTCCAGGCCATGACCAGCGCCCCGGTACGCAGCGCCGCGCGGGCGGCCCCCACCCGGAGGTGGTCCCCGTGCTGGAAGTGGCACAGCTCGTGAATCAGGGCCGCGTCCAGGGCAGGATCGGAACCCGCGCGTTCCGCGAGCCGACGAGCGGTGTCGCGACCGCACCACAGGTACCAGCGGCGGAAGGTGCCGAAGGTCGCGAGCCCCTCACTGCCCGGTGAAACCGCCAGGACCGGAGGGCGGGGGAGGCCCAGCTCCCACGACAGCTCGCGGATCCGCTGCCGCAGGGGCGCCAGCTCCGGTCCCGGCCGCGACAGGCGGTGCTTGCGGGCCATGCGCTCGGGCCACGACAGGAAACCCCGCAGGGTCAACAAGACCAACAGGAACAGCACACCCCACAGGGCCAGGGACGGCGCCCCCAGGTTGATCAACAACAGGGCACCGGTGACCAGGGCCACGATCATCGCGGTCTCGACGGTGGTCAGGCTCGGCAGGGCGCAGACGTCCAGCCGCCGCTGCCCCGGAGCCGTCCCGGTCGCCATGTCTCCCCTCCCCCTCCCGGACTAGCCGACGCCCTGAAGGAGGGCGGAGAGGACCTGACCGGCGGGCGCCCCGGGGCCCAGGGAGGCCGCGGCCTCCGCTCCACGCTGGAGGCTCCCGGCGAGCTCTCCTGCCAGGCGCTCCAGCTCCCGTCCCCGGATCCGGACCCCCGTGCGCCCGGCCCAGTCGCGCAGGGTCCGCCGCGCCTCGTCCAGGGGATCCGGGTGGGCCACCGATGCGGGATCCTCCGCCCCCTCGAGTCGTCCGACCAGCCCCCCCAGTAACTCCATCAGTGCGGGTACCAGCGCCATGGCCAGCAGCTCGCCTGCGCCGAGGCCGAACTCCCGATCGTCCCCGACGGAGGCGGGCTCTCCGGAGGCGGCCCGGTCGATCAGGGCGTTGATCACGAACATCGAGACGTCCAGCTCGTCGGGGCGGACCTTGCCGACCATCCGTCCGCCCAGGTCGCGAATCACCTCCCGGGACGCCCCGTGGGCCATGCGCTGGACGAGGTGGATGCCGGGCAGCTCGACGTTCATGGGCCCCCTCCTCGAGGCCGCCCGATTCTCTCACAGGCCCCGGACTGCCGCCACGCCGGGTCCCTCAGGCGTCGTCCCCCTCGATGCGGGCCCACAGCGCCTCGGCCTCGTCGGAGAGCGGACCCAGCGCCCGCAGGGACTCCAGCGCCGCGACCGCCTGCTCGATGCGCGCTCGCCGCTCGGCCCCGGAGTAGAGCGCCGCCTGGTTTCGGCGGGCCAGGGCCAGCTCGGCGAGCAGATCCCCCCGGCTCGGCTCCGCGGCACTGAGGCGCTCCAGCTGGCGTACCGCCCCGTCGAATCGGTCCCTGGCCGCCTCCACGTCTCCGTTCCTCGCGTCGAGCACGGCGGTACCCGAGAGGGCGACGGCGAGCTGGTGCCGTCGGTCCGCCCGGTGGGGTTCGTCCGCCACCAGCTCCTCCAGCGCTCCGATGGCCTCCCCCGCCAGGGCCCGGGCCCGGGCGCCGTAGCCCCGGAGGGCCTCGATCCGGGCCGCGGCGCTGAGGGCCACGGCCCGGTCCTGTCGGAGCTCCGCCCGGTCGGGTGCCATCTCGCAAGCCGACTCCACCACCTCCAGGGCCTCGGTCATCCAGGCCCCCGCCCGGTCCGGCTCCCGGGACTCCACGGCCAGATCCGCGCGCTGGGCCAGGGTGATGGCCAGATCCGGTGCCAGCGCACCTCCCCCCCCCTCGGCGATCGCGCCGCGCATGATCTCGGTGGACTCGGCGAGTCGGTTCTCCGCCCCGGCGCGGTCTCCCCGGGCCCGGTCCAGGTCCGCGAGCCGGTTGAGGACCACGGACACGTCCCGCCGTAGGTCCCCGTCGCTGGGGGACCCGCCCGCAAGCTCGCGGAGCACCCGCAGCGCCTCGTCGAGCCCCGCTCGCGCGCCCGGCAGGTCCCCGGAACGCAGATCCCGGATCGCCAGGTCGTGCCGGACTCTCGCGACGGCGAGCCGGCTCTCCCGAGACGCCGGTGACCGCTTGGCTGCGGCGAGGAGGAGGGAGAGCCGGGCCTCGTCCACGGCCCGGGCAGCGGCTCCGTACCCCGCGGTCTCGAGCCAATCCCGCCCGGCTCGCGCGGCGGGCTCGAATCGAGCGGCCCGGTCCAGTTCCTGCGACGCGCTGCGGCGCAGGGCCTCCAGGACGGCCGGTGCATGGCCCCTCGGACCGCGGGAGCCCACCGGGCCCAGGGCGCGGATGGCCGCGACCAGCAGGCCCCTGCAGGTCCGGACCTCGTCCAGGTCCAGCAGGGAGGCCACCGTGGCACCGTCGCCGGCCTCGACGCGACGGGCCACGATCTCCTCCAGCGCCGACTCGAGGGCCGGGAAGCCGACCTCGACAGCGGAGACGTGGTGGATCCACCGGGCAAGGGTCGCGGCGTCCGGGGCCCCCTCCGAACGGCGGCCCAGCTCGTCCACCAACACGCGCTCGCACAGTCGCCGCTGGGCAAAGACGAACGCCCCTTCCTCTCCTCCGCCGCCCTCCCGCCGCTCCAGCACACCGGCGGCGACCAGCTCTTCGATGGGGTCCAGCTTCGCGACCCGAGCGGCGCTGTTGAAGCCCAGGCGAGCGCGCCAGGCCGCGGCGCGCTCCTCGGCCGACGCCAGCGGGAGCGAGGACCGCCGGCGCCGGTAGAGCAGCTCGCCGATCCAGGCCAGGGTCTTGCCGGCCGCGGGCAGGTCCCGCTTCAGGCGGTCGAGGTAGGTGTCCAGGAGCCGGTCGCCGTCCAGCGCCCGGGGTTCGGCGTCCGATCCCCGGAAGGTCTCGTGGAACAGGTGGAGCTGCAGTGGCGAGCGCACCAGCTGCCTCAGCTCCGGCGACAGGTCCCCGTAGGAGAGCCGGGAGGATCGGTCGGGCCAGCCTCGCTGCCGCCGGACGTAGGCCTCGCGGACCTCGAGTTCGTCGAAGGGCGGGACCTCCAGGTAGGGCACCTCCTCACCGCTGTCGGGGTGGGCGAAGTGGTGCCACAGCCGGTGGTTGACGAAGGCCTCCCCGCCGCGGGCCGCCAGCTCGTACCGGCGGCGAACCAGGGCCGCGTGGGCGCCGCTGCGCATGGAGACCGCCAGTCGGAGCCAGGGATGTCGGGTCAACGAGGGCAGGAAGGCATCCACCGCGCGCACCAGGTCCGCGAATCGGGGGGCCTCGTCGAGACCGTCGATCACGATCCACACCCGGCGATCGACTCGGGGGTCGGCACCGGCGGTCTCCCCCAGCCGGTCCGCGAAGTGATTCAGGTCGTCGAACACCCCGCTGCGCACCCCGGCCCGCTCCATGAGCGCTTCGCACAGCAGCGACCGGGCGTCGCGGCTGGCGTCGCCGGTCAGGTGGCGCCCGGTCACGAAGAGCACCGCGTCCCCGGCGCCGTTCCGACGCAGATAGCGATCCACGTCCCCGCCGCTGCCCCGACCCCGGCCGGGTCGCTCCCCGTCCCCGGCCGCCAGGCGCCGCTCGGCCAGGCGAGCCAGCAGCGAGCTCTTGCCCGATCCGGGTTCCCCGAGCACGAGCAGGCCCCGGCCCGGCCGGTCCACCGCCTGGTCGACCAGGTCGTCGACCCGGGGTCGGGCGAGGTAGACCTCGGGGAGGTAGCTGCTGCCCCGGACCTCCGCCAGCTGTTCGGCGGCCGTCAGCGCGGTGTAGGCCGCCAGACCGTCCCTGCGGGCGTGGGACCAGCCCGCCCCCAGCTCCACCCGGGCCCCGCTGGCCAGGTCGGCGAACTGCGGGCCCAGCTCCGGCAGGACGAAGGAGTCGCGAACGCCGAGCACGGTGACCCGGCGGCGGGTGGCACCGTCGATCATGCACGCCGGCTCGTCCGCCTCGCCCTCGAACACCGGAACCGCCAGGGGATGGAGGGGCACGGCGCCGCCCGGCCCCACCGCCAGCAACGCCGATCGATCGAACAGGGGGCCCCGATCTCCCACGTCCTCGACACCGCCCCCGCGCGGCCACGCCCCCACCAGCCTCCGGGCGCGGTTCGGTTCCCCTTCCTCGCGCACCCACAGCGCGATCTCGGTGGGCGGGAAGAGGGTCGCCGAGACCTGGCTCGCCACCGAGCGCAGCGTGGCGAGGCGAGCCGCGTCCCGGGCCCGGTCGGGCGTGCGAGTCCCCTGTCGGTGGGCACGGTCGTTGCGGGCGCGCCAGAGGGCGTCGTGGGCGCTGCGTGCCGGCCCCTCCAGGCCCCCGAGCCCCTCCAGCAGCGGCACCCAGGGCCCCCGCGACGGGCGCCTGCGGCGGTTCACCTCGCGCCAACCCTCCACCAGGGTCGGGAAGCGGGTGGGGGACGACGGGCGCGAGCCCGGGAAGTGTCCGAGCCAGTACCCGCAGAGCCGGTCGCACAGCACGGTCCACTCGCGCCAGTGGGGCATCTGGAGCCCCCGGATCGGCCCGGCGAGCTCCGGCACCGGCTCCCCCCGGGACAGGTGGTCCGCCAGCAGGATCACGGCGGTGAGTCGCATGGACTGGTAGGCGGCGAACAGGGCGTTGTCCAGCCGCTCACCCGGGGACAGATCCCCGGAGGCAGAGTAGGCCAGCGGGTGGGCCACCGGGAAGGGCAGCGAGCCCGGGTCGACGTCCCCTCCCCTCGCCGCCGCCTCCGGGGATCCAGTGTCCGCCGGGGCGCCCGGCCGCGGCGCATCCTCGTAGGACAGCACCGAGCGGTCACACTCCTCGCAGTACCACCCCCGCTTGACGGGCATCAGCTCGACGGCGGGGTGGTCGGGGCAGGTGGGCACGCTTCGCTCTCCCCTCGGTGCCATTGTCCGCCTTTCGGGTTCGGACCACAAAGGCGGTGGAAAGAACGCCCCCGCGTGGATATCCTCCCCGGGCTCCACCGTGGGCGGAAAGGCAGGGACGTGGACACCTCGAGCCGGCACATCCTCGTGGAATACCGCGGGTGCGATTCCGACCTGCTCGGCGACCGGGAGCGGCTTGAGACGCTGATGCGCCGGGCGGCCACCGCAGCGGGCGCCACGGTCGTCGGCGCCGTCTTCCACCGCTACTCTCCCCAGGGAATCAGCGGTGTCGTCGTGATCGAGGAGTCCCACTTCTCACTGCACACCTGGCCCGAGGTGGGGTACGCGGCCCTGGATTTTTTCACCTGTGGCGACTGCCACCCGGAGCGGGCCCACGAGGTGATGGTCCGGGAGCTCGGGGCCACCGCCGCGGAGCTGATGGCCATCGATCGGGGTCAGGGGCCGCCGGGCCGATCGATGCACCTGCAGCGCCACGAGACGCTGGTCGTCCCGGGCGACGAGACCTAGTCATGGACAGCAAGCCACGCGACCGGGAGGTCCGATGACCGAGGCAAGTAACCTCTACCTGCGACAGCTCCTCGCCGGCCGGGATCACGCGATGACCCACCCGGTGGCGGGCCAGATGATGAACTTTGCCTACCTGGTGGGGTGCCGGGAAGCCGGCGAGTGTCTCGTGGTCGATCCCTCCTGGGATCCCCAGGGCCTGGTGGACATCGCGAAGGAGGACGGACTCCAGGTGGTGGGCGCCGTGGCCACCCACGGTCACCCGGACCACGTGGGCGGCAGCATGATGGGCCTGGACGTCCCCGGGGTGCTGGAGCTGCTCCAGCTCGTCGACGGGCCCCTGCACACCCATCCGCAGGAGGAGCCGGTGCTGCAGGCCGTAACCGGCCTCACCGCGGACCAGCTGACCACCCACGAGGACGGCGACACGATCCAGGTCGGCTCGGTGGAGATCCGGGTGATTCACACCCCGGGACACTCGCCGGGCAGCATCAGCCTCGAAGTGGAAGGGCACGTGATCACCGGGGACGTTCTCTTCGTGGGGGCCTGCGGTCGCACGGACCTTCCCGGCGCCGATGCGGGGGTCATGTTCCAGTCGCTGCAGCGGCTCGCCGAGCTCCCGGAGCCGACCGTCGTGCTCCCGGGACACCACTACGGCGCCGCGGTTCGCTCCACCATCGGCGACGAGAAGCGCACCAACCCCTACCTGCGGCTGTCTCCCCAGGACTGGTCGCGGATGATGGGGTGAGACTCCCCGCCCCGAACAGGGGGACCCGGTCACCGTCGCCGGGTCGGTGAGGGTCGCCGAACCGGCGATCGCCGGCCCGTCCGCCACGGCCGACGGGCCCGTCACCCGGGCGAGGAACGTCGGGCGGAGCGTCACGGGATCCTCCAAAGGGCGAACCGTATCGCCGAAAGTGTTGCCAAGCACGCTCCGCTCATCTATCCCGGAGGCGTGCACAAGATCCTCCCGCTGATCCTCGCCACGCTCGTCGCCGCGGGCTGCGCCACGACCGACGACGACGACGGGGCGCCGGGAGACGACGTCCACTTCGAGCCCGCGAAGGTGGTGGTCTTCGTGCTGGTCGACACCCTGGGCGACGCCTACCTGGGGCACCGGCACCCAAGTTGGGACACGACCCCCAACGTCGATGCCCTGTTGACCGAGTCCACGGTGATCGAGAACACCCTGACCGTGCGCGGACTGACGTCGGTGGCCGTGTCCTCGATCCTCACCGGGGTCTATCCGCGCCACCACTTCGTGCGCAACAACGCCAACCGCAAGCGCCCCTCCCAGCCGCTGCTGGCCGAGCGCTTCGACGAGGCCGGGTACACCACGTACGGCTACGCGGCCAACGTGTGCCAGTTCATCGACGACGGCGTGGACCATCGGTACTGCACCTGGGCCGTCGAGCAGCCCGATCCGTCCCTCGAGCTGCGCGTCCGAGACGAGCAGCTGGTGGAGCGACTCCTCGAGCAGCTGGCGGACCGCCCCGAGGGTGAGCCCACCTTCGTCTGGCTCCACCTCATGCACCCCCACAAGCCCTACCAGCGGGTGGATCCCTGGTACGGGGAGTTCCACCCCCAGCCCTACGAGGGCGAGCTGGGTGACCAGCTCGACACGGCGCTGGACCTGGTCGCCCTGGGCGAAGCGACGCTGGACGATGCCGACATGGACCACGTGCGGGCCGTCTACGCCAGCCAGATCAAGGAGACCGACCGACTCCTGGGTGAGCTCTTCGATGGGCTGGACGAGCTGGGAATGTGGGACGACGCGGTGGTGGTGTTCGGCGCCGACCACGGCGAGGAGGTGGGGGAACACCACGACTACTTCTGGCACTCCTGCTCGCCCTACCTGCCGGTGAACCGGGTGCTGTTCTCCGTCCGCGCCCCGGGGCGGCTCCCCGACGGCCAGATCCTGGCCGACTGGACCAGCGTGACCGACATCGCGCCCACCGTGGTCCAGGTGGCCGGGCTGGAGTGGACCGGGGAGCTGGACGGCATCTCGCTGGTGGACGAGATGCGCGCGGGCACCTTGCCCGCCCGGCCGGTGTTCCTGGAGCGGGGCGAGGAGGCCGCGGGGGTGGTGACCGACGGCCACCTGTACATCCGCGACGAGAACGGCGGCTACGGGGACTGCATGCCCTTCAACCAGTCCACCGACCTGGTGTTCCCGGGCGAGCTGGAGGAGCTGTACGACCTGACCACCGATCCGGCCCAGCACGACGATCTCTCGGCCTCGTCGCCCGACGTCCTCGGCGCCCTCCGTGGGATCCTCTGCGACTGGGTCGACGGGGACGCCTGGATGCAGAATCCCGACGCCAACGAGCGCAACGCCCTGGTCCAGAGCTGCCGCGAGATCGCGGCCCAGCAGACAGGGGCCGACGCGGGGGTCGATCCCGACGGAGACGCGGGTGGCGGGTGTGCCGGGATGCTACCGGGCCGCGGGGTCCGGGCGACCGCACCGGGGCTCCTCGCCCTCGGGATCGCCGCGGCCGCGCTGGGCTACCGGATCCGCCGGCTCTCCCGGGGGCGCTGATCCCGCCGAATCAGAGCATCGCCACGCCCAGGAACACCGCGTGGAGCGATACCACCAGCACCAGGAACGTGGTGCGCGCACGCTCCGGGGACAGGCCGGCGAACCGGTACTGCAGGGACGAGTGCCGGCACCGCTGGATACAGTCGCCGCACAGGGTGCAGGAGGGACCGGGACGACCCCGGGCGACCTGGGCCTCCGCAAGGGCCCCGTAGCGGCAGGCGGGGGTGCAGGCGCCGCAGCGGTCGCAGGTGGAGTCGATGCGCATGCGGAAGGGCGAGAGCTTGCCGCCCAGGGTGGCCAGGGCGCCCAGGGGGCAGTAGGCGATGCAGTGGATCATTGCCCCGCTGCGGCGGGAGAGCAGGACCATCACGACCACGCCGGCCACGCCGAAGGCCGCACCTGCCAGGGTCGCCGCCAGGCCGGGTACACCGGCGCGGTTGAGGGCCAAGGCGACGCCGGGGACGAGGATCAACAGCGCGATCTGGGTCACCCTCGCCCTGGGCACGAACGCAACGGGCTTCTTCACCCGGGAGGCCGCCAGCCCGTCCCAGGCGCCGAAGTAGCACAGGTGGCTGCACCAGGCCGGCCCCACCAGCACCAGCGAGGCCCCGAGCACGATCAGCATGAAGGTCAGCTCGCCCCGGTACAGGGGCCCCGCCAGCACGATGGCGGGGACGGGCAGGTGGAGCTCGCCGGACATCAGGAACCGCTCCGCCCCGGCCAGGCCGACGATCAGCTGCAGGAAGAACACGATCGAGAACAACAGCCACACCCCCAGCCGCCACTTCGGCTGCCGGGCGGGGTCGCTCATCCCCCGGAAGACCCAGGCCGCATAGGCCGCCAGCACCCCGATCTCGACCCAACCGCCCCCGGCCACGAACCGCTCGACGATCAACATCGGCCGGCTGGCCTCGAGCTGCACGACCGCCAGCAATCCCGCCGTGAGCACGGCGGTGATCGCCATCGGTAGGACCGGGGTTCTGGTCTCCGTCACGTCTCGGACTCGTCGCTCCGGGGCAGCACGGCGGGACCCGCCCGCCGTGGCACCCGGCGTGGGACCTCGAATTCGAACTCGAACTCGAACTCGAACTCGGGATCGTACTCGGACTCGGGCTCGGGCTCGAAATCGGGCTCGGACTCGGGCTCGGGCTCGGGCTCGACCTCGGGGAGTAACACGTCAGTTCTCGTCGTGGGAAGCCCCCTCCCGTTCGTCCACCCCGACGAGCCGGACCGGGGTGAGCCGAGGGGCCGACCAGGAATCGAAGAGAGGGGGGTGAGAGAGCGTAGGCGACGAAGCGTCCTGGATGGACGCTGAGGAGAAGGGACGGCTGCGCGGAGTCCGTGACGGACGAGAGCGCAGCCCCCGCTCTCGAATCCCCCCTCGAGATTCCCAGGCCCCTCGGCCCGCCCCGGTCCGGCGGTGCCCGTACTCGGTGAACCTAGGCCCACTCCTCCGAGAGAATCTCACCCCGTAGGCCGACCACGATCTGCTTCACGGGAACCTTGCGCTTGGCCCGCGTCGCCGCCTGCTTGGCCAGGTGGATCAGGCCGCCGCAACAGGGCACCTGCATGATCATCACGTTCAGGGTGTTGATCCCGGCGTCGTCGATCATCGAGACCAGCTTCTGCAGGTACATCTCCTGGCCCTCGTCCAGCTTGGGACAGGCGATGGCCAAAGACCGGCCCTGGAGCCAGTCCCGGTGGAAGTCGGGCACCGCGAAGGGCACACAGTCGGCGCACAGGAGGATGTCGGCGCCCTCGAAGTAGGGGGCCACCGGCGACACAAGGTGCAACTGCACCGGCCACTGCCGCAGCTGTGACGTCCTCGTGCCGCCCTCCTCGGCCGGCGCCTCCGGCTCGTCGAAGGCCATGGCCCGGGATCCCGGACACCCGCCACCCCCATGGGGCGACCCATGGAGACCCAGGCCCCCCGGAGCCGCAAATGCCGGCGGGGACGGCGACGGAGGCGCTGCCTGCGGCGCCGGTGCCCCGTGCCCAGCTCCCACGTGGGCCTCCCCCCCATCCTTCAGGGTCGAGAGGTGCTCCTCCACCAGCTCCTCGTCGAACTCGGCCGCGTCGCGGGTCTCGATGGTCAACGCGCCCTCGGGGCAATCCCCAAGACAGGCCCCCAGACCGTCACACAGTGCGTCCTTCACCAGCTTGGCCTTGCCGTCGATGATCTGGATCGCACCCTCGGCACACGAAGGGACGCAGTCCCCACAGCCGTTGCAGAGGTCCTCGTCGATCTTGATGATCTGTCGCTTCATGATCTCGCTCCGTCGCGATGTATTCCGTTCATTTCGGTATTGTAATACCTGATTACCGTTTTACAAGCAAGGATGGCGAAAAAAACGTCCACGTGCTGTGTTTAGTGCCTCGTGGGCCTTCGCGCCACGGGCCGTGGCACGTTTCGGACGTGGCGCCACGGCCGCCGCGGACCTACCTGGAGAGGGGAAGGACGGAACGATCGATGCTGCCCCTGCTCTCCGCCTCGTGGGACGTCACCCTGGAGCTCGCCCCCTGGTTGCTGCTGGGCATGGCGGTGGCCGGACTGCTCCACGCGGTGGTCCCCGGTGACCTGATCCGGCGCCAGCTCCGGGGCCGCGCCGGCGTGCTCAAGGCCGTCGCCCTCGGCATCCCGTTGCCCCTGTGTTCCTGCGGTGTGATCCCGGCGGGCCTGGGCCTGAAGAAGGACGGGGCCAGCGACGGCGCGTCCGTGGGATTCCTCATCGCCACCCCCCAGACCGGCGTGGACTCGATCCTCGTGAGCGCCTCCTTCCTGGGCTGGCCGTTTGCCCTGTTCAAGGTCGTCAGCGCCCTGGTGACCGGGCTGGCGGGTGGCTGGCTCACCGACGCGGTGGGCCGGAACTCCGACGCCGCCGTGGAGCCGGTGACCGCGGACGAGGCGTCGGCCGGCGGCCTCCGCGGTGCGGTGGAGCACTCGCTGGACATCCTCTCGGGCATCTGGCGCTGGATCGTCTTCGGTGTGGTGGTCTCCGCCGCCCTCACGGTCTACCTCCCCGCCGGCTCCCTGGCCTCGTTCGCGGCCATCGGCGCCCTGGGCACCGCGCTCGCGGTGCTGGCCGTCTCGGTGCCGATGTACGTCTGCGCGACCGCCTCGGTGCCCATCGCCGCCGCCCTGGTTGCCGGCGGGATGCCCACGGGCGCGGCGTTGATCTTCCTGATGGCGGGGCCAGCCACCAACGTGGCCACCATCGGTGCCATCTACCGGGGCCTCGGCGGCCGGACCCTGGCGGTCTACCTGGCCACGATCATCGCCGGCAGCGCCGCGTTCGGCCTCGCCTTCGACTTCCTGCTGGAGGCCGGCCCGGCGGACGCCATGGCCCACCACGAGCACGCGACCTGGTGGTCGGTGGCCAGCGCGGTGGTCCTGGTGGTTCTGCTGGCCGGCTTCGCCCTGCGAGACGCGCGGCGGTACCTCCGGCAGCTCCGCGCCCGGCGGTCCGACGCCCCCGCCCTCGAGGTCGGGGTCCAGGGCATGAACTGCAACAACTGTGTTGCCAAGCTCACCGGCGCCCTGGAGGAGCAGGACGGCGTCGATTCGGTCCTGGTGGACCTGGAGGCGGGGCGGGCGGTGGTTCGCGGCGACGTGGAGCTGGCCCGGGTCCACGAGACCGTCCGCGCTGCGGGCTTCCAGGTCGCGCCCCTCGACTGAGACCCTCCCCGCAGGAGAGTGGACGCCCCACCCCGCGGGTGGTATCTCACGGCTTCGCCCCGTCGGGGTCGGGGCGCAACCCGGAGGAAGCATGGCCAGCCTCAGAGGCACCCAGACCGAGAAGAACCTGCTGCTCGCCTTCGCCGGCGAGTCCCAGGCCCGCAACCGCTACACCTTCTACGCCGCCAAGGCCAAGAAGGAGGGTTACGTCCAGATCTCGACCATATTCGAGGAGACTGCAGCCCAGGAGAAGGAGCACGGGAAACGATTCTTCAAGTTCCTCGAGGGCGGGGACGTGGAGATCACTGCGGCGTTCCCCGCCGGCGTGATCGGCACCACTGCCGAGAACCTGCTCGCCGCCGCCGACGGCGAGAACCACGAGTGGACCGACATGTACCCGGGCTTCGCCGCCGTGGCCCGCCAGGAGGGCTTCGAGGCCGTCGCCGTGGTGTTCGAGGCCATCTCGGTGGCCGAGAAGCAGCACGAGAAGCGCTACCGGGACCTGCTGGCCAACGTGGAGGACGGCACGGTCTTCAAGAAGGACGAGCCCACCACCTGGCGCTGCCGCAACTGCGGCTACCTGCACGAGGGCGACGAGGCACCGGAGATGTGCCCGGCCTGCGCCCACCCCAAGGCCCACTTCGAGGTCCTGGGCGAGAACTGGTAGACGACACCGCCTCCCGCCGGGACCCGTCCACGACCTGATCGGGCACAGGCCAGCCCAGGATCGTCCTTCCCCCACCCCGTCCGGGGCTCAGGATCCGAGCAGAGAGGGGAGCAGCCCGGACAGTTCCGGGCGCGTGGCCAGCTGTGCCCCGGACTCGACCGCGTCGCGGAGCGGGTTGGCAAGCTCCGGCCGTCCCAGCACGTTCGCGCCCACTAGGACCCCGTCACGCACGACGAGCCGTACGTAGCTCTCTTGGTTCCGTTCCTCGAGCACGCGATAGCTGGCGTCGCCGGGTTGCACCTCGCCGATGGAGTAGATGTCGGTCCGCAGGACCTTGAGGCTGTTGGCCGGCGGCATGCCCGGGAACGCCGCGGTCCCACCCGCCGCGTTGATCCCCGCCACCTCACCCTGGCTGAACGACGCCGGCCAGATTCCGTAGACCCTTCCCGCGTGCTCGGCCACGTCCCCGGCGGCGAAGACGGCCGGATCGACGGTGGCCATCCGCTCGTCCACGATCACCCCGCTCTGGACGGGCAGGTCGCAGCGTCGGGCCAGGTGGCTGTTGGGCCTCACGCCCGTGGCGATCACCACCAGGTCGGCGGCCAGCTCCCGGCCGTCCTCGAGCACGACACCGGTCACGTCCCCTTCCCCGACGATTTCCCGCGCACGGGCCTCGTTGTAGACCGCGACCCCCATCTCCTCGAGCTCGTGCTGGAGCATGCGCCCGGCCGGTTCGGCCAGCTGCCGCGGCAGCAACCACCCGTAGCCCTCGAGCACGCCGACAGACAGACCGCGCCCCGCGAGCGCGCCCGCGCTCTCCAGCCCCAGGAGGCCACCGCCGATGCACACGCAGCGGCGACCGGGTCGGGCCCGGTCGAGGATCCGTCGGGCATCCGCCAGGGTACGCAGGGTGTGCACGCCACCCAGGTCCACGCCCGGTAGCGGCGGGACGAAGGGGTGGGAGCCGCAGGCGAGGATCAGCCGGTCGTACTGCAGCTGCGAACCGTCCCGTAGATCGAGGGTCCGGGAGGCGCGGTCCACGGTCGTGACCTCTCCCTGCATCCACTCGATCCCATGCTCGTCCAGCCAGTCACGGCCACACATCTCGAGCTCCGACTCACCCACCTCGCCGGCGAGCAACCGCGTCAGGTTGAGCCGGTAGTACGGCAGTCCGGGCTCCGCGGACACCAGGACGATCCTCAGCCCCGGGGCGGTCCGTCGAGCGCTCTGGGCGGCCGTGGTGCCGGCGACCCCCGCTCCCACGATGACCAGGATCTCTCCCTCTCCGTCCCCCGCGGGCGCCGCCTCCTCGCCCCCCTCGGCGTCGAACAGGCTGGCGTCCACCGAACAGACCGGGCAGCTCGACGGCGGGGCGTCGCCGCTGTGCACGTAGCCGCAGACCGAACAGCGCCAGCTGCCGCCCGCTTCGGGAGCTGGCTGGACGGCGACCGCTTCCATGGCGCTGAACAGCTCGCGTTCGACACCGCACACCGGGCAGGCGGCCGGCGGCGCGTCGCCGCTGTGCACGAACCCGCACACGTCACACGTCCACCGATCGCTCATGTCGAGTCCTCCTGCGACGAATCGCCCGAAACGGGGGATTCGGGGGCGACCAGGCTACCTGGCGGAGGAGGAACCGGGCAAGGAGGGCTGCAGTGGGGGAATCGGCCGGGCGGTCAGGGCGTCGCCCACCACATCGTAGGTGAGGAAGGTGGCCTCGCCATGGCCCGGGTTGGCGCCGCCGTCGACGCCCAGTGCCTGCAGCGCCATCCAGGTGTGACCGCGGATCTCGCCGTCCTGGGAGTCCATCCCGAATCGGATCGAATCGGCGGCGTCGGTCAAGACGCCCGGCCTGGCCTCCGCCCGCCGGGCGATGGCCCACAGGGCACCCCCCTCGAAGGGTTCTTCGTCGACGTAGGTGGGCAACAGATCCGCATACTCGACCACCAGCGGCTCCACGTTGACCAGGATCTCCGCCAGCACCTCGGGGCCCACCCGCAGCAGGGCGCCGGACTCGTCGTTCATCCACCACAGGATGCGGCGGATCAGCTCCCGCACCCCCTCCAGGTCCTTCTTGGCCAGCACCCCGGCGACCCGCCCGCAGGCGACCACGGCCCGCCAGCGGACCAGGTCATCCCGGTCGTGGAGGAAGGTGAGCAGGTGGCGGTAGGTGCGGCGGGCGCCTGTCTCGCGGGACTGTCTCACCACGGCGTCGAGATCGCCGCGGGTGAGGAGCTCGCGGATGGCCCGCTTCCCTCGCTTTCGAGAGGCGACGGCGCTGTCGGACGAGCGCATGCTTTCCTCCGGTTCTCGCACGCGGACGACAGGTGCGATCACCGTGCCGGTGGGCCCTCGGACTACTCCGCGGGCATCGCGAAGGAGCGGCCGCCCAGGTCCTTGTCCATCAGGAACATCCCGTGTCCCTCACCGGCGAGCTTGAGCTTGGAGATGATGTCCTCCACGCTGGCCTCCTCCTCCACCTGCTCGTCCACGAACCACTCCAGGAAGTTGCGCGACGCGTGGTCCCGCAGCTCGATGGCCAGGTCGGTCAGGTCGTTGATCAGGCCGGTGACCTTCTGCTCGTGCGCGAGCACGGCGTCGAAGGCGGCCATGGGCGAGTCCCAGGCCTGGGGCGGACCGTCCACGGCGGCCATCTTCGCGTGGCCGCCGCGCTCGACCACGAAGTCGAACATCTTCATGGCGTGGGTCAGCTCCTCCTGGGCCTGGATCCGGAACCAGTTGGCGAACCCCGACAGCCCCTGGGTCTCGGCCCACGCGGACATGGAGAGGTAGAGGTAGCCGGAGTAGATCTCGGCGTTGATCTGGTCGTTGAAGGCAGCTTGCATCTTCTCTTGGATCATCGTCGTCCCCTTTCGAGAGTACGTTCCTTGTCATCCCCGGCGAGCCGAGGTCGGTTCCTATCTAATGCCCGAACACGAGTTTTCCACCCAGCATCCCCAGGCGAGTGGTCAGCGCGTTACAGGCGAGCAAACATCCGGTGAAGATCGCGATCTCCAGCCCACCGGTCGGCGCGTCGGCCCAGCCGATGGCCAGGCGCCAGACCACGGTCGCGGCGGCCAGGGCGGTCAGCACCCAGCTCCACAACTTCTTCTCGGGGAAGATCCCCGTCGTCGTGGAGCCGAAACGGTGTCGGGCGTCCGACCACCCGGAGTAGAAGGTCACCGGCACCACCAGCGCCGAGACCATCACCAGGTAGAAGCTGGTGCGCTCCAGGGATGCCTCCCCGGTCGCCAGAAAGGCGATCCAGGCCACCAGCGCCAGCGGCATCGCCCCGTTGGGCATGTGGGCCGACACGGGGTGCAGGTGCAGCCGCTCGATGAGGCCCGACAGTCCGCGATGGTGGTGTTCGGGGCTCTGCTCCTCCGGCTCGAAGAAGTCCTTGCTTTTGCCGCAGACGGGGCAGATGTCCGGCGGCTGGGGACCTTCGTGCACGTAGTTGCACACGACACAGCGCCACCGGTCGGCCTTGACCTCCTCCTTCTTCGCCACAGGCTTGGACTTGGGCTTCAGTGGAGCGTGTTCCTGGCCTTCCTCGTGGGGCACGAACGCGGTCCAGGGTTTCTTGCAGACCGGGCAGATGTCCGGGGGTGAGTCCCCGTGGTGGATGTACTTGCAGACCGTGCAGTACCACTGCCGTTGCGAGATCTCCTCCTCCGGCTCGGCACCCGGCCCGTCGGACACCGCCGTGGGTTCCCCGGCCTCGACGGCTGGTGCCTCGGCCTCGACGGGCTCGAAGAACTCCTTGCCCTTCTTGCACACCGGGCAGACGTCCGGGGGCTCGTCGCCGTCGTGGATGTAGTTGCAGATGGTGCACTTCCACTGCATGGCGGGCACCTAGATGAACTCCTGCTTGATGGCCTCGTAGGCCTCCATCGGGAGGTGTCGCAGGGGCCGCTCCGCCAGGGGGCCGCCGGCCAGCGCGGGGAGCCGGTCCTCGTAGCTCGGCGCCTCCGCGTCCTGGTAGAGCACGCCCGTGGGGATCCGGTCGCCGAACTCCAGCGCACGGACCATCGCTGAGGCGCGGTCGGAGGTGTCGTAGCCCTCCTCGTCCTCGAGCTTGTACACCCGCTTCTTGTACCAGACGTAGCTCTGGGCGGGGTTGAAGGTGACACAGACCTGCAGGGTGTCGATGAGCGCGTACCCGGGGTGGTCCATGGCCTGGCGGATGACCGCAGCGAAGTGCTCCATGTCCAGGGGGTAGGCCCGGGCCACGAAGGTCGCACCGGCGGCCAGCGCCAGGCTCAGGGGGTTCACCGGCTGCTCCAGGGCCCCCTCGGGCGACGTCTTGGACTTGAATCCCGGCGGACTGGTGGGTGAGTACTGGCCCTTGGTCAGCCCGTAGACCGCGTTGTTCTGGACCAGGTCCACCAGTCCGATGTTGCGCCGTGCGGCGTGGATGAAGTGGTTGCCCCCCATGCCGTAGCCGTCCCCGTCGCCGTGCACGACGATGACCTTCATCCCGTGGTTGGCCAGCCGCGCACCGGTGGCGACCGGGAGCGCTCGTCCGTGGAGGGTGTGGAAGCCGTTGGCCCGCATGTAGTGGGGGATCTTGCTGCCGCAGCCGATGCCGGAGATCAGCTGGACCCGGTGGGGTTCCACGTCGGCTTCGGCCAGCGCGCGTTTGAGTCCCGCCAGGATCCCGAAGTTGCCGCAACCCGGGCACCAGGTCGGCTCCATCCCGCCCTTGTAGTCGTTGATGGTGACCATGGTCACACCTCCTCGGCGACGCGCTCGGCGATGAAGTCGGGCGAGAGCGGACGGCCGTCCCACTTGAGGACCCGGGTGTCGATGTGACACCCGAGCTCGGCCCGCAGGACCGAGGCCAGCTGGGCGGTTGCGTTGCCCTCCACGGCGATGAGCCGCCCCGCCTTCGCGAGTTCGGCCTCGGCGGCTTCGTGATTCAGCGGCCACAGGTCGGCGAACTGCAGCACGTTCACCGACAGCCCCCGAGCGCCCAGCAACGCCGCCGCCTCCCTCGCCGGTCCCACGGTCCCGCCCCAGCACACCAGGGTGTGTTCCGCGCCGTCGGGTCCGTACCAGCTGGGCGGTCGCATCTGGGCCGCGGCCGTATCCAGCTTGGACATCCGTTTGAGGTGCTGGGTGACGCGGATCTCCGCGTCCTCGCTCAGGGCGCCGGTGGTGGTGTGCTCGTTGCCAGTGATCGCGAACACGGCCTTGGGGTGCCCCGGGAGGGCCCGGGGGGAGACCCCGGTGTGGGTGACCTCGTAGCGAACGTAGGGCACGTCGAGCTCATCCAGCTCCTGGCCCTCGAGCAAGGCGCCCCGGTCGATGAACACACGGGACAGGTCGAAGGCCGTCGGATCCAGGGTCCGCGTGGAGGTCGCCAGGAAGTGCTCGGTGAGTACAATCACCGGCAGCTGGAACTGCTCGGCCAGGTTGAAGGCCCGCCAGCCGGCCTCGAAGCACTCCTCGATGCTCCCCGGCGCCAGCACGATGCGGGGGAACTCCCCGTGACCGGCGGAGAGCGCGAACTTCAGATCCGCCTGCTCGGTCCGGGTGGCCAGCCCCGTGGAGGGGCCGGGGCGCTGGGCGAGCACGATGACCGCCGGGGTCTCGGTCATCCCCGCCAGGCTCAGTGCCTCGACCATCAGCGCGAACCCGCCCCCCGAGGTCGGGGTCAGCGCCCGGGCGCCCATGTGGGCCGCGCCGATCACCATGTTCAGCGCCGCGATCTCGTCCTCGCTGTGCTTGACCACGACCCCGTGGCTCGCCCCGTGCCCGGCGAGCCACTCGAGGATCGACGTCCCGGGCGTCATGGGGTAGCCGGCGACGAAGTTGCAGCCGCCCACCAGGGCTCCGTAGGCGAAGGCCTGGTTGCCGTCCAGCAACATCCGCTCGGGCGGGTCGTCCAGGGCACTCAGGTGAAATCGGAATTCGGCGGCGTGGGTCTGCGAGCCGAACTCGTATGCGGCGCGGGCGACGGCCCGGTTGGCGTCGACGACCTCGTCACCCTTCTTGGCGAACTGCCGCCCGAGGGTCTCCAACAGGGCGTCGAGGGGAAAGTCGAACACCGCCGCGGCCACCGCCACCGAGGCGGCCCCCGCCATCACCGGCCGGCCGCCGATCTCCTTGGCGATCTTCACGAGGGGGGCGGGCATCGGGACGATGTCCCGGTCGCGCAGCGCGGCCTGGTCCACGTCGAGCCCCTCGTCGTAGACCACACCCCCGCCGGGCACGATGACGTCCGCGAACTGCTCGACCGCTTCGACCGTCTGGGCGAGCAGCAGGTGGATCCCCGTGCCGTGGCCGTGGATGGGTTCCTCGGCAACGTCGATCCGCAAGAAGTTCAGCCCGCCGCGGATCCGGGACTCGTAGTCCTTGCGACCGAAGACGTGCAGTCCGCCCCGGGCCAGCGTCCGGGCGAGTAACGCACCGTTGGACTCCACGCCCTGGCCGGCCGCTCCGGCGAACTTGATCGCGATCCTGCTCCCAACCATTGCTGACCTCGTCCTTCCACGGTCGGCCCCGAGCCGATGCAGGTTCGGTGCCACCCGGTCCCGACGCCGCACGTCGAGCTGCCCCGGGGTTGCCCGGCCTCTCCGGCGTCGTCGTGAGACACCGCGGGGTGTCTCGTGGGACAGTCCCATCGCGCGCGCCCGCGGCGACCGGCCGCACAACATATCAGACATGGGGCCGATGCCCACCGTTTGCCAGGCCCGAATCGAAGCTAACGCCCGCCCACGCGCTTTTCGGTACGAACCTTGCTAGAACTGCGGCCGTGCCCTGCGGCGGTTCGGACGCCCCGGGGATCGCACACCGAAAGGGGGCGCCGGATGGCCGCCAGCTTCAACATCGACGAGATCCTCCAGATCGCCACCCAGATCGAGCGCAACGGGGGCCGCTTCTACCGCCTGGCCGCAGATCTCGCGGCCGAACCCGAGGTCCAGCAGACCCTGCTGTTGCTGGCGAGCATGGAGGACGAGCACGAGAAGACCTTCGAGGCCATGCGACAGGAGGAGGACTTCGTCGGGCTGGATCTCGTGGACCTGGATGGCCAGGCCCGGGCCTACCTCCAGGCGGTGGCGGACGGCTACGTGTTCGACACCTCCGAGGATCCGGAGGAGGTGCTGGCGGGGAACCCGGACGCGATCCGCATCCTGCGGCTGGCCATCGGTCGCGAGAAGGACGCGGTCACCCTGTTCGCCGGGCTCAAGGACGCCATGCCCGCGGGCTGGGGTCAGGACCGGGTCGACGCGATCATCCGCGAGGAGCTGCACCACATCGCGATCCTCAGCGAGGAGATCCGCAAGGTGAAGTCCGGCAGGGCCGTCTGAGGGGCGCTCGCCGGCGGCCGCGGGGGCACGGCGGCACGCGTGAGCTATGCTGGTCGACTCTCGGGGGCGAGGGTCGACACATCGTCGTGAATTCTTTCGTGGAGGGCGGATGAGAACATCCATCGAGAGCCCGCATTTCCTGATGCGCAGGATCCACTCCTTGCTCGGACTGATCCCGGTGGGGGCCTTCCTGGCTTTCCACATGTGGGAGAACTCCCAGGCCTGGAAGGGCGCGGCCCACTACAACGAGGTCGTCGAGAAGATCGCGAACATGAACCTGGTGCTGCTGTTCGAGGTCTTCGGCATCGCGTTGCCGATCCTGTTCCACGCGATCTACGGGATCGTGATCTGGGCCAGCGGCAAGTCCAACACGATTCGCTACGGATTCCTGCACAACTGGATGTTCCTGTTCCAGCGGGTGTCGGGCTTCGTGATCCTGGCCTTCGTGCTGTTCCACGTGGGCCAGACGAGGCTGCAAGCGGCGCTGCACGCCGACGTCCAGTCGGACCTGTTCGGTCACATGCAGGGTCTGCTGGAGAGTCCGGTGATCTTCGCCGTGTACGTGCTCGGTACGGCCATCTCCGCGCTGCACCTGGGCAACGGACTGTGGACGATGGGCATCTCCTGGGGACTGACCACCACGCCGCGCTCCCAGCGGATCAGCTTCGCTACCTTCATGGTCGTCGCCGCGGCCCTCATCGCCCTGGGCGTTCGCAGCTTGCTGGGCTTCGTGGTCAACGACCCCGCGGCCGTGGCCGGCCTGTAGGGGAGGATGAACATGGGTACCAAGAAGCCGGAAACCATCGTGATCGGGGGCGGTCTGGGCGGCCTGTGGGCCAGCCTGCGGATCGCCGAGGCCGGATTCCCCGTCAAGCTGTTCTCCCTGTTCGAGGTCAAGCGTTCCCACTCGGCCTGCGCCCAGGGGGGCATCAACGCCTGCATGGACACCAAGGGCC